>NZ_JBEZIX010000030.1:0-122344 GCF_040651315.1 Streptomyces sp. NPDC048506
CGGAGGGGCTGGGTGTCCGGACGTAAAGCGAAGCAGTCCGGACACCCAGCCCCGCAGGCCCGCACCCGCAGCCGAACAGCCCCGCGCAGCGGCACAGCCCGCCGCAGGCGCAACGGCGAACAACCACCACGGCGGGACAGAAAAACACGTGGGAAGCCAAGCCAAGCGCAGCGGTCAGTGCGTGGGCACCGGCAACCTCCGCTCCCGGTGTTCCCCGTGCCGCTCCCGGTGTTCCCCGTGCGGTTCGCGGACGCGGTGGGTGCGGAAGAGGTAAAGGCAGGTGACGAACATGACGGCGCCCAGGCCCAGGCCGAAGCCGACGGACTTGAGGATCGACTCGCCGCCGAGGCTGTAGTTCCAGCCCACCGAGCAGCCGAAGAGCGCACCGTAGGAGAGCGCCCGGGTCTCGGTGACCATGTTCTGGCCGTAGTGCACCACGAGGACTCCGAGGACGCCGGTGACCACGGCCGCGGCCAGCCCGTAGAGCACGGCTTGGCCGCCTTTGATGCCGGCGGCGTGGGTGCGGAAGATCGTGAAGCAGCCGAAGGCGAGCGCCGCGATGATCGGGAGGGACACGGTCGGCGGCACGCGCTCGGCGAGGGCGGCCAGGCGGGAGGTCCGTTCCGGGGGCCGGGCGCCGGTGTCGGCCGTCGCGCCGTGCTCGGTCTCGACGGTGCCGTGCGAGCCGGCGGCCCTCGCGCCGTGCCGGCGGGCGTGCTGGTCCATGGCGGGCTCCTCTCGCTTGCCCTTCTGTCCAGGCGACACCCGGGGGGCGTGCGCGTCAACTGGATCAGGGTGCGGGGTTCAGTCGAGGTCCTTCTCGTACCAGGCCACGTCCCAGTAGCGGCCGAACTTCCGGCCCGCGTCCGTGAACGTGCCGATGTGCCGGAAGCCGAAGCGGGTGTGGAGGCGGGTGGACGGTGACCTCGACGGACGGGGCGTACGCCGGCTTGGGGCGGAAGGCGCTGCTGGTCGCGTAACCGAGCAGGGCGCCACCGGGGTCGTGCGGCCGGTGCGCAACCAGAAGGCGGTGCGGGCCGTCTTGGGGGTGGGAGAGCAACCACGGGCGGCGCCGCTCGACGGTGAAGGGCTCCGTGTCGAATGTGATGCAGGTCTCACGGATGTAGTGATTGTAAAGATCCGTAAGGCCCTGGAGGTCCGCTTCGACGCCCGCTCTGACCTGCACTTCCCGGTGCTCTGCCGGCATCCGGCCTCCCTCTGCGAGGGCGCAGGGTACTGCATGATCAGAAAAATAGCGGAGCCGTGTGGGAATTCTGTCCGGATTCCAGCCGTTGTTTCCTTCGGACGGGCCAGTCGGCAAGCATCGCAGTCGATGCGCCGCCGTCGCCCAGCAGCCGGCCCGCCCACCGTCCCGCGACCGACTCATCGCAAAGGGAGCACACGCATGGCAACCCGTGCCGTCGCCCGTCGTCAGGACAGCAGCACCGACACTGACGCGGCCAACAGCGTTCGCGCCGTAGGCGGGGAGATCGCCGACCGCGACCTGGTCGGCATGTACCTCGACGAGATCGCGCGTACGCCCCTGCTCGACGCCGCCAAGGAGGTCGAGCTGTCCCAGACCATCGAGGCGGGCGTCTACGCCCAGCAGATCCTGGACGGCGAGGTCACCGACAGCGACGCCGCCGGTGCCAGCCGCGAGGAGCTGGCGGCGCTGGCCGCGGAGAGCGCCAGGGCCAAGGACGTCTTCATCCGCTCCAACCTCCGGCTGGTCGTCGCCGTCGCCCGTCGTTACCCGCGCGCCGGCCTGCCCCTGCTGGACCTGATCCAGGAGGGCAACGCGGGCCTGGTGCGTGCCGTGGAGAAGTTCGACTACACCAAGGGCTTCAAGTTCTCGACGTACGCGACGTGGTGGATCCGTCAGGCCATCACCCGCTCCATCGCCGACCAGTCGCGGACGATCCGGCTGCCCGTGCACCTCGTCGAGGAGCTGGGGCGGATTCGCCGGGTGCAGCGCGAGTTCAACCGCGAGCACGGCCGTGACCCGGAGCCGGCGGAGGTCGCCGGTGAGCTCGGCTCCACGCCCGAGCGGGTCATCGACGTCCTGGACTGGGCGCGTGACCCGGTGAGCCTCAACATGTCCGTGGACGACGACGGCGACACCCAGTTCGGCGATCTGCTGGAGGACACCTCCGCGGCGTCGCCCGAGCAGTCCGTGCTGACGCTGCTGCGCAGCGAGGAGCTGGAGGACCTGATCGACCGCCTCGACCACCGCACGGCCTCGATCATCAAGGCCCGCTACGGCATCGAGGACGGCCGCGAGCGCACCCTGACCGAGGTCGGCAAGCAGCACGGCCTGACCCGCGAGCGGATCCGGCAGATCGAGAAGCACGCGCTGCTGGAGCTGAAGCGGATGGCGCGCGACACGGGATTCGACGCGGCCGCATAACGCCCCTCGTATCCGGTAGGACGAGCCCCGGTGCCACTTCTGGCGTCGGGGCTCCAGTGCGTCCAGTGGGGGCCGGCGTCCTGGATGCGGCGGTGCGCTCTGCGGCCGCGGAAGAGCTACGGACCCTGGCGGCCCGCGCCGTCCCGGCCTCCCTGGGGGCCGACGGACAGCCCCTGGCCCCGTGAACCGGTTGAGCTGCGCATCATCACCTAACCAGCGCGCACGCCTCCCCGGCGTCGGCGGTGCGGACCTCGATGGCAGTCAAGCCACTCAGGCAGAGCGGACCAGGAACTCCGTGCAACCGGCCGGGGGCTGTCCGGCGAACGTCCCTCCAGGATGCCGGAATGCGTCCGGTGAGTCGTGAGCGCCGAGTGCACAACTGCGTTGGCGCTGAGTTCACTTGTGGCTGTGGAGGGCCTGATGCCGGTGGTCCGCCCGTGGGGTGGTGTGGCGCCTCTCGGACCTGGATCGGGCTTGCTCTTCCAGGAGTTGCGGCCGCGGGCGTTCCGCACTCCCGGCCGCCGGGGCATGGAACCGGGGCGTCCCAACACGCCGTGTATCACCTGGTGGGGGCGCTTTGGCCTGCGGTCAGAATCGGGGGAAATGCTGTTGTTGGACGAGCTGGTGTTCCGCAGTGACGATGTGCCTGTGCCGGACCGGTTTGACTACTGGTCCGAGCTCTTGGGCCGCACGCATGCGCCCATGGAGTTGCGCAGCGACTATGCCGACGACTTCCGGGCTTCCCAGCGCGTGCTGGACCTCGGTGCCGTCACCGCGTGGTCTGCCACGTTCCAGCCGTTGGTCTTCCGTCGCACGCCGAAGCTGATCCGGCAGTCCGACCCCGAGACTTACCATCTTTCACTCGTCGTACGCGGGGCCGGGGCAGGCGTGTGGAGGCACCGGGAAACCCAGTACAAGCAGCACGACCTGTTCATCAACTCTTCCTCACTGCCCAACGACGTCCACAGCGCCGGGGCCCCGGTCACGACCGTGGCCTTGGAGATCCCCAAGGCCCTGGTACCGCTCCCGCGCGACGCGGCCCGCCGGATAGTCGGGACGCCGGTGTCGACCCGGGAAGGGATGGGCGCGCTTCTGGCGCAGTTCCTCACCCAACTCACCGAGGACACCGCCCCATACCAGCCCGCCGACGCCCCCCGCCTGGGCACGGTCCTGACCGATCTGACCGCCGCGCTCTTCGCCCACCTGCTCGAAGCCGGTGACTTCCTCCCCCCGGAGACCCGCCGACGGAGCCTGACCCTGCGCATCCAGGCATTCATCCGGGAGCACCTGCACGACCCGCACCTCACCCCGGCCGTGATCGCTGCCGCGCACCACATCTCCACCAGCTATCTGCACCGCCTCTTCCGGGACGAGGAAACCACAGTCGCCGCGTGGATCCGCCGCCTGCGCCTGGAGGCGGCCCGTCGCGACCTCACCGACCCAGCACGCCACGCCGTCCCCATCCACGCCATCGCCACCCGCTGGGGATTCCCCCGCGCAACCGACTTCTGCCGCGCCTATCGCGCCGCCTACGGCACCACACCCAAGGACCACCGGCATCAGGCCCTCCACGGCCACAAGTGAACTCAGTGCCAGCACAGTTGTGACCTCGGCGCTCACGACGCACCGCCCGCATGCGGCCGGTCCTCGGGGCGGCCGATGTTACCCGCGTGTTAGTGGATCTTTAGGCGGCCCGACGAGAGTCGAGGGCATCACGCCGATGGGCATCCACACATCGTCTCGGGGGAATTCTCATGCCGCTCTCCACCACCGCACTGCGCCGCAGTCGCCGTCTCGCCGCCGCCTCGCTGGTCGCCGCCGCCGCGCTCTCGCTGACCGCCTGCCAGGAGGGCGGCGACAAGGCGTCGGCCGCCCCGTCCGCCTCGGCCGTCTCGCCCACCCCGTCCGCCCCGGCGGGGCAGGCAGCGGCGGACGGCGGCAACGGCGGCGGCAACGGGGCCGGGGCCGGGACCACGAAGGGGAAGAACACCGCACGGACGCGGGAGACGCCCGGACAGGGCCGGGCGGCCGGTGGGCAGGGCGGCGGCGCCGGGACGCCGGGAGGTGCGTCCGCAGGGCGCCACGGCGTCGACGGCACCTGGGTCGGCACGCTGAAGTGGCTCACCGAGGACAAGCTCACGGTGGCCCCCAAGACCGGTACGGAGCAGGCGTTCTACATCGCCGACAGCACCGAGGTGCTGGGTGCCGCGGGGATCTGCGAGGCCCCCGACGGCCGGGTGCACGCGGACGGCTCCGGCTACGGCACGACCTCCTGCACCCTCGCCGATCTGCGCAAGGCGGCCCGACTCGGCGTCATCGACGTCCGGGTCACGGTGGCCGATGGCGTCGCCACCAAGGTCGCCGAGCACTACCACCCGTGATCCCCCCGCCCCCACGTCACGTCACCGGTACGCACCTTCAGGTGCGTACGCACGAAAAAGTGCGTACTTGTCCGGTGCCGGACCCCCGCCAAGACTGATGCAGCGGCCGCCGGAACGCATGACCGGCGGCCGCTGCATCAGTTGGTATGAGGCGCAAGAAGCGGGAGTTCGGTTCGTGACGACGGTGAAGAAGAGTGTTGCGGTCCTCGGCCTGGGGAGCATGGGCACGGCACTGGCCGGCGCGTTGCTGGCGGCCGGCCACCAGGTGACCGTGTGGAACAGGACGCCCGGCAAGGCCGAGGGGCTCGTGGCGCGCGGCGCCCGGAGCGTGGACTCGGTGGCCGAGGCGGTCGCCGCCGCCGAGGTCGTGATCGTCTGCATCCTCGACTACGGCGACATCGGGCCCCTGCTGGAGCAGCCGGGCGCGGCCTGGCAGGGGCGGGTGGTGGTCAACGTGACCAACGGCTCCCCCGAGGAGGCGCGTGCGATGGCGCAGCGGGTGACCGCGCTGGGGGCCGCCTACCTCGACGGCGGGATCATGGCCGTCCCCGCGCTGATCGGCGGCCCCCAGGCGTTCGTGCTCTACAGCGGTTCACGGGAGGCCTTCGAGGCGCACCGGGACCTCCTGGACGCCTTCGCCCGCAGCGTCTACCTGGGGGAGGACCCCGGGCTCGCGCCGCTCAACGACCTCGCGCTGCTCAGCGCCATGTACGGGATGTTCGGCGGCTTCGCGCACGCGGCCGCGCTGGTGCGCTCGGCGGGCGGCCCGGTGGCGGAGTTCACCACCACGCTGCTGCTGCCGTGGTTGCAGGCGATGGCGGGCGGTCTGCCCGCGATGGCGGCGCAGGTCGACGCCGGCGACTACGCGACGACCGGCTCCCCCCTCGCCATGCAGGTCGCGCACGACGCCATCGGTGACGTCAGCCGTGCCCAGGGCGTCAGCCCCGAGCTCTTCGCGCCGGTGCTCGCGCTGATGCGGCGGCGGGTGGCGGACGGTCACGGCAGCGAGGACTTCGCGGGCGTGGTGGAGCTGCTGGATCCGCGCTGAGCCGGTGGGCCGACCCGCACTCCTCCAGCTGACAAGGGCGGTGGCCGGCCCCTCCAGGAGGGACCGGCCACCGCCCTTGCCGCGAGCCGTGCGGGTCAGGCCGCGCTGCCGGCCTTCCAGTCCGCCCAGGACAGGTTCCAGCCGTTGAGGCCGTTGTCCGGCTTGACGGTCTGGTCGTGCGAGTTCTTCACGATGACGACGTCGCCCACCAGCGACTCGCTGAAGAACCACTTGCCCGGGGTGTCGCCACCGCCGCCCTTGTTGTCGCGCAGGCCGACGCAGCCGTGGCTGGTGCCGGCGTTGCCGAACACGGACGGGGAGCCCCAGTAGTTGCCGTGGATGAAGGTGCCCGAGGACGACAGTCGCATGGCGTGCGGGACGTCCTTGATGTCGTACTCACCGCCGAAGCCGACCGTCGAGCCGTCCATCCGGGTCTGCTCGAACTTCTCCGAGATCACCATCTGCCCGTTGTAGGTCGGGTGGTCGGGGCTGCCGCCGGAGATCGGGATGGTCTTGTAGGTCTTGCCGTCCCGCTTGACCGTCATGGTCTGGGTGTTCATGTCGACGGTGGAGACCTGCGAGCGGCCGATGGTGAAGGTCACCGTCTTGGACTGCACGCCGGTGATGCCGTTGCCGCCCTTCACCCCGTCGAGGTCGATCTTCATGGTGACCTTGGAGCCGGCCTTCCAGTAGTCCTCCGGCCGGAAGTCCAGGCGCTGGGCACCGAACCAGTGGCCGACGACCTCCTGGCCGCTGCTGGAGGTCACCGTGATGTGGGACTGGACGTCCTTCTTGTTGGTGATGACCTTGTCGAAGTTGAAGGACACCGGCATGCCGACGCCGACGGTCTTGCCGTTGTCGGGGGTGTAGGTGCCGATGAAGCTGTTGGCCGAGGAGACCGTCGAGAAGGTCGCGTTCTCGGTGGCCGAACGGCCCTTGGCGTCCTTGGCGTTCGCCACGAGCTTGTACTTGGTGCCGCGCTCCAGCTGGACGCCGGGCTTCCAGGACTGCCCGTCGGCCGATATGGCGCCGGCCACGGCGGCCCCGGAGTCGGCGACGGTGAGCTTGACATCGGTCAACTTGCCGCCGGTGACCTTCACACCGGTGTCGTTGATGCTGGCGTCGGTGGCGCCGTCCTTGGACGAGACCGTGATCTTGGCGTCCGAGGCGTCCTTCTTGGCCGCGGCGTCCGCACCGGCCTGGCCGTTCTTGCCGTCGTCGTTGCCACCCGCCGAGGCGTCGCCGCCACAGGCGGACAGCGCCAGCGCACCCGCGGCGAACAGGGCGGTCACGGCCAGCGTCCGGCGCATCCGGCGGGTACGGCGCGGCGCGCCCGACGCCTGCTGCTCGGCTGGCTGGAGCAACTGGTGCGGGGTGCGGGACCGAGCGGGCGCGGAGTTGTCCGGCGATGTCACGAGCTGCTCCATACAAGGGTGTTGTGTAATTCCGTGCTGGTAAACAGCACCTACAGGCAGATTTGGTTGCGGGTCGGGCCAGGTTGTGACGAAGGTCACATTCGCCAGGGATGGTCGGTCCGACAGTCAGGTTCGCAGTGGGGTGGGCTGTTCGTCCAGCGGTTCGCTGCGCTTGGCTTGGCTTCCCACGTTGTCGGCTGTCCCGCCGTGGTGGTTTCTCGCCGTTTCTCCCCCACTGCCTAAAGGGCGCGGGAGGTACCCCCACGCGGCGGGCGCTGCCGCTGCGCGGGGCTGTCAGCCCCGGAGGGCCACACCCTCCCGTGGGTGGGAAAGGGAGGGGCCGGTGGGGGTGGGCGCGAGTGGTGTTCTGGCGGTAGAAATCTTGGGAAATGTCATAGGAGATGCGTCACTTCGGGACTTTAGTCCCAGAATCCTCTGTCGTATGGCCTGAGGTGTGGTGTCTACTGGCTCCAGCCCAGCGCCTCATCCCTCCGGGAGGACCGCATGCTCCCCTCCGTATCGATTTTGCAGCAGATCGGCCTCGGCGTGCTCCTCGTGGTGGCCGTCGTCTGGACCGTCGGACTGGTCAGACTGCTGCGGCGCGGGCGGTACGAGGCGGCCATGCGGCGGGACCGGCGGGAGATGCGGGCCCGCTACGGGCCGCACGGGCCCGAGGGGCTGCCCGCGGCGCCGGAGCTGCTCGGCTCGGTCCCGCGGCAGACCGGGCCGGCCGGGCCGGCGGCGGAGTGCGTCGAGCTGACCGCCCAGGAGCAGGAGGCGTTCGAGGAGCTGGTGCGGCAGCTGACCAGCCGGAGTTGAGCGCCGCGGGGCCACGGCTCGCGCTCAGCGCCCCGGACCCACATTCAGCAGCGCCAGCGCGGCCAGCATCTGCACCGACACCGTCGCCGCGGCCTTCCAGGTCGACAGGTGGTGTTGGCCCCGTATGAGCAGTACGGCGAGGACGTAACCGAACCCCCAGGTCGTCCAGGTCGCCGCCTGTACGAAGGTGGCGTTCGGGGGCAGCCAGGCGGCGATGGCCAGGCGCGGCAGGTCCGTCACCCAGAAGAGCACGATGAACAGGCTGGCGGTCGGCGCGAAGCGGCCGTTGCCGCCCAGCGTGCGGGCTATCGCGTGGGTGACCGCGCCCAGCGCGAGGCTGGCGGCGAGCACCCCGGCCTCGGCCAGGCCGACGAGCTTCAGCGCCGCCTCGCGGTCGACCGCCCACTGGGCGCGGAAGGCGTCCGCCGACAGCACCCCGATGCCGCCGCTGATCAGGCACAGCAGCACCGCCGCGCTCCACGCGCTGCGGTCCCGTGCCTCGTCCATCACGTCCACAGGCCGGTACCAGAGCCCGAATATCAGCCGGTGCCACCACAGTCGGCGGCGCGGCGCGGGCTCGCGGGGCGCCGGCTGGACGAGCGTGGGCGGGGGCGGTTGCGGGGGCTGGGCGGGGGGTGGTGCGGGCATACGGCCGTTCTACCACCGGCAACATCGTGGTGGTGCGGGGGCGTCGGGCGGGGGAACGGCCGCGTTGACCGGGGTGCGGGCGGCCCGACGGGCACGGTCGCGTCGTGCGGGCCGGGCCCGGCCGGGATGAGACGCTCGGGCGATGACAGCGCAGACACCGGAGCACGGCGAGGCGCACGGCGGCGGGCTCGGCAGCCGGCTCAACTGGCTGCGGGCCGCGGTCCTCGGAGCCAATGACGGCATCGTCTCCACCGCCGGCCTGGTCGTCGGCGTCGCCGGGGCGACCGACGACCGTGGCACGCTCCTGACGGCCGGGTTGGCGGGGCTGCTGGCCGGGTCGATGTCGATGGCCGCCGGCGAGTACGTGTCGGTCTCCACCCAGCGCGATTCGGAGGAGGCGGCGCTGGCCCAGGAGAAGCGGGAGCTGGCCACCGAACCGCAGGCGGAACTGATCGAGCTCACCGAGATGTTGGAGGGCAAGGGCCTACGGCCACAGCTCGCCCGGGAGGTCGCCGAGCAGCTGACCGAGCACGATGCCCTGCGCGCCCACGCGGAGGTCGAGCTGGGCATCGACCCCGATGACCTGACCAATCCCTGGCACGCGGCCGGCGCCAGCTTCCTCGCGTTCACGGCCGGGGCGCTGCTGCCGCTGCTGGCCATCGTGCTGCCGCCGGCCGCGTACCGGCTGTGGATCACGGTGGGCGCGGTGCTCTGTGCGCTGGCGCTGTGCGGCTGGAGCAGTGCCCGGCTGGGCGCCGCTCCGGTGGGGCGGGCGGTGCTGCGGAACGTGGGGGGCGGGGCGCTGGCGATGGCGGTCACCTATGCGGCCGGGTCGGCGCTCGGGGCGGTGGGGGTCTGAGCCCGTCGGGGTCGTGCCGTCCGGTGGGGGTCTGAGCCCGTCGGGGGGCCGTGCCGTCCGGTCAGACGTCCCCGTACAGCTCCCGGTACGAGGGGAAGACGCCGCCCGGCCCGTCCACCGTCTCCGCCGTCAGGGCGGCCCGCACCACGGCGCGGGTCAGCACGTCCGCACCGGCGGCCAGGACGTCGTTCAGCGCGCCGGCCTCCGCGTGCACGCCGAACGCGGGCCCGGCGAGGGCCCCGTCGGTGGTGAGCGGGCGAGTGGCCGTGGACAGTGCGAAGACCGTGTCGCCGTCGGAGAGCAGATGGACCGGCCGCAGGGCGCGGGCCAGGCCGTCGTGGGCGGTGCCGGCGAGTTTGTGGGCCTGGGCGCGGGTGAGGGCGGCGTCGGTGGCGACCACCGCGAGGGTGGTGTTGAGCGGCGGGTGCACGGAGGCGGCCGAGCGGTCCCGGGACACCTCCCGCGCCTCGGCGAGTCGGCGTACCGCGGCGGCGTGCACGTCGGGGGACGGGAGGGCGGCCGGGCCGTCGTACCGGTGGCCGTAGAGGGCGCCGGTGTGCGGGTCGGCGAACGAGCCCACGGCGTTGACGGCGGCGAGGGCGGCCACCGTGGCGCCGGAGGGGAGGACCGTGCTGGCGGTGCCGATGCCGCCCTTGAAGCCGCCGGCCACCGCTCCGGTGCCGGCACCCGCGTTGCCCTCGGCGACCGGGGCCCCGGGGGCGGTGGCCGCCGCGGCCTGGACCGCGGCGCGGCCCAGCGCGGCGTCCGGGCGAGCCCGCCAGTCGCCGCCGCGCCCCAGGTCGAACAGCGCGGCGGCCGGGACGACGGGGACGACCTGGGCGGGGTCGGGGCCGACCCGGAAGCCGCGGCGGTGGTCCTCCAACCAGCCGACGACACCGGACGCGGCGTCAAGGCCGAAGACACTGCCGCCGGTCAGCACCACCGCCTCGACGCGCTGGACGAGGTTGCGCGGGTCCAGCGCATCGGTCTCGCGGGTGCCGGGGCCGCCGCCGCGCACGTCGACGGCCGCGATCGCGCCGCCCTCGGGGGCGAGGACGACGGTGGTGCCGGTCAGCGCGCCGTCGCCGGTCCGCCCGGCGTGGCCGACCCGGAGGCCGAGGACGTCGGTCAGCGCGTCCTGCGGCCCCGCGGGGAGCGGCCGCCGGTCAGAAATGGGCCGGTCCCATCACGATGACCGGGTGCAGATCGGGGTCGAGGGTGCTCAGCAGCTGCCGCATCGCCTTGGGCTTGAGGCTCACGCAGCCCTGGGTGGGTCCGTCGTGGTCGACGTGCAGCCAGACGCCGCCGCC
Organism: Streptomyces sp. NPDC048506; assembly: GCF_040651315.1. NCBI lineage: Bacteria > Bacillati > Actinomycetota > Actinomycetes > Kitasatosporales > Streptomycetaceae > Streptomyces > Streptomyces sp. NPDC048506. Next base: position 10,888 of record NZ_JBEZIX010000030.1, read on the forward strand.
CTTGGCGTCGCCCAAGGGGCGCTCCGGGTCCAGGGGGGAGGTGCCCGTTTCCCGGTTGTAGTTGATGGCGATGACGTAGTCGAAGGCGCCGGCGAGCGGCTCGCCCTCCACGCCGGTGCCGTCGGCGACGAACCTGCCGTTGTGGTCGTACGGGAGCTTGGTGCCGTCGGGGGCGGGCAGCCGGCCGCCGGCGTCGGTGAGGGTGTAGACCCCGATGGGGGAGCGCAGGTCGCCGTAGTGGTGGTCGTCGGTCCAGCCGTGGGCGGCGTTGTGCGCCGACCAGGCGGGGCCCGCCTCCCAGTCGTTCGAGCCCTCCTCACGGGTGTAGAGGACGACCCGGGACTGGAAGGAGTCCATGTCCTTGCCCGTGACGACCAGCACCTGTCGGGCGTTGGCCGGTATCCGTTTGCGGGCGGCGTCGCTCAGGCCGGGGATCGGCCGTCCGGCGGAGCCGTTCGGTGCGGCGTTCGGGGCGGATTTCGCGGCGACGGCGGGAGTGCGTGGCGTGTCCGGGCCGGAAGCCGTCGTGGACGTGGTGCTCTTGGCGTCGGACGGGCTTTCGTGGTCGTCACCCGATGCCGGCCACGCCCACAGGGCGGTGCCGACCAGCGTGGAGAGGGCGAGGCCGCCCACGGCCTTGCTGCGCCGGGACAGTCTCGTCCGCGCGCGGGACTGAGCGTGGCGGGCCATGGCTGGCGTCTCCTCAGGTACGGGCGGTGGTCGGCCCCGGGGGCTTCCCGCGGGAAATCCCCTGTCATAAAAAGGGCAATCTGCACCCTACCGCGTCTGTGCCGGCGCGCCTCCGGTGGCCCTGGTGAACGGTGGGGAACACGAGCACGAAGCCCCGAGAAGTGGGGTCCATTGGTGGGTAATTGACGGGGAATGGGGTGCCGCTCGCACAGGGCCGTGCTGGTGAAGGGCCCTTTCGGCAGGCGTGGAAGATGGCCGAATCCGATGCGGAATCAGGGTGATTTCCGGGGCTGTACGGCCGTTCGGCACGCTAATGGGGGACGGCCACGGGGAGGTATGCCGATACCCGGGCCGGCAGGTCGGCGGGGCCGCCGGCGGTCTGCGCCGAGAGGGTGGGCGGGCGCTCGTCGAGACGGGTGACGGGGTGTGGGGTACCGCCGCCGTCACTCCGCCGGCGCGGTGCCCTGACGGGCCGTGAGGGTGACCCCGACCGCCACCGTGGCGGACGCCACCAGGCCGGCCGCCAGGACCGCCCAGTGCCCGGCGGCGGTGCACGCCAGGAGCAGCACCGACGACACCGGCAGCACCAGCTGCTGGGCCGGCCCCCGCTTCTGGTGGCGGGAGTGGATCAGCCACACGGTGAACAGGAACAGCGCACCCGGCACGGTGACGCAGGCCGCCGCCTCGTACGCCGTCAGATGAGACTTGCCGAACGCCTCCTCCACCGTGACCTCGATCCCCGCGCCGACCGCGGCCGCCGAGCCGAACACCAGGTAGTGGCCGTAGCCCCACAGGAACGACTGGCGGTTCGAACGCAGGTGCAGGTGGATCGGTACCGCGAAGTAGATCCAGTACGCGGCGAAGACCAGCAGCAGCCCGCCGGCCGCGATCGGCAGCAGGGTGCCCAGCTCGTCGTTCTCGTCCAGCGCCGTCTGCACCGCCACGGTGGCCGCGGCGACCGTCTCGCCGAGCACGATGATGGTGAACAGGCCGTAGCGCTCGGCGATGTGATGCGGATGCCAGGTCGTCGGCCGCGCCCGCTCGGCCAGCGCCGGCACGGCCAGCTCCGCCAGGCCCACCACCACGAACACCCAGGGCACCGCGCTCACCGGCAGGAGCAGCAGGCCCAGCCAACCGATCTGGCACACCGTCACCCCCAGGGCGTAGCGCAGCGCGGCGCGCCGCTCGGCGCCCACGCTGCCGTGCGCGGCCCGCAGCCACTGGGTGACCATCGCCAGCCGCATCATCACGAAGCCGAACCAGACGACGGTGAAGTCGCTGCGGTCGAAGGCCCGCGGCACGCCGGCGGCCAGCACCAGCACCCCCGCCATCTGGACCAGCGTCACCACGCGGTAGAGCGGGTCATCGGTGTCGTACGCCGACGAGAACCAGCTGAAGTTCATCCAGGCCCACCAGACGGCGAAGAAGAGCATCAGATAGCCGGAGACGCCGTGCCCCCAGTGCCCCTCGGCGAGCGCGTGCGCCAGTTGACGGCCGGCCTGGGCGACCGCCACGACGAAGCACAGGTCGAAGAAGAGCTCCAGGGGGGTGGCGGCGCGGTGCTCCTCGTCTCGACTGCGGGCGCGCATGAGGACCGGCACATCAGCTCCTCTCGTCGGTCCCGGCGGCCGTGATCAGTAGAGCGCGGGCGGGTGGTGCCGCCCATGAGGGGAGCCGGGCGCGGCGTGTCGTGCGGTCTCCTCCGGCGCCCTCCGGCCGCCGCGTCGATCCGGGCGGCGACCGGAGCTACTCGGCGACGGCCTCGACGACGGAGGGGAAGGCCGGCGTCGGCAGCACCCGGGTCAGCCGGAACCCGCCCGCGGACAGCAGCGTGGCGAACTCGTCCGCGGTGCGCTCCTGCCCGTCGACCACCGCCATCATCGCCACGTCCAGGGTCTTGCCGAAGTGCGGGGCGTTCCCCGGCGGCAGCACCGACTCGATGACCAGCAGCCGGCTGCCGGCCGTCATCGCCGCCCGGCAGGTCCGCAGGATGCGCCGGCAGGCCTCGTCCGGCCAGTCGTGCAGGACGTGCTTGAGGACGTAGACGTCGCCGCCCTCCGGCACGGACGTGAAGAAGTCGCCCTCCTGGGTGCGCCAGCGGCCCTTCAGCTCGTCGCCGTCCAGGAGGTGGTGCGCCAGTGGCGGCGCCTGGTCGAAGAGCACACCGGTCAGCTGCGGGCGGCGGCGCAGCGCGGCGCGCAGCAGTCCGCCGCGCCCGCCGCCGACGTCCACGACCGTGCCGGTCTCGGGGAACGGGTAGATGTCCGCCACCGCCTCGTCCACCGGCGCGGACAGCGACGCCATCCCGTCGTCGAAGAGCTGCCGGGCGGCCGGGTCGGTCAGCAGGTGCGTGAAGAGGGGCGTCCCGAAGATCCGCTCGAAGGACGCCCCGCCGTGCCGTACGGCCTCCGGCATCGCGGCGGAGGTCCGCAGGAACAGCTCGTCGGTCATCATCAGCACGGCGGCGTGCAGCGAATCGGGCACGTCGGTGCGGAGCGGCCGGGCCGCCGGCGTCAGCTGGTAGGCGCCGGCGGCGTCCTCCCGGAAGATGCCGCGGGTGGCCAGGTAGCGCAGCACGCGCCGCAGGTGCGGGGCGTGGGTGTCGGTGGCGGCGGCCAGCTGCTCGACGGTGCGCGGGCCCTCGGCGAGGCGGTCGGCGATGCGGTAGTGGGCCGCGGTGCGCAGCGCGGCGGTGAAGACGTGTCCCAGGGCCTGGTCCATCACATGGGTCGTGAGGTCTTGGGGCAGGTCGGTCGGACGGTGGGGCGAGGTGGCCAACGTCAGCCTCCGGTCGTCGACTTGGGCCTGCTGCTCCCGGCCGCAGGCGGGTGATCCACGGTTGCAGTCGCCGGCTCCGGTGTCACGGTGAACGGAGCGGGCAACCGCCAACTCCGGCCAGCGGGGCGGTCTCCCGGTGGTGGGCGGGCGCACGCCGCCGGTCGGCCGGGCGGGGCCCCGGGGGCGGGCCGGTGCGTTCGATGCCGGTGGGTGTTCCGTGGTCGAATGCGCCTATGAGCGACAGTGACAAGACCGGGATGACCGGCTCGACAGGCACGACAGTCTCGACCCGGGCGACGACCGACGGCGGCTCCACCGCGCCCGGTGGCCCCACTACGCCCGGTGGCCCCACTACGCCCGGCGGCCCCACTACGCCCGGTGGCCCCACTACGCCCGGTGGCCCGACCGCGCCCGGCGGCGCCCCGCACACCACCTCCGCCACCGTCCTGGCCCCGCTCGACGACCGCCTCCCGGACCTCGTGGCCCTCTACAAGGACCTCCACCAGCACCCCGAACTCGGCTTCCAGGAGACCCGCACCGCAGCCGAGGCCGCCCGCCGGCTGACCGGTTACGGCTACGAGGTCACCACCGGCATCGCCCGGACCGGCGTGGTCGGCGTGCTGCGCAACGGCCCGGGGCCGGTGGTCCTGCTGCGCGCCGACATGGACGCCCTGCCCGTCACCGAGGACTCCGGCCTGGACTACGCCTCCGCGGTCCCCGGCCGGATGCACGCCTGTGGCCACGACGTCCATGTCACCTGCCTGCTGGGCGCCGCCGACCTGCTCGCCGCCGCCCGCGACCACTGGTCGGGCACCCTGATCGCCCTCTTCCAGCCGGCCGAGGAGGTCGGCAGCGGAGCCCGCGCCATGCTCGACGCCGGCCTCTACCGCAAGGACCTGGTTCCCACGCCCGACGTGGTGCTGGCCCAGCACGTCGCCCCGTTCGGCGCCGGGCTGATCGCGTACTGCCCCGGCGCCTGTATGGCCGCCGCCGACAGCCTGGAGATCACCTTCCACGGCACCGGTGGCCACGGCTCCCGCCCCGAGACCACCGTCGACCCGATCCTCATGGCGGCGTCCTTCGTCCAGCGGGTGCAGTCCGTCGTGGCCCGCGAGGTCGCCCCCAAGGACCGGGCGGTGGTCACCGTCGGCTCCTTCCACGCCGGGGACACCGCCAACGTCATCCCCGAACGGGCCGTCGTACGGCTCAGCGTCCGCACCTTCGACGAGACCGTACGCACCGCCGTGCTGGCCGCCATCGACCGCATCGCCCGCGCCGAGGCCACCGCCTCCGGCGCCGACCGCGCGCCCGAGACGGAGCTCATCGACTCCTTCCCGGTCACCGTCAACGACCCCGCAACGCTCCGGAAGGTCAACGCGGAGTTCACCCGACTCTTCGGCGAGCAGCGGCTGTTCGAGTACGAACCGGCGACCGGCAGCGAGGACGCCGGCATCCTGGCGACCGCCGCCGGCGCTCCCCTCTACTACTGGTGGCTGGGCGGCTGGGACCCCGACGCCTTCCGCACCGCGCTGGCCGCCGGCCGCCTGGCCCAGGACATCCCCTCCAACCACTCCCCGCGCTTCGTGCCGGTGGTCCGCCCGACCCTGACCATGGGCGTGCAGGCCCTGACGGCGGCGGCCCTCGACCAGCTGGCCCCGGGGGCGGCCGGAGCGGCGGAAGCCGACTGACCCACGCCGTTTGACTGACCCACGCCGTTTGACCTTGTCCTTGGGGGAAGCCCCAGCATCGGTGGTGCCCGGCCGGCCAGGGGGTCTTCCCCTACGGCGGCCCGGCACGAGGAGGACGGCCGGGTGTCCGGCACGGGAGCGCCCGGACGGCGCGGAGACGGAGGGAGGCGGGGACATGACCGAGTGGACCGGCGGCGAGGAGCTGCTCACCATCGGGGCGTTCGCCCGGGCCTCCCGCCTCTCGCCGAAGGCGCTGCGGCTCTACGACGAGCTCGGTCTGCTGCCCCCGGCCCACGTCGACCCGGTCAACGGCTACCGCCACTACGCCCCGGCCCAGCTGGAGCGGGCCCGGCTGGTCGCCTGGCTGCGCCGGCTCGGGATGCCGCTCGTCCGCATCCGCGAGGTGTGTGCGCTGACGCCGTCCGCGGCGGCCGAGGCGGTCGCCGCGTACTGGGTGCGGGTCGAGGCCGACACGGCCGCCCGCCGCGACCTGGCCGCCTTCCTCGTCGACCAACTGCAACGGAAGGACAAGGACACCGCCATGACCGCTTCGCGCACCCCGCTGACCCTGGACCACGCAGCCCGGACCGACCGGGGCCTGGTCCGCCCGGCCAACCAGGACGCCGTCCACGCGGGCCCCCGGCTGCTGGCCGTCGCCGACGGCTACGGACCCGGCGGCGACCTGGCCGCGGCCGCCGCCATCGAGGCACTCGTGCCACTGGAGGAGCGGGACCTCACCGCCGCCGACCCCCTCCTCGTCCTGGAGGAGGCGGCCCGGCAGGCCCACCGCGCCGCACCACCGGCCCTCTCGGCCGACCACAGCACCGGCAGCACCCTCACCGCCCTCCTCCGCGCCGGTTCACGCCTGGCGCTGCTGCACATCGGCGACTCCCGCGCCTATGTGCTCCGCGACTCCGGCCTGTTCCGGATCACCCACGACCACAGCCTCGTGCAGTCCCTGATCGACGAGGGTCGCCTCACCCCCGAGGAGGCCCCCGCCCACCCCCAGCGCGCCGTGCTGCTGCGGTCCCTCGACAGCACCACCGAGTTCACCCCCGACCTGCAACTCCTCCAGGCCCACCCCGGGGAGCGCTACCTCCTGTGCACCGACGGCCTGACCGGCGTGGTCCCGCCCGAGACCCTCCAGGACGTCCTGACCGCCGCCGCCACCCCCGAGCAGGCCGTGGAGCGGCTCATCGCCGCGGCCCACGCGGCGGGGGCGCCGGACAACGTGAGCTGCGCGGTGGCGGACGTGCGCCGCGCGGACACCTCGCACTAGGGCGGACACCTCGCGCTGGGGCGGACGCCTCGGACCAGGGCGGACGCCCCGGACCAGGGGTGTCCGCGAGGCCCGTCCGGCCGCTACGCCAGTCCCTTGAGCATCCCCCTGAAGTAGAGCTGGGGCAGCCCGTAGCGCTTGAGGAACCACATGTCGGTGCGTTCGCGGGTGGTGTCGATGAAGGGGATGGAGGGGGTGGGGCGGAGGTCGTAGTCGAACTCGGCGAGCAGCATCTTGTGGCGCGCGGTGACCAGGGGACAGGAGGTGTAGCCGTCGTAGTGGGCGGTAGCGGGGCGGCCGCGCAGGCCGGCGAGGAGGTTGTCGACCACGACCGGGGCCTGTTTGCGGATCGCGGCACCCGTCTTGGACGTCGGGAGGTTCGCCACGTCGCCGAGGACGAACACCTCGGGGTGGTCGGGGTGTTGGAGGGTTCGGCGGTCCGCCGCGACGTACCCGTAGGGGGACTGGGGGTCGGCGAGCGGGCCGTCGGCGACCCACTGGGGGGCGCGCTGCGGCGGCACCGCGTGCAGCAGGTCGTAGCGGACCGTCTCGGCCGTGCCGGTGGTGTGGTCGGTGATCACCGCCTCCCGGGCCGCGCCGTCCAGGCCGGTCATCTCGGAGCTCAGCCGCACCTCGATGCCGTACCGCCGGGCGGCCTCCTCAAGCGTCCGGGCGAAGACCGGCACCTTGAACAGCGTTGGCTCCGGGATCACCAGGATGGTGCGGATCGCGCCCAGGACGCCGCGCTTGCGCCAGTGGTCGGCCGCCAGGTACGCGATCTTCTGCGGGGCGCCGCCGCACTTCACCGGCCCGGACGGCATGGTGAACACCGCCGTGCCGCGGCGCATCCGGCGGATCAACTCCCAGCTGAGCGGGGCGAGATCGGGCCGGTAGTTGCTGGTCACACCGCCGTGACCGAGCGCGCCGGCCAGGCCCGGCACACCGTCCCAGTCGAGGTGCAGTCCGGGCGCGAGGACCAGGCGCCCGTAGGAGAGGACCCGGCCGGAGGCGGTGGTGACCGTGCGGGCGGCGGGGTCGACGGCGGTGGCGCGCTCGCGCAGCCAGCGCACACCGGGCGGTATGACCTCCGCCTGGGTGCGCAGCGAGGCCCGGAGCGGGGCCTGGCCGCCGCCGACCAGCGTCCACAGCGGCTGGTACCAGTGCGTCTCGGAAGGCTCCAGCAGTGCGACGTCCCGGACACCGGCACGGCGTAACCGGGCGGCGACGGTGATGCCCGCGGTGCCGCCACCGACGATGAGGACCTGGTGGTGGGCGGGGGCGGGGGCGGGCGTGGGGGCCATGGGGCGATTCCTCCTGGGGTTCGGTTGCCGGGGCACGGATCGGATTGCGGCTGGGTGGCGCAGCGCGGCGGATGGATGTGCGGCGGGTGGCTACGGGCCGGTGGCTACGGGTCGGTGGCTAGGGGTTGATCCCTACGGGGCTGATGACTAGAGGCTGATGGCTACGGAGCAGGTCAGAGGCGTGGCAGCGCGGTGGCCGCCATGGTGACGGCGAGGACGAGGACGACGGAGGCGAAGGCGGCGGTCAGGGTCTGGGGGCGGAGGCGGGCGGTGAGGCGGTTGCCGAGGTGGCTGCCGAGCGCCGCGCAGGCGGCGAAGCCGGCCAGCAGCGGCCAGTCCAGGGCGCCGGTGCCGGCCCGAGTGGCCAGCGCGGTCAGCGAGTTGACGAGGATGACCAGGAGCGAGGTGCCTATGGCGACCGGCATCTCCAGGCCGAGGACGAGGGTGAGGGCGGGAACCACGACGAACCCGCCGCCGACCCCGAAGAAGCCGGTGAGCAGCCCGACGGCGGAGGCGGTGACGGCCACCCGGGCGGAACGGGCGGGGGAACGCCGGGCGCGGGGCCGGTCCGGTGGCGGCCGCAGGTCGCGCGCCCCGGCCTCGCCCTCGCCCTCGTTTCCCACGGCCCGCTGGCCTTCGCCCTCGCTTCCCGCCGCGCTCCCGCCCTCGCCCTCAGGTCCCGCCGCGCTCCCGCCCTGGGCTCCCGCTGCCCGCCGGTCACGTAACGCGCGTATCAGGAGCAGCGCCGCCACCACGAGCATCAGCCCGGCGAATGCGGCCATCAGGACGTCGGGTGCCACTGCCGCGCTCCACCGGGTGCCGAGGAAGCTGCCGGCGGTGCCCAGTGCGCCGAAGGCCGCGCCGGCCGCCCAGCGGACCCGGCCCGCACGGGCATGGCTGAGCAGGCCGGCGGCCGCGCCGATCGCGACGACGACCAGTGCGCCCGCGGTCGCCTCGTGCGGCGACTGGCCCAGCAGGTAGACCAGCGCGGGCACCGCCAGGACGGAACCGCCGCCGCCGAGCGCACCCAGCAACAGACCGATCAGCAGCCCGCACGGCAGCGCGGCGACGGCTAAGAGGACGGACACGTTACGAGGACGGACACGAGGCGCGCGGCGCGAGGGCGACCGCCGGACTGTCGTCGGACCACTCCGCGACGAACGTGAACCGGTCGCCGCGCACCACCGTCTCCCGCCACTCCACCGGCCGCTCCCCGGCCCGGCCCAGCCGCTCGATGGCGAACGCCGCCTCCCGGTCGGCCAGCCCCAACAGCCACGCCTGCCGGATGTCCGGCAGGAACGGCTGGATCCGCTCGCGCCCGCCGGTGACCTTCACCCCGCAGCGCCGGGCCAGCTCGCCGTAGAGCGAGGTGTGGCCGAAGTCCGTCTCCAGCAGCGGTTCGGCGATCTCGACGGGCAGGTACGCGGTGTCGTGGGCGAGCGCTTCACCGTCCGCGAGCCGCAGCCGCTCCAGGACGACCAGGGGGGCGTCCGGGACCAGTCCCAGGTGCCCCGCGACCGTCGCGTCGGCGGTCCGCTCCAGCCGCAACACCTCGCTGCGCTGCTCCAGGCCCTGGCCCTCCAGCTCGCGGAAGAGGCTGTAGAGCGAGCCGAGCGGCTGCTGTATGCGGCGGGTGTCCAGCCGGCTGGCGCGGCCGCGTTCGGCGATCACCAGGCCGTCGGCGCGCAACTGGCGCAGCGCCTCGCGGACGGTGTGCCGGCTGACTTCGTACTCGCCGGTGAGCCGGTGCTCCGCCGGGAACTCCTCGGTGAAGGCACCGGCTTCCATCCGGCGGCGCAGATCGTTCAGGAGCTGCGCCCACAGCGGGAGCGGCGAGCGCCGGTCGAGGGGGCGCGAGGCGTGCGCGCCGTCCGACGGCTCGGTCGTCATGGTGGGTCCTCCGCGGGTGCCGTCGGCTCTCGGCTCTCAGGTGCCACGCCTGTCTGACGTACGGTCACAAAGGCGTCCTGGGCGGGCCGGCGGGGGCACCCAGCTTGTCGCCCGCCGACCCGGCTCCTTAATGTACGTACATCCGTGCATCCGCACAACGCACACCCCACGCACCACCTCACACGACCGCACGCCACGACCGCTCGACCAACTCGCACACCCGACTCGCAGGCCCAACCCGCGTACCCAACCCGCACAGCCAGCTCGCGGACCCACCCCGCACAGCCAAGACCGCACACCTACGCGCGCACCTACGGGCGGACCCGACCGCCATGTGTGGCGCCCGCCCCCTGGAGGCCGACCGTGCACTTCGCGCAGTACTACCTCGACTGCCTCTCCCAGGCGTCGTATCTGATAGGCGATCCGACCACCGGACGCGCCGTCCTCGTCGACCCGCGCCGTGACGTCGACGACTACCTACAGGACGCGGAGGCCGCGGGACTGCGCATCGAACTCGTCATCGAGACGCACGTTCACGCCGACTTCCTCTCCGGCCACCTGGAAATCGCGCGTGCCACCGGGGCCGCCATCGCCTTCGGGGAGGCGGCCGAAACCGGCTTCCCCATACGGCGGTTACGCGATGGCGAACGCATCTGCCTGGGGGAGGGCGACGACGGCGGGGTCACCCTCACCGTCCTCGCGACCCCCGGGCACACCATGGAATCCATCTGCCTGGTCGTCCATGAACACCCTGACGACGAGGTGCCGTTCGGCGTGCTCACCGGCGACACCCTGTTCGTCGGCGACGTCGGCCGACCCGACCTGCTCTCCGCGGCCGGGCACTCCCCGGAGGAGATGGCCGTGCGCCTGCACCGTTCCCTGCACGGCAAACTCATGGTCCTCCCGGACGCGACCCGGGTCTTCCCCGCACACGGCGCGGGCTCGGCCTGTGGCCGCAGCCTCTCCACCGAGACCAGCTCCACCATCGGCGACCAACGCCGCCTCAACTACGCGCTACAGCCGATGCCGGAGGCCGACTTCGTCCGTCTGGTCACGGCAGGGCAGCCCGCCACCCCCGGCTACTTCGCCCACGACGCGGCCCTCAACCGGGACGGCCACCCCCTCCTGGACGCCACTCCGCCGGCCGCCCTCACCCTGGAGGCGGCGCTCGCGGCGCGTGACCAGCAGGGCGCCGTCCTCCTCGACTGCCGACCACTGGCCGCCTACACCCGTGCGCATCTGGCCGGTTCGCTCCACACCAGCCTGGACACCCGGTTCGCGGAGTACGCCGGCACCGTGGTCGCCCCGGGCACCCCGATCGTGCTGCTCGCCGACCCCGGCACCGAGAGCGAGGCCCGCCTCCGCCTCGGCCGCATCGGTTACGACCACGTCATCGGGCACCTTCCGGACCCGACCGGGGTGCTGGCCGACGCACCCGCGCTGGTGCGTCACAGCCACCGCGTCCGGCCCGACGAACTGCCGGTGGAGGGCGGGCAGTTGATCGACGTGCGCAACCCCGCCGAGTACCAGGCGGGCGCCCTGCCCGGCGCCCGTAACATCCCGCTGGCCACCCTCCCCGACCGCGTCACCGAACTGGACCCGGCCCGCCCGGTCGTCCTGTACTGCCGCAGCGGAAACCGCTCGGTGATCGCGGCGGCACTGCTGGAGGCGCGCGGCTTCGACGACGTGTGCGATGTGGCGGGGGGCTATGACGCGGCGACGGCGGGGGTGGGGTGAACGCTCCCCCGGCCGAGGGGTCCCGCAGCCGGCGAGACCCTTCAGCAGCGTGACGCCTCAGACCCGTGACGCCTCAGCAGCGTGACGCCTCAGACCCGTGATGCCTCAGCCGCGTGGTGATTGGGCCGCGCGGCCACTGGGTCGGACGGCGATTCAACCGCGTGGTGATTCGGCCGCGTGGTGATTCAACCGCGTGGCGATTCGGCCGCGCGGTGATTCGGCCGGCCGAAGAGGGGTGGACCGCACCAGAACGGGGAAGGACGGCAACAAGGGGAAACCCGAACCCGTAGGGGATCCCCCTGGGGCATAGCGCGCCGGCCCGTACAGCGGACGTTCAGCGAACGTTGATCGGTGATCTCCATGCTGATCCGCATGTTGCGCCGTGTGACTTCAGAGCAAATAGATGACGCCCGGGGAGTTCCCGAGTCGGAGGCGTCCCGGATCGCCCTCACTTGGAGCGGAGAGCCAGGACGCCTGGAGGAACTCACCCACGGCATGCTCCTCGACCAGGCCGCACGCGCCGCCGCCGCGCTCTCCCGGCTCGGGGTGCGGGCCGGCGACCGGGTCGCGGTCCACCTCCCGCTGGTGCCGGAATCGGTGATCGCCACGCTCGCCTGCGGCCGGCTGGATGCGATACGCACCACGCTGCCGGTGTCGCTCACGGTGCCCGAACTGGTCACCAGGACCCGCGCGTCCGACGCCAAGGTGCTGATCACCGCGGATGCGGCGTTCTGGGACGGGTCGGTACGGCCGGTGAAGGCGCTGCTCGACCATGCACTGGCGCGGGGCGCGGCCGCGGGGGGCGCGCCGGAGCGGTCGGTGCTGGTGGTGAACCGGTGCTCCCGGCCGGTGTCCTGGAAGCCGGGGCGCGACCTGTGGTGGCACGAGGCCCTGGCCGGCACCGCGGACGGCCGTTGACCCGACGGGGCGGTACGCCCCCGTACGGGAACCCCGGAGCCTCACCCACTAAGGCCACAAAACGGGCTATTCACCTCGTCACCGCCTAGCGTGGGGCCCGTGCGACAGCCCTCGGACCCCCCACCTTTCCCGGACATCGCCCCGGAGGGGACGGCGGTGCCACCCCGGACCCGGCCGCCGGCCGTCCGCGCGACCATGGTCGCCACGGCCGTTGCGCTCCTTCTGGTCCTCGCCATCGTCCTGGGCAGCCGTATGCTGCGGAACTTCGACGCCGCGCTGCTCCCGTACGCCGTGGCCACGGTCTTCCTCGCCTTCGGTGTCGCCTACCGCTACACCGTTTGGGTCAGCGAACCGCCCGCCCGCCGACTGCTCCGACAGGGCCTGCGCGCCCTCTTCTCCGCGGAGAACTTCCGCCGGGCGCCCACCGCGCTGCCCCGGATGGCCGCCACCTACCTCGGTTTCCAGAAGTTCCTCGGTGCCCGCTCGACCGCGCGCTGGGCGGCCCACCAACTCGTCTTCTGGGGCTGTGTGCTCGCCGCGCTGATCACCTTCCCGCTGACCTGGGGATGGTTCACCTTCACCGCGGCAACCGGCTCCGGGCCCGGCTACGAGATGCGGATCTGGGGCTTCGGCGTCCTCGGCTTCAACTCCTCCGACGCCATCGGCTGGGTTGTGTTCCACGGCCTCGACCTCGCCGCCGTCCTCGTCATCGCCGGCGCCGGCTACTTCCTGTGGCGGCGGCTGCGGGACCGTGCGGCCGGCACCGGACAGCGGTTCGCCTACGACTTCCTGCCGCTGCTGGCCCTGATCGTCATCTCCGTCACCGGACTCCTGCTGACCTTCTCGGCGATCTTCCTGCACGGCGGCGGCTACGCCTTCCTCGCCACCCTGCACATGGCGTCCGTCGTCTTCACCCTCGTCTACCTCCCGTTCGGGAAGTTCTTCCACATCGTGCAGCGGCCCGCCGCGGTCGGCATGCAGCTGTTCAAATACACCGCCCGGCAGCACGAGCAGCTCTGCGTCTGCCGCCGCTGCGGCGAACCCGTCGACACCGCCCCGTACGTCGAGAATCTCCGCGGCACCATGCGCGACCTCCGCCTGGACTTCGACGCATGGGCCGAGTACTGCCCCCGCTGCAAACGGGTGCTGCGCGGCGGGGCCTACCTCGCCCAGGTGAAGCGGGGCTTCAAGTGACCGGGCCGCGAACAGGTACGCGTACGCCGCCGGCGGTGGATTCCCCCAGGGGAATGCCCCGCAAGTCCACCGGGGGACACCCGTGACGCTGCCCATCGACCCCACCATCGCCCCGCCCGGCACCCGTACGTCCACCGACGCCGGTGGCATCCCCGCCGACCGGTGGCACGCCGACCAGGCCGGCGAAACCCTCGTGCCCACCCACTGCTGCTTCTGCGGCGTGCAATGCGGTATGTACCTCCGCGTCAACCGGGCCGGAAAGGTCTTCGGTGTCGAACCCCGCAACCACGACATCAACCGCATGCGGCTGTGCCCCAAAGGCATCAACGCCTACCAGCAGGTCAACCACCCCGATCGGCTCACCAGCCCGCTGATCCGGCAGAACCGCGACGAACCCTTCCGGGAGTGCACCTGGGAAGAAGCCCTCGACGTCACCGCCGAAGAAATCCGCCGCATTCAGCGGACGTACGGCCACGACGCCTTCGGCATGCTCGGCGGTGCCTCCCTCTACACCGAGAAGACCTATCTCGTCGGGAAATTCGCCCGGGTCGCCCTGCGGACCAAACACGTCGACTACAACGGGCGGCTGTGCATGGTCAGCGCGGCCGGCGCCAACCAACTGGCCTTCGGCATCGACCGGGCCGGCAATCCCTTCTCCGACATCCTGCTCAGCGACTGCGTACTGATCGCCGGATCGAACGTCGGCGAATGCTTCCCGGTCATGACCCAGTACGTCTGGGGCGCCCGCGACCGCGGTGCCAAACTCATCGTCGTCGACCCCCGCGAAACCCCCGTCGCTCGCACTGCCGACCTGCACGTACCGCTCAAACCCGGGACGGACGCGGCCTTCTTCAACGCCGTATTGCACGCCATTGTCCGTGACGGACTGACGGACGAGAAATACCTCGCCGAACACACCACGGGCTGGCGCGAGGTGAAAGCCGCCGTCGAGCACTGCCCGCCGTCCCGCGCCGCTGACATCTGCGGCGTCGACATCGCACGGATCGAGCAGGTCGCCCACTGGTTCGCCCGGGCCGAACGCGCCATGGCCTGGCACGCGCGCGGTGTGGAACACCACAGCCAAGGCGTCGAAAACTGCCTCTCGATCATCAACCTCTGTGTCGCCACCGGCAACCTCGGTCGCCCCGGTGCCGGTTACGGCACCCTCACCGGCCAGGGAAACGGACAGGGCGGCAGGGAACACGGCCAGAAATCCGACCTGTTGCCCGGCGGCCGCTCCATCACGAACCCCGAGCACCGCCACGAAATCAGCTACCTCTGGGGAATCCCGGAGGACGAACTGCCGGTCGCCGGAACCTCCATGATGGAGATGGTCCATCAAATGCGGCACGGTGAAATCCGCGGACTCATCGGCGTCTGCAACAACCCGTTCGTCTCGCTCCCCCACCACCACGTGGTCAAACAGGGCTATGACGCCCTCGAATTCCACGTCCAGCTCGACTTCTTCCTCTCCGAAACCTGCGCCAACGCCCATGTCGTCCTGCCCGTCACCGTCTGGGCCGAGGACGAGGGCGTCATGGCCAACGCCGAAGCCCGCGTCATCAAACACAACAAGGCCCAGGAGCCGCCGCCCGGTGTCCGCACCGACACCTGGATCCTGTGCGAACTCGCCCGCCGCCTCGACGCCGGCGACAAATTCCGCTTCACCCACTCCCGCGACGTCTTCGAAGAACTCCGCATCGCCTCCGCCGGAACGGTCAACGACTACTACGGCATCACCTACGAACGCCTCGAAGAGACCGGCGGCATCGCCTGGCCCTGCCCCACCCTCGAACACCCCGGCACACCGCGCCTCTTCGAGGACGGCAGGTCCTACCACCCCGACGGGAAGATCCACCTCCAGGCCGTCACATGGCAGCCGCCCGTCGACCCGTACGACGAGGAGTTCCCGCTCTCCCTCACCACCGGCCGTACCGTCGCCCACTACCTCTCCGGCAACCAGACCCGCCGCCTCGGTGCCCTTGTCGAACAGACCCCCCGCCCCTGGGTCGAGGTGCACCCCTCGCACGGATTCCGTAATGGCCAGCCCGTACGGGTCGTCACCCGCCGCGGCAGCGCCGTCTACCCCGCGCTCGTCGTGGAATCGATCCGCCCCGACACCGTCTTCGTCCCGTACCACTGGCCGGCCCCCACCGCCGCCAACATCCTCACCATCGACGCCCTGGACCCCCGCTCGAAGATCCCCGCGTACAAGGTCTGCGCCGCCCGCATCGAGG
This sequence comes from Streptomyces sp. NPDC048506, assembly GCF_040651315.1. Classification (NCBI taxonomy): domain Bacteria; kingdom Bacillati; phylum Actinomycetota; class Actinomycetes; order Kitasatosporales; family Streptomycetaceae; genus Streptomyces; species Streptomyces sp. NPDC048506. The sequence continues at coordinate 26,600 of NZ_JBEZIX010000030.1, forward strand.
CCGCGACCGCCGTCGACGAGGTCCCCGCGCCGCCCACCGCGCCCGGCCACGAGGCGTACCCCGCAGCGCAGGTCTCCCGCACCGATCCGCTACCACCCACCGCACCGCAGGGCCGCGGCACCGCGGAGCGGGACTGAGAGGGGCTGACCGCCGCCATGATGGGAAAGACGATCTTCATCGATCCGGGCCGCTGCATCGGCTGCCAGGCCTGTGTCTCGGCCTGCCGGGAATGCGACTCGCACCGCGGCACCTCGCTGATCCACCTCGACTACCCCGACGAGGGCAGCTCCGTCGCCTCCCTGCCCACCGTCTGTATGCACTGCGCCGACCCCCTCGCACCGTGCGCCGAGGTCTGCCCCGCCGACGCGATCCTGGTCACCCCCGACGGCGTGGTGCAGCAGGCCGACACCACCCGCTGCATCGGCTGCGCCAACTGCGTGGGCGCCTGCCCCTTCGGCGTACCGAAGATCGACCTTGCGGCGAAGCTCCAGATGAAGTGCAACCTCTGCTACGACCGCACCGCCCACGGACTCGCCCCCATGTGTGCCACCGTCTGCCCGACCGGGGCCCTCTTCTACGGCACCCTCGAAGACCTCCGCAGCGAGCGGCCCGGTGTGGAGGTCGCCGACTCGTTCTCCTTCGGCGACACGGTGGTGCAGACCGGTGTGGCCATGGTCGTACCTGCCGAGAAGATGCAGTGGCCGGTACCGGGCGGGCTTCCGGTCGTCGAGGTGAACGGGGTCGACGTCCGATGAGCACGGCACAGGGCCCGGGTCCGGACGGCGAGGCCACCTCCCCCGAGGGCCACCCCAGCGGCCACGCCCCCACCGATGACCACCCGCACGGCCACGCTCCCACCGATGACCTCTCCGGCGGCCGTGAGCACGCCCTTGATCACCTCCGTGACCGTCTCAGCGCGGACTCGCTCACCACCCGCCGCGACTACCTGCGCATCGTGGCCACCGTCTCGGGCGGTCTCGCCGTCGGCGGGCTGGCGGTCGCCGGGGGAGTGCTGCCGCGGCACGGCGACGACAGCGGGGACCTCAAACTCGTCGCCGACAGCATCCCGCTCGGCGAATCCGTCGCCTTCCGCTACCCGGGCGAGGAGGACCGCGCGGTCGCCGTCCGCCTCGCCGACGGCTCCCTCGTCGGCTACTCCGCCGTCTGCACCCACCTCGCCTGCGCCGTCCTGTGGCGCAAGGAACGCGGCCAGGAGGGCGAGCTGTACTGCCCCTGTCACGAAGGCGTCTTCGACCCCCGCAGCGGAGACGTCACCGCCGGGCCGCCACCGCGCGGCCTGCCCAAGGTCGTCCTCTTCGAACGCGACGACGGCAGCGTCTGGGCCATCGGCACCGCCCGCTCGGACGAGACCATCGAACAGGGCCTGTGCCGCGAACTCAGCGCATCGCACCCGGACCTGGCCGCCCAACTCGGCTGCCCAGGGACGCGTGGCAAGGGCGCGGAGACGAGCAGGGTCAACGCCCCCACGGGGAGCCGCACATGACCGACTCACCCCCGCCCCCGCCCCCAACCCCACCCCCCACTCCACCCCCACCCCCGCCCTATCGCCCCGGCAGCGCGGACCCCCGGCTCAACCGGCCGGTGCGCGAGCGCTATCCGCAGATCCGGCCGACCAGTGGCTACGGCGACCCGCGGGTGCGCAGCACCGGTCCCGGCCCCGGTGCCGGCGCCGAACAGGACCCGGAGCGCGCGGCGAAACTCACCGGCCGTCTGCTGTTGGCGATGACTGTCGTGATCGGCCAACTGTGGGCGCTGACGCTCGCCGTTGACGCATGGATGCGCGGCGACACCGGCACCGCGTGGTGGTGCGCGGGCCTCCTGGTCCTCTCCTTCCTGGTCGTGCTCACCCTGTGGTCCATCGACCCCAGGGACCGCTAGAACTCCGAACGGAAAGGCGTCGTCCCATGGCTCCCGAAGAACGCGTCCACGCCCGGCACCCCCTGCCCGGCACCGACCGCAACGGCCCCCGCAGGCGCAGCCATGGCTCCCAGAGCCCCCCGACCCGCCCCCACGACAACCAGCGCCCGCACCCCATACCCACCCACGACAAGGGCCGCTAGGGAGCGCCACCAGGGAGCGGTCCACCCCCGGCGCAAGGTGGGCCACGGTACCGACGCACAACGGACCGGCCGCTGCCGGCGAAGCCACTGGTACCGGCGAGACCGCTGGTACGGGGCTGGCACGGGCCGTGTGGTCCGGGTGGGAGGGGGTGACGCGGGCCGTGTAGTTCGGGATGAGAGGGGGCCGACCGCGCGGGCGGTGGTGCGTGATGGTGCGCTGGGTGCCGGGGGAGCGCGGGCCCGAGGCGGTCCGGGGCGGCGTCGGCCGGGATGCTGCCGGCCGAAAGGGGGCTGTGTGTCCCTGCCGGCCGGCTCACCGGTCGGACCCGCCCGTACCCTGGAGGGGTGAGAACCCTCCGCGAACCCGAGCCGGCCTCCGAGCCCCAGGCAGTCTCCCCGGCTGCGGCCGAGGACGACTCCGAGGACGGCCGGGCCGCCGCCCCCGCGCGCCCGGTGTCCGCGTCCGCCGCACGCCTGATCTTCGACGACCCGCTGAGCCAGCAGTCGCCCGACGACACCGACCGCGGCTGGGGCGAGCGGCCGGCCGGCGGTGACAGCGCCGCCGACCTCGCCCGCTTCCTCGACGAAAAGCCGCCCCACCACCTCTGAGCGAGGCGACGGGGCGGCGTGTGCCGGCCGGTGGCGCCTGCTACTCCTGCGTCTTCTGGATGCCGATGGTGCCCAAGGCCGAGGACGGCACGGCGAGCGAGCCGTTGCGCTGGGCGATCAGCGCGTCGCGGATCTCGGTGAGCAGCTCGATCTCGGTCGGGGCCGCGGGTCCGTCGTCGACCGGCTTCTTGGCCTCCTGGCGCTCCTTCCACTTGTTCATCGGAAGGATCATGAGGAAGTAGACGACCGCGGCGGTGATCAGGAACGTCAGGGCGGCGCTGAGCACCGAGCCCCAGAGGATGTAGATGCCGTCGACGAACGCGCCTGTCTTGGGGTCCTTCGAGCAAGTTGTGGTCAAGCAGGACTGGTAGTTGTCCAGGTTCTGCGAGCCGAGGGCGCCGACGATCGGGTTGATGACGCCCTTGACCACGGAGTTCACGATGTTGGTGAACGCCGCACCAACGACGACCGCGACCGCGAGTTCGATGACGTTGCCGCGCATCAGGAATTCCTTGAACCCCTGAAGGACGCCCTTGCTCTGGCTCACCTGACAGCCTCTTTCCACGCTCATGACGGACGGTGCATCGACACTCAGCACCGCAACATACGGCAGGGCGGGGCGGCACTGTCCAGCCGTACGACCCGAACCGGCGATCGGTCGGCGCTTCGGTGCGGATCGTGCGGAGGGAGTGGGTCCGGTACGTCCGGGACGTCGGACGGACGGATGCGGCGGTACCGGTGCGGTGGGCGCGTCCCCGTTGGCGCGCGGCGGGTGCCCCGCCATGCCCAGCAGTGTCGCCCGGCCTATGGGCGGATGCCACTCGATCTTCGGTCACGGCTACCGCCCTCCCGGCGCCGCCGCCGACGGGCAGCCGGCCGTGGGAGCGGGTCGTGCCGCGCCGTACGAGACGCCACCGGCCAGTGCTGCGGCGGTCATCGCGAGTCCGGCGGCGAGCATGCGCCGTCGTGTGAAGCGCTGCCAGCGGCGCCTTCCGCCACCGGCCCGTACCGGAGCAAAGTGGGGCACTTCACATCGCGGGGGAGTAGGGAGGGGCGGGGAGAGGGGGGTGTGGGGAGCGCGAGGGATGTGAGGAGTGCGAGGGGTGTGAAGCATGGGTGGTCACCGCCTTGCCGGGTGCTCGGGAGGAACTGGCGATCACCACCGTGCCGCAGTTCGCTCCCGCCCGCTCCGGGGTGTGGACGGCCCCGCCGTTGTGGACAACTCGGTCACCCGGGAGGGGGCGGTGCCGATGCCTGCCGTCAGACGCCTGCCGTCAGACGCCCGCCGTCGGACGCAGGCCGTCAGGGCAGTTCGATGCCCAGGTCCAGGCCCCCGTGGGCGTCGACGCACAGGCAGTTGCGCTCCGTGGTGTCGGGGAGGGCCGCGACCGCGTCGAAGAGGACCTCGCGCAGTCGGCCGATGTTCTGGGCGAAGACGCCCAGCACCTCCTCGTGGGAGACGCCGTCACCGGTCTCGGTCCCCGCGTCCAGGTCCGTCACCAGGGTCAACGACGTGTAGCACAGGCTCAGTTCGCGGGCCAGGACGGCCTCGGGGTGGCCGGTCATGCCGACCACCGACCAGCCCTGGGCGGCGTGCCAGCGCGACTCGGCGCGGGTCGAGAACCGGGGGCCCTCGATGACGACGAGCGTGCCGCCGTCGACCGGCTCCCAGTCGCGGCCGCGAGCCGCGGCGAGCGCGGCCTGGCGGCCGGCGGGGCAGTACGGGTCGGCGAAGGTGAGGTGGACGACGTTGGGGACGCCGCCGGTCCACCCCGCTCCGCCTCCGCTCGCCGACGGGTCCCCGGATGCGTAGCCGGGCAGCGGTTCGCCGTCGAAGTAGGTCTGTACGCGGGCCTTGGTGCGGTCCACGAGCTGATCGGGGACCAGCAGCGTGCCGGGGCCGTACTCCTGGCGCAGGCCGCCGACCGCGCACGGGCCGAGCACCTGGCGCACGCCGAGGGAGCGCAGCGCCCACAGGTTGGCGCGGTAGTTGATGCGGTGCGGCGGGAGGTGGTGGCCGCGGCCGTGCCGGGGCAGGAAGGCGACCTGGCGGCCGGCGACCTCGCCGAGGAACAGCGAGTCGCTGGGGGCACCGTAGGGGGTGTCCATCGTGATTTCGGTCACATCATCGAGGAAGGAGTAGAACCCCGAGCCGCCGATGACACCTATCTCCGCGTCAGCCATGGCGCTCACAGTAGCGGGCGGCCCGCCCGTTCGACGGCCGGTGACCGGAATGAAAGCTTCTCGTAAGGGCACGTCAGCATGCGCACGTCGGAATGCGCCAGCGACCCTCGGCATGCGTCAGCGGCGCTCGGTACGCGTCGGCGCCCCTCGGCGTCTGCCCGACTGCTCCGGTGTGGACGCGTCGGGCCCCGCCGTCGGTTGACGGCGGGGCCCGGTGAAGCGGTGTGGGCGCGGTGCGCGGCTCAGGCCGCGGAGCTGGCGCTCGTGGTGCTGCTGGAGGACGACGCGGTCGAGGTGGACGACGTGGCGTCGGAGCTGCTCGACGAGGAGCCGGCGGAGTCCGAGGAGGACGTGCTGCTCGACGAGGAGGAGCTCTTCGCGGGGCTGCTGCTGGACGACGCCCCACGGCTGTCGTTGCGGTAGAAGCCGGAGCCCTTGAAGACGATGCCGACCGCGGAGAACACCTTCTTGAGGCGTCCGTTGCAGCTGGGGCACTCCGTCAGCGCGTCGTCGGTGAACTTCTGCACCGCCTCAAGGCCTTCGCCGCACTCGGTGCACTGGTACTGGTAGGTCGGCACTTGACTTCCTCCTGGCACTCTCACTCGATGAGTGCTAACGACGCTCCATCTTGCAGTATTCCCGGCCATCAGTCCACCGTGACGAGCTTTCGGTGACCGACTCCACGTTCGCGGGCCCCGGTCGGAGCCGTTCCGCGGCCCGCGACGGTCAGGTGCGCGCCAGCTCCCGTTCCCGGTCCGCCGCGGCGGGCGCCACGACGGCGCCGGCCTGGGAGGCGACCACGGACGAGGGGCGCGGCACCAGCCGGGCGCGGAGCGTCAGCAGCACCACGAAGGCCAGCGCCGTACCGGCCAGCGGCACCAGGAATCCGGTGCTCGGCCCGAAGCGGTCCGCCAGCTGGCCGGCGGAGGTGGCGGCGGCCGCCTGGCCCAGCGCGACCGCGCCGGTCAGCCAGGTGAAGGCCTCGGTACGGGCGGTGGCCGGCACCAGCGACTCGACCAGCGTGTAGCCGGTGATCAGCGCGGGGGCGATGCACAGGCCGACGAGCAGGCCGACGGCGCCCAGCAGCGGCACCGAGGTGACCACCCACAGCGGGGTGGTGGCCAGCGCCAGCAGCCCGTAGGCGACCAGCAGCCGGCGCCGCGGGCCGACCTTCCAGGCGATCGCGCCGCAGACGATGCCGGCGAGCATGTTGCCGCCCGCGAAGATCCCGTAGAGCACGCCGTTGATGCCGGGCTGCCCGATGTGCTGGGTGAGCGCGGTCAGCGAGACCTGCATACCGCCGAAGACGGCGCCGATCCCGAGGAACGCCGCGATCAGGACGCGTACGCCGGGCACCGACAGCGCCGAGACGCGCGGGGCGGCGTCGGCCCCGGCCCGGTGCACCGGCGGCTGGCTGCGCTTCTGCGCGGCGAACAGCAGCCCGCCGGCCAGCGTCAGCGCCGCCTCGGCGACCAGACCGGCCGCCGGGTGGATGCCGGTGCACAGCGCGGTGGCCAGGACGGGGCCGACGACGAAGGTGAACTCGTCGGTGACCGACTCGAAGGCGGCGGCCGTGGGCATCAGCGGGCTGCCGCCGAGGCGGGCCGCCCAGCGGGCCCGCACCATGGGGCCGACCTGCGGCGTCGAGGCGCCCGTGGGGACCGCCACGGCGATCAGTGCCCACAGGGGGGCGTGTGCCAGGGCGATGGCGATCAGCGCCGAGACGCCGGCGGTGTGCACCAGGACACCGGGGAGCAGCACCGCGCGCTGGCCGAAGCGGTCGGCGAGCTTGCCGCTCTGCGGCGCGAACAGGGCCATCGAGACACCGGTCGTGGCGGACACCGCGCCGGCGGTGCCGTAGGAGCCGGTGGTGGACTGGACGAGCAGCACGATGCCGATGGTCAGCATCGCGAAGGGCTGCCGGGCCAGGAAGCCGGGCAGCAGGAACGTCCATGCACCAGGGGTGCGGAGCAGTCGTCCGTATCCGGGACGGGAGTCCTTGACCGCGGATGCCACGGCCGGGCCTTTCTGCCGCCTGGTAGCGCACCGCCCGCAAGGTCGTCACGGGTGCGCGCCGAGAGCTGTCCTCTCGCGCAGGACCGAGTGATACCGCGTGGTCCGCACCTTGAGAGGTGGCTGCGTGTGGCAGGGGACCGCGGCCGCCGAGCGGTCGCGCCAGCTCTGCGTCAGGCAGAGTTGGTTCGTCATGTTCGCTCTTCATACTACAGGTCGAAGCGCGTGAAGCCCTGGGATTAACCAGGGCTTCACGGAGATTTCCTTGGTATCCGCGGAGATCTACAGCACATTTTTCGGCCGGGGCGCCCCGGGCCGCGGTCAGTGGCCGGGCCGGTGGCCGCGCCGCCCGGGGCCGCCGCCGGCCCCCAGCCAGCCGGCCAGCTTGCCGCCCTGGGAGACCGCCTGGAGCCGTCGCTCGGCCGCGTCGCGCACCGGATCCGTGGCGACCACCAGCAACTCGTCGCCGTGCCGCAGCACCGTCGTGGGCGAGGGTACGAAGCTGGAGCCGTCCCGGACGACGAGGGTGACCGCGGCGCCCTTGGGCATCCGGAGCTCGCCGACCTCGACGCCGTGCATCCGGGAGGCCGGGCCGATGGACGTGGACAGCAGATGGCCGCGCAGCCGCTCCAGGGGCGCCGACTCGATGCCCAGGTCGGCGGACTCCTCGCCGTCGCCCAGCTTGAGGCGGCGGGCCACCCAGGGCAGGGTCGGCCCCTGGACGAAGGTGTAGACGACGACCAGCACGAAGACGATGTTGAAGACCGTCTCGCTGCCGGGGACCTCGTTCACCATCGGGATGGTGGCCAGCACGATCGGCACCGCGCCGCGCAGCCCGGCCCACGACAGCAGGGCCTTCTCCTGCCAGGGCACCCGGAAGGGCAGCAGCGCGACGAACACGGACACCGGGCGGGCCACGATCGTCAGGATCAGGCCGATGACCAGCGCCGGCACCACGTCGTCGAGCAGGTTGTGCGGGGTCACCAGCAGGCCCAGCAGGACGAACATGCCGATCTGCCCGATCCAGCCGAGGCCCTCGGCGAAGCCGCGGGTGGCGGGGGCGTGCGGCAGTTTGGCGTTGCCGAGGATCACTGCGGCCAGGTAGACGGCGAGGAAGCCGGAGCCGTGCGCCAGTGCGCCGGCCGCGTACGCCGAGACGGCGATGGCCATCACGGCGATCGGGTAGAGGCCGGAGGCGGGCAGCGCCACATGCCGCATGCCGTACGCGCCCAGCCAGCCGATGGCCAGGCCGATGGCGGCGCCGATGGCCAGTTCCAGGGTGATCTCGCCGAGCAGGTGGTACCAGGACTCGGCCGGCCCGGCCGTGGAGAAGGCGACGACGAGGATGACCACCGGGGCGTCGTTGAAGCCGGATTCGGCCTCCAGGACACCCGTCAGGCGGGCCGGCAGGCGCACGCTGCGCAGGACGGAGAAGACCGCTGCGGCGTCCGTGGACGAGACCACGGCGCCGATCAGCAACGCCTGGCGCCACTCAAGTCCGGCCAAATAGTGCGCTCCGGCGGCGGTGACCCCCACGCTCACCGCGACGCCGACCGTCGAGAGCGCCGCCGCCCGGGGCAGCGCCGGTTTGATGTCCTTCCACTTGGTGCCCAGGCCGCCTTCCGCGAGGATCACGACCAGCGCGGCGTAGCCGAGGAGTTGGGTCAGCTGGGCGTTGTCGAAGACGACGCCACCGAGGCCGTCCTGCCCTATGGCGATGCCTATCCCCAGGTAGACGAGCAGGCTGGGGAGCCCGCTGCGCGAGGAGAGTCGTACTGCGGCGACCGCGACGAGCAGTACGAGCGAGCAGATCAGCAGGAGTTCATTGAGGTGGTCGACAGTCAGGAGCTGGTCCTTCCTCGCACGGGGCCGGCCGGGGGGCTGGGGGTGGTCGTTCCTTACCGTATCTAGTTACTGAGACTAACAATTTACCATTACTTGAAAGTCGGATGTGCTGGCGGTGACTCCGCGTAGGGGTCCCCGAACCCGTGCGCCTATGGTTGCTCCAGCACTCCCACCCTGCCCCTCGAAGGACAGAGATGCCCGCCAACAAGTCCGGCCCGGTCCCCAGGAAGAAGAAGGGGCGGCGCGGCCGCCTCGTCGCGATCACTGTCGTGCTGCTGCTCGTGGCGGGCATCGGTTTCGGCGCGTTCTGGGGAGTCAGCACCGTCCGCGCCTCCTTCCCGCAGACCACGGGCTCGCTCAAACTCCCGGGCCTGGCCGACCCGGTGGACGTGGTGCGGGATGCCAACGGCATCCCGCAGATCTACGCCGACAGCGACGAGGACCTCTTCCGCGCCCAGGGATACGTCCAGGCCCAGGACCGCTTCTGGGAGATGGACGTCCGGCGCCATATGACCGCCGGCCGGCTCTCGGAGATGTTCGGCAAGAGCCAGGTCAAGACCGACGCCTTCCTGCGCACCCTCGGCTGGCACCACGTGGCGCAGCAGGAGTACGACACCAAGCTGTCGCCCAGTACCAAGAAGTACCTCCAGGCCTACTCCGCCGGCGTCAACGCCTACCTCAGGGACCACGAGGGCTCGGCGCTCTCCCTGGAGTACGCGGCGCTGGACCTGGAGAACGACTACAAGCCGGAGAAGTGGACGCCGGTCGACTCGGTGGCCTGGCTCAAGGCGATGGCCTGGGACCTGCGCGGCAACATGCAGGAGGAGATCGACCGCTCCCTGATGACCAGCCGCTTCACGCCGGAGCAGATCGCCCAGCTCTACCCGGCGTACCCGTACCAGCGGAACCGGCCGATCGTCGACGGCGGCGCGGTCGACCCGGCCACCAAGCAGTTCTCGCCCAAGAGCTCCGCCAACGCGGCACCCGCCGGCGTCGGCGCCGCCGCCACCGGTCTGAAGTCGCAGCTGTCCGCACTGTCCAAGACGCTCGACGAGGTCCCGGCGCTGCTCGGCCCCAACGGCAACGGCATCGGCTCCAACTCCTGGGTCGTCTCCGGCGAGCACACCACCACCCGCAAGCCGCTGCTCGCCAACGACCCGCACCTGGCGCCCCAGATGCCCTCGCTCTGGTACCAGATGGGCCTGCACTGCCGCACCACCGGCCCCAAGTGCAACTACGACGTCTCCGGCTTCACCTTCTCCGGCATGCCGGGTGTGGTCATCGGCCACAACAAGGACATCTCCTGGGGCATGACCAACATGGGTGCGGACGTCACCGACCTGTACCTGGAGAAGATCGACGCCGACGGGTACCTCTACGACAACAAGCAGCGGCCGTTCCTCACGCGCAAGGAGACCATCAAGGTCGCCGGCGGTGAGAGCCGTTCGATCACCGTGCGCGCCACCAACAACGGGCCGATCGTCTCCGACCGCGACAACGAGCTCGGCAACGTCGGCAAGGACGCCCCGGTCGGCAACGCCGCCCCGGACCGCGGCGACGGCTACGCGGTATCGCTGCGCTGGACCGCGCTGGACCCCGGCCGGTCCATGGACGCCGTCTTCGAGCTCGACCGCGCCACGGACTGGAGCAGCTTCCGCAAGGCCGCCGAGCACTTCGAGGTGCCCTCGCAGAACCTGATCTACGCCGACACCAAGGGCCACATCGGCTACCAGGCGCCCGGCAGGATCCCAGTCCGCGGCAAGGGCGACGGCCACTTCGACGGCACCTACCCGGCGCCCGGCTGGGACCCGGACTACCAGTGGAAGGGCTACATCCCGCAGAAGGCCCTGCCCTACGAGTACGACCCCAAGCGCGGCTACATCGTCACCGCCAACCAGGCCGTCGTCGGCGAGAAGTACCCGTACCTGATCACCAAGGACTGGGGCTACGGCTCCCGCAGCCAGCGGATCAACGACCTGATCCAGTCGAAGATCAAGGGCGGCGGCAAGGTCTCGACGGACGACATGCAGACCTTCCAGAAGGACAACAGCAGCGAGATCGCCCGGCTGCTGACGCCCTACCTGACGAAGATCGACATCAAGGACAAGTACGTCCGCGACGCCCAGCAGCTGCTGGAGGGCTGGGACTTCACCCAGGAGCCCGACTCCGCCGCGGCCGCCTACTTCAACGCCGTCTGGCGCAACACCCTCAAGCTGGCCTTCGGCAACAAGATGCCCAAGGAGCTGCGGGTCGAGGGCCAGTGCCTCAACGTCCGGCCGGCCGACGAGACCGGCCCCGCCGACGAGAACGACACCTACGTCCGCGAGTGCGGCGAGCGGGCCGGCGACACCGCCCAGCCCGACGGCGGCGACCGCTGGTACGAGGTCGTCCGGAACATCCTCGACGACCCCAACAACGCCTGGTGGAAGACCGAGGACCGGCCCGGCCGCCCCGGCGACAAGAACCGCGACCAGCTCCTCGCGCACGCCATGACGGACGCCCGCTACGAGCTGACCTCCAAGCTGGGCAAGAACATCGACAACTGGAGCTGGGGCCGGCTGCACCAGCTGTTCCTGAAGAACCAGACCCTGGGCACGGACGGCCCCGGCATCCTTCAGGGCCTGTTCAACCGGGGCCCGTGGAACGTCGGCGGCGGTGAGGCCGCGGTCGACGCCACCGGCTGGAACGCGGCCGGCGGCTACAAGGTCACCTGGGTCCCGTCGATGCGGATGGTCGTCAACCTCGCCGACCTCGACAAGTCCCGCTGGATCAACCTCACCGGCGCCTCCGGGCACGCCTACGACACCCACTACTACGACCAGACCGACAAGTGGGCCAAGGGCGAGCTGCTGCCCTGGGCGTTCAGCGAGGAGGCCGTCAAGAAGAGCGGCAAGGACACGCTGACGCTGTCGCCGTAGGGCCGCCGTGGGGCCGGCTGCCGCAGCGGCCCCACCGCCGACGCCGTCGGGCGGGCCGGAGATCCTCCAGGGGGTCCTCCGGCCCGCCCGACGGCGTTCCGCGGCCGGGAGCCCCGGCAGGCCCGGGAGCCTCGGCAGGCCGCCGCCGGGCCGTCGCTCCGGCGCTCCTCAGCCGGCCGGCCGGTGCCGGAAGCGGTGCACCCCCGACGGGGTCACCGCGGCGTGCACATGCCGGTCGTGCGGCTCGGCCGGCACCTCCTCCAGCAGCTCCTCGTCGTAGAGCAGCACCACCAGCGCCGCCGAGGCGTCGGCCCGCTCCAGCCGCTCCAACACCCGGTCGTAACTGCCGCCACCGCGCCCCAGCCGCAGCCCGCCGCGGTCGACCGCGAGCCCCGGCAGGAGCACCACGTCCGCCTCGGTGACTGCCTTGGGGGCCAGCGGCTCCCCGTCCGGCTCCAGCAGCCCCCAGCCGGCCCGTACGAGCCGCTCGGCGCCCTCGTAGGGCGCCCAGTCCAGATCGTTGTCCGGCATCAGCACGGGCAGCAGCACCCGCACCCCGGCCGCGCGCAGCCGGTCGAGCAGCGCACGAGTGGAGGGTTCACCCCCTATCGACACATATGCGGCAACTGTCGGAGGGGTCTCCGGGGGCGCGCCCGTGGGGGCCAGGTACGGAGCCAACTCCTCCAGCTCCAGCGCCCGTCGGGCCAGCGCCTCGCCCGCCGCCGCGACGACATCCGGCGGCAAGGATCTTCTTACCTCCTGGAGATCCCGCCGCAACCTGCGCTTTCTATCGTGCTCGATGCTCACTGTGTGCCCTTGCTCCCGCTCTCATGCACTCTTGACCGGACCCTCATCATCGTTCCGATAGCGCCGGTTATGGTGTCGCGCATGACCCCATCGCACACACGGATCAGCAAGGCTGTCATTCCGGCAGCCGGCCTCGGCACCCGGTTTCTCCCCGCTACGAAGGCCACACCCAAGGAGATGCTCCCGGTCGTCGACAAGCCCGCCATCCAGTACGTGGTGGAGGAGGCGGCCGCCGCCGGACTCTCCGACGTCCTGATGGTGACCGGCCGCAACAAGCGCCCCCTAGAGGACCACTTCGACCGCAACTACGAGCTCGAAGAGGCCCTGCACCGCAAGGGCGACGAGTCCCGCCTCGCCAAGGTGCAGGAGTCCAGCGACCTGGCCACCATGCACTATGTGCGCCAGGGCGACCCCAAGGGCCTGGGCCACGCGGTGCTGTGCGCCGCGCCCCACGTGGGCGACCAGCCCTTCGCGGTCCTCCTCGGCGACGACCTGATCGACCCCCGCGACCCGCTGCTGGCCCGCATGGTCGAGGTCCAGGAGCAGCACGGCGGCTCCGTCATCGCCCTCATGGAGGTCGACCCGGCGCAGATCCACCTCTACGGCTGCGCGGCCGCCGTCCCCACCGGCGACGACGACGTGGTGACCGTCTCCGACCTGGTCGAGAAGCCCGACCCGGCCGAGGCGCCCAGCAACCTCGCGATCATCGGCCGCTACGTCCTCGACCCGGCCGTCTTCGAGGTGCTGCGCAAGACCGACCCGGGCCGCGGCGGTGAGATCCAGCTCACCGACGCCCTCCAGGCGCTGGCCGCCGACCCCTCCCTGGGCGGCCCGGTGCACGGCGTGATCTTCAAGGGCCGGCGCTATGACACCGGCGACCGTGGCGACTACCTGCGTGCCATTGTCAGACTGGCATGCGAACGTGAGGACCTGGGCCCGGACTTCCGGACCTGGCTGCGCAGTTACGTCACCGAGGAGATGTAGGACGTTGAACGACGCCACCGGCCGGACCGACCACCAGGACCGCGTCTGGTCGGTGGCCGAACACCTCGACGACGTCCTTTCCGCGATCGTCCCGCTGGAGCCGATCGAGCTGCCGGTCCTCGACGCCCAGGGCTGCGTCCTGGTCGAGGACGTCACGGTCGCCGTCGCCCTGCCGCCCTTCGACAACAGCTCCATGGACGGCTACGCGGTCCGCGTCGCCGACGTGGCCGCCGCGACGGAAGGCTCTCCGATCGCGCTCACCGTCGTCGGCGACGTCGCGGCGGGCAGCGGCGAGCTCCCCGAGGTCGGCCCCGGCCAGGCCGCCCGGATCATGACCGGCGCCCCCGTCCCGCCCGGCGCCGAGGCCGTCGTCCCCGTCGAGTGGACCGACGGCGGTACGGGCCGCGGACCGGCCGCCACGATGCGCGCCCACAGCGCCGCGCCCCAGGACTCCGGCGGCGAGGTCCGCATCCACCGCCCGGCCGCCGCCGGCGCCCACATCCGTGGCCGCGGCAGCGACGTCCGCGAGGGCGAGCCGGCCCTCGCGGCCGGCACCGTCCTCGGCCCCTCCCAGATCGGCCTGCTCGCCGCCCTCGGCCGCGGCACGGTCCGGGTGCGCCCCCGCCCCCGGGTCGTGGTGATGTCCACCGGCAGCGAACTGGTCCAGCCCGGCGAGGCGTTGGGCCCCGGCCGGATCTACGACTCCAACAGCTTCCAGCTCACCGCCGCCGCCCGGGCCGCCGGCGCCGTCGCCTACCGGGTCGGTGCGGTCGCCGACGACGCCGAGACCCTCCGCGCCACCCTGGAGGACCAGCTCGCCCGGGCCGACGTCCTGGTCACCAGCGGCGGCGTCAGCGTCGGCGCGTACGACGTCGTCAAGGAGACGCTCGCCGCCGAGGGCCAGGTCGAGTTCCGCAAGCTGGCCATGCAGCCCGGCAAGCCCCAGGGCTTCGGCCGCATCGGCCCCGACCGCACGCCGCTGCTCGCGCTGCCCGGCAACCCCGTCAGCTCCTATGTCTCCTTCGAGCTGTTCGTCCGCCCCGTCATCCGCGCCCTGATGGGCCTGCCGGACGTCCGGCGCCCCGCCACCCCGGCCCGCTGCACGGACGCCATCGCCTCCTCGCCCAAGGGCAAGCGGCAGTTCCTGCGCGGCGCCCACGACCCCGCGGCCGGCACGGTCACCCCGGTCGGTGGCGCCGGCTCCCACCTGATCAAGGCCATGGCCCACGCCAACGCGCTGATCGTCGTCCCCGAGGACACCACCGACGTCCCGGCGGGCGGCACCGTGGACGTCATCCCGCTGGGATAGGCCTCCGGGGACGGCCCGCCGGGTGCCCCTGTGCCGCCGGAGGTACGGTGTCGTCCCACAGGCGGCAGTTTCGACCGGGAGAACGATGAGCAGCGGCCAGCACCACCTCACCCATCTCGACGCGGCGGGCGCGGCGCGGATGGTCGACGTCTCCGCGAAGGACGTCACCGCCCGAACCGCCCGCGCCCGTGGCCGGGTCCTGGTATCGCCGCAGGTCATCGAGTTGCTGCGAGGCGAGGGAGTGCCCAAGGGCGACGCCCTGGCCACCGCCCGGATCGCCGGGATCATGGGCGCCAAGCGCACCCCCGAGCTGATCCCGCTCTGCCACCCGCTCGCCGTCTCCGGCGTCACCGTCGACCTCGCCGTCACCGACGAGGCCGTCGAGATCACCGCCACCGTCAAGACCACCGACCGCACCGGCGTCGAGATGGAGGCGCTGACCGCGGTCTCGGTCGCCGCCCTCACCGTCGTCGACATGGTCAAGGCGGTCGACAAGGCCGCGGTGATCTCCGACGTCCGCGTCGAGGAGAAGACCGGCGGCAAGTCCGGCGACTGGAGCCGGTCATGAGACCCGCCCGGGCCCTGGTCGTCACGGCCTCCAACCGCGCCGCGGCCGGCGTCTACGCGGACAAGGGCGGCCCGCTGCTCGCCGAGGGCCTCACCGCCATGGGCTTCGAGGTCGACGGCCCCCAGGTCGTCCCGGACGGCGACCCGGTGGCGGCCGCCCTGCGCCAGGCCGTCGACTCCGCCCGCTACGCCGTCGTCCTCACCACCGGCGGTACGGGGATCTCGCCCACCGACCGCACCCCGGAGGCCACCCGCCGGGTGCTGGACTACGAGGTCCCCGGCATCCCCGAGGCGATCCGCGCCGCCGGACGCGCCAAGGTCCCCACCGCCGCGCTCTCCCGCGGCGTGGCCGGCGTGGCCGGCGCGACCCTGATCGTCAACCTCCCCGGCTCCTCCGGCGGCGTGCGCGACGGCCTCGCCGTCCTCGCCGACCTGCTGCCGCACGCCGTCGACCAGCTCCGCGGCGGCGACCATCCCAGCCCCTCCGGGAGCCCGAGCTGAACGCGTCCTGGCCGGTGGTCCTGACGGACGGTGATGTCACCCTCCGCCCGATAAAGCTGCGCGACCAACGAGCCTGGCGCGAGGTCAACCGCCGCAACCGCGACTGGCTGCGCCCCTGGGAAGCCACCATCCCGCCGCCCCCGCCCGGCCTCGTCCCGCCGCACCGCCCGACGTACCGCCAGATGGTCCGCCATCTGCGCGCCGAGGCGCACGCCGGCCGGATGCTCCCCTTCGTCGTGGAATACCGCGGCCAACTCGTCGGGCAGCTGACCGTCGCCGGTATCACCTGGGGCTCCATGTGTTCCGGGCATATCGGTTACTGGGTCGACCAGGAAGTCGCCGGACGCGGTGTCATCCCCACGGCCGTGGCGCTCGCCGCGGACCACTGCTTCCGGGCCGTGGGACTGCATCGCATCGAGGTCTGCATTCGCCCCGAGAACACCCCCAGCCGCCGGGTGGTCGAAAAGCTCGGTTTTCGCGAAGAAGGCATCCGCCCGCGGTACCTTCACATCGACGGCGCCTGGCGCGACCACGCGGTTTTCGCCCTCACCGCCGAAGAGGCGCCCGAGGGCCTCCTCAGCCGCTGGCACCGTGTGAAACCCGCCGCTCCCGGCGCACCCCACAAATAAAATGAATGTTCGAATGTAATTCCCGATTGGCCGGATTGGTGGGGATGCGGATCTCTACCATCACAAAAAAGTTCGAGATATCAGCCAGATCGTGCGACACACCGGCCCAATTGGCGGATGGCCCCATGCAAACCCCTCTACCGTGTGAGATGTGAGAAGCAGCGGCCTCATCTACGCAGTCATCGTCGGGGCCTGGGCCGCCTACCTGGTGCCGATGTGGCTCCGTAGGCAGGACGAGCTCAATGAGGCCCGTCCGACCGAGCGCTTCAGCACCGCCATCCGGCTGCTGTCCGGACGCGCGGCGATGCAGCGGCGTTACGACAAGGAGCACGGGGAGTACCCAGGCGACGATGCGGGCGCGGAGCAGGACCCGGACGCCCCGGCCGACGAGGCCGCCGCCGGGCCGTTCGGCGACCCCGCGGCCGTGGACGGGTCGGAGGCCCTCACCCGGGTGCAGCCCGCCCCGCAGCGGCCCTCCCTCTCCGAGCGCGCCAAGCGCGCCAAGGTCCTCGCCCGCCGCCGGCGCACCATCACCATCCTCTTCCTCAGCTTCACCACCGGCGCCATCGTCGCGGCCGTGGGCGGCCTCCCCTTCCTCTGGGCCCCCGCGATCCCCGCCCTCCTGCTGACCGCGTACATCGTGTACCTACGCGCCCAGGAGCGCCGCCGCTTCACCTTCACCATGGACCAGCGCAAGGCGGAGGCGGCAGCACAGCGACTGCGGGAACGCCGCCACCGCCCTCGGCAGGCGGCCGACCAGCCGCCCGCCGACGACCACCCCGTCGACGCCCGTACTGACGCCCCCGTCGACGCCGCCCCGGAGCCGCCCCGCGCGACTCCCGCCCCGCGCCCTTCCCCCACCGCCGGCCGCCGCGCCGTGGTCGAGGAGACCGACCACGCCGAGTGGGTCGACCAACAGCGCGAACGCGAGCGCCCCCGCCCCGCCGCCGGCAGCTGGGAGCCCGTCCCGGTCCCCCTCCCCACCTACGTCACCGCCCCGGTCGCCCCGCGTGCCACCAGTCACGTCGACCTGGAAGCCGACGACGCCTGGAGCTCCGCCCGCTCCAGCGCCGCCCCCGACCACCCCCACCCCCAGCCCGACATCACCACCCCCCGCCGCACCCGCGGCCGCACCCCGCTCTTCGACCAGTACGAGGAAGAGGACCGCCCGCGCGCCGCGAACGAGTGACCCACACCGCACCCGGCGATCGCCTGACGGCCCTCCACTGACCAGCGCCGGAAGCGATTTCCGAGCACCGCGACCGGGATGCTAGAGTTTCACTCGTCGCAAGGGCCTGTGGCGCAGCTGGTAGCGCACCTCGTTCGCAACGAGGGGGTCAGGGGTTCGAGTCCCCTCAGGTCCACCACACGACAAAGCCCCCTCCGGGATGATCCGGTGGGGGCTTTTTCGCGCCGTACGGCAGCGAAGTGCCGATGAGCGCGCACACCGGAGCGAGCAGCGCCGGGCCGCTGGAGGGGGCGGTGCGGGGCGGAGGGTGTGCTGCGGTGGCGCCGTGCTGCGCCCCGGATGCCCCCTGTGGGCGCGCGGTGGACCTGAGTAGGTTCGCGGGCCATGAGGGGAATGGCCAGGAACTGGGGTTGGGTGGTCTTCGCCGTAGTGATCGTGGGGTGGCTGACGTCCGGGCTGGGGGCGGGGGCGCTCGTGGTGCTCTCCGTGCTGAGCGCGGTCTACTTCTTCTTCCGCGCACCGGCGTGGTGCGGCGCCTCGGGGTGGGGCGGGGCGTGCCGGAACAGCAGCAAGGGGGCGCTGATGGGCTGCCACCTGAGTCAGCACAAGTGGCAGAAGGTCAGGATGCTCGCCACTCGGGCGCGTTGGGGGCGGCTGGTCAGGGAGCTGTGCCCGAACGGGACGACCGCGCTGGCGACGGTCGGCGGTGTGCTCGCGGTGCTGTCGGGGATCGCCGCTGCGCTCCGGCCGCTGTGGGACAACGGGGGTTGACGGTGGGCGCGGTGGCGGGATTCCACGTGGCGGTGGTGCCCCGAGTGACAGACTGCGGGGGCGTCATCACGAGGAGGGGACGGCGGCGTGGAGTCGGTCGGCAACAGCATCACGGGCGGGCGGGCCGAGACGGTGGTGCAGGCCCAGCAGGTCTCGTTGACACAGCACTTCCACGGGCACGGGCACGGGGCGGTGCGGGCGCCGCGCAGGCCGTTCATGCTGCCGTGGGCGCCCGAGGTGTTCGTCGACCGCACGGACGAGTGCGGGGCGTTCGACGAGCTGGTCGCCGGGCTGGGTGGGCGGAGGTCGCCGCTGGTCACCGCGGTGGTCGGGCCGGCGGGAGTGGGGAAGACCGGGCTGGTGGTGCACTGGGCGCACGGTCGGCGGGAGGACTTCCCCGGTGGGGTGTTCTACGCGGAGATGAGTCCGCGGGAGAGCCTCAGGCCGGTCGACGCGGCGAGCGTCCTTGAGACCTTCATCGGCGCGCTGGGCACTCCGCGGTCCGAGATGCCCGCGGAACTCGGCGCGCTCGCCGCGCACTTCCGGCTGCTCACCGAGGCCGAGCCCTCTCTGGTGGTGCTGGACGGCGTGGTCACCGCGGGGCAGGTCGGATCGCTGCTGCCCGGGCACCCGGCCAGCATGGTGCTGGTCACCAGCCGGAACCAGCTGGTCAAGCTGCGTGCGGCGGGCGCGTACCAGCCGGAGATCCGGGAGTTGAAGGTGCTGGAGGACGAGGACTGCACCGAGCTGTTCCTCGGGGTGTCCGCGTCGGAACGGCAACAGCCGGTGGACGACGAGGCGTTGCGGGTGGTGATCCCGGCGCTGGCGGGGCTGCCGATCGCCGCGCGGGTGGCCGGTGCGCTGGCCGCGGACCCGCTGTACGGAGGGGTCCGGGGGCTCGCCCGCCAACTCGCCGCCCGATCCTCACTCGTGGAGGTGCTGGAGATGGGCGATGTCTTCGCGCCCTCGTACCAGGCGCTGGACGCCGCTGCGCAGCGGGCCTTCAGGGTGCTCGGGGCGCACCCCACCCGGGAGTTCGCCGACGCCCTGGTGGAGGAGGTGGCCGGTGGTGGTGCGACCGGGCTCCGGGTCCGGCGGACGCTGCTGGAGGGGAACCTGCTGGAGCGTGCGGCGGAGGACCGCTGCCGGATGAACCGGCTGGTGCACGAGTACGCCGCCGAACGGGCGCGGGCGGACGCCGTCGACGGCGCGGTGGACCTGCTCGTCGACTGGTACCTGCGCCGGTCCGCCGCCACCGACCTGCTGGTTTCCGGGCGTTGGCGGCACGGCCCGCTGTTCGCGCGTCCGGAGCTGCTCACCGGAGTCTTCGACGATGAGGAGCAGGCCCTCGACGCGATGGAGGCCGATCGGGAGAACCTCGCCGCCGTTGCGGAGCTGGCCCTCAGGACGAACCGCCCGGAGGCCGTCTGCCGGCTCGCCGAAGCGACGCACGGCTTCTTCTTCCGCCGCAAGCACCACGCGCTCTGGCTGGAGGTGTGCCGGCACGCCGTCGAGGCCGCGGAGGACGTCACCGCGCCGCTGTCGCCGCTGGAGCGGGCGCGTACGTACTACGAGGCGGCGTTCGCGCACGTCGACCGCGGGGCGGCGGAGGACCTGGCGGCGGCCCGCGGGTACTACGAGCGGGCGCTGGAGGCGGCCCGGTCGGTGTCCCACGGGCGGACCGCCTCCTCGGCCCTGGAAGGCCTCGGGCAGATCGCCGCGCGCCAGGGCCGTCCCGCAGAAGCGCTGGAGCTGTTCGGCGCGGCTCTCCGGGAGCTCGACGACATCGACCATCCGCGGGGGCGGGCGCTGCTGGAGTACCACCAGGGCTGGGCCGCGAGCGCCGCCGGGCGTCACGAGGAGGCGGCGCGGCGGCTCCGGTCCGCGCGGCGGCAGTTCGCCGCGCTGTCCCGGCCCGACCGCTACAACGAGGCGCGCAGCCTCACCCGCTACGCCCAGGCCCGCCTGGCCGCCGACCGGCCCGATGAGGCGCTGGCACCGCTGGACGAGGCGCTGGCCCTGTTCGAGGGGCGCGGCGCCCCGAAGGAGCGGGCCGATGTGCTGCTCGTACGGGGCGACGTGCGGGCCGCGCGGGGAGAGGGGGAACGGGCCGCGGCCGACTGGGAGTCAGCCCTGGCCACGTACCGGGAGATCGGCAGCGTCCGGGCCGAGGAGGCGCGCGGTCGGCTGTCCGGTACGGCGTAGCGACAGGCGTGCCGTACGGCCACCGAAGCGGACCGTGACGTCGATGTCCCCGGCGTTCCCGGCGTTCCCGGCGTCCCCGGTATCCCTGGCGTTCCCGGCGTTCCCGGCGTCCGCGTCGTGGCTGAGGCAGGCGTGCAGGACGGAGGCGGCCACGGCGGGCTCGGCCTCTGGGGACGCGTCGGGGCAGTGGGCGGTGAACTCGGTGCCGTCACGCAGGAACAGGCGCACGGTCGCGGTGTCGTGGGCGCTGCGCACGGCGACCAGGTCGCAGCCCGGATGGCTGCCGAACAGCTCCTGGGGCCGGGCCCGGTGGGCCACGAGGATGTCGGCCGCACTCCGCCAGCGGGGATCGGGTTCGCCCTCCTCGGCGACGAGGTGGGGGTGGTCGCCGAGGTGCGTGTCCGGGCCGGCCTGGAGGTCGGCCGGATAGCGGCGGAGGGTCACGGTGGGGTGACCGTGTTGGCCCGTGTCGACCCGGGCGTCGACGAAGAGGGGCTGACCGGGGAGGCGCGGTGGCGGCGCGGGCCGCTCCGGTACGAGCACGGGGTGCGGGACGGCCGGGGCTGGCGGCTCGGTGAGCTTGAGGTACGCGTAGCAGAGCCGGCGCAGGCGGGCGAGCGCCTGCCCGGGCCGGGAGGTCACCAGGGCGGCCGCGTCGGCCAGGGCGGCCGCGTCGGCCAGGGCGGCCGCGTCGGCCGTGCGGTCATCGGTGCGGTGCCGGCGCAGGACGTCCTCGATCTGCGGGCGGAGGGGCGCGGGGGACAGGCGGGGCAGCAGCCGGCCGAGCCGGTCCATGGCCGAATCGGGGGCCACGCAGCTGTCGTCGAAGGACGCGAGGAGACCGGGTATGCCGTGTGCCGCGGCGTAGAGGGTCAGCGAGCCGTGGTCTCCGACGAAGGCGTCGGCCGCGCAGATGGCGGCCTTCCAGGTGTCGCCCGCCGGCGGCGGGAGCAGCAGGCCGGCCCGGAGGAAGGGTTTGAGCCAGGAGTGGAGCTGCCAGCCGCCGTGGCCGTACCAGACGTTCGGATGGACGGCGGCGATGACGCGGTAGCCGTCCTGCGGGAGCTCCGCGAGCGTGCGGCGGATCGTGTCGACGGAACGGCCGAGCAGGGACTGCGCGCCCCAGGTCGTGGTGAGCAGTATCAGCTTCTGCCCGGCGGCCACGCCCAGGGCTTCGCGGTATGCGTCACGGAACGGGGCGGACGCGTGCAGTTGGTCGATGCAGGGGTCGCCGACCACCTGCGCGGCGGGGACGGCCTCCGGGCAGCCGCGGCGCAGCCGTTCGAGCTGTTCGTCGTGGGAGAGGACGATCGCGGAGGGGATCAACTCGCCGTCGTGGACGAGCCACTCCGCCGTCAGGCCGAAGGCTCCCGGCTCCCGGCTCCCGGCTCCCGGCTCCCGGCTCCCGGCTCCCGGCTCCCGGCTCCCGGCTCCCGGCTCCCGGCTCCCGGCTCCCGGCTGAGCTTCTTATTGTAGCCGGCGCCGTGCGGGGCACCGATGAGCGGTGCGGAGAGTTCCTGGAGGTCACCGCCGCGGCTGGTGCTGATCGCCAGGTCGAACGTCGTCCCGCGCGCCTCGTGCCAGGGCATCAGGCGGAATCCACGGGCGGCCGCGAACTCCTCGATTCCCTCGGCGAAGGGGGAGGAGCCGGTCGACGTGAAGAAGACCTGGACGCGGGGGTCTCCGTCGAACACCGACAGCAGGTCGAGCAGGCGCGTCGCGGAGGTGACGTTGTGGATCACGCCCAGCACGGTCCGCCGATAGCCGACCGTCCGCCACCGCGCCGGGAGGCCCGGCAGGTGCGCGGCCGGCGAGGAGCGCGACGGCTCCGCCCCCGTGCTCACCGCTGCCGCCCCTGGGCCCGCCGGCGGCGTGCGCGCTGCATGCCAGCCCCTCCATGATCCGTGCTCCGACGTCACGCACCCTACGCAGTGGGCGTGCGGGCGGGGAAGGGCGCCCCGGACCGGCCGGTCGGCCCGGGGTGGTGGGGGTGTCGCCGGCGGACGCGGGGGCCTTTGGCCGTCTAGTCGTCGGGGGTGCGGAGCGGCAGCTGTACCCCGTGGTCGGCCAGGTAGGACAGGGGGTTGATGTCCGTGCCGTAGGAGCGGGCGGCGCGGACCTCGAAGTGGAGGTGGGGGCCGGTGGAGCGGCCGGTGTCGCCGGTGTAGCCGATGCGGGTGCGGGCGTGGACCTTCTGGCCGGGACGGACGGTGATGCGGGAGAGGTGGCCGAAGAGGGTGTAGTGGCCGTCGCGCATCCGGATGGTGACGGCGTTTCCGTAGGAGCCCGAGCGCCTGGCGAGCACGACGGTGCCGGAGCCCACGGATCTGACCCAGGTTCCGGTGCGGACGGCGAAGTCGATTCCGGTGTGGTGGCCGGCCATCCAGTTGCCGCGGACGCCGTAGGGCGCACTGATGCGGTAGTGGGTCCAGGAGTGCAGCGGGCGGGTCCAGGAGTCGGCGGGGGCGGTCGCGGCCGCCTGAGACGCCGTCAGGGCGATGGCCGGGGCCAGGGCCGCCGCCGATGTGAGGGTGCGCAGCAGCCTTCGGGGGAGCGGGGTGTGTGAGCGGAACGTGGTCATAGTTGCGAGCCCACGCCCTGTGGCGGGTGGCCGCATCTCGGGATGGGGTGGCGGGCCGCCGATCAGGTGGTGGGGCCCGTCGGCCGGGGGAGACGGCCCGGGGCGAGTGGCCCGGGCCGTCCGGTGCGGTGGGTCACCGCGCGAGGCGGTCGACCGCCGTGACGACCGCTCCGGCGCCGTCCTCGGCGGCGAGGCGCCGGGCGGCCGCGGCGGCGTGGTTGCGGCGGTCGGGGGCGCCGGTGGCCAGGCCGAGGGCGTGGGCCAGACGGTCGACGCCGCGGTCCGCGGAGAGGTCCGCGAAGGGGATCGGGGCGGTGGCGACACCCCGGGCGGCCAGCCGGGCGGCCCAGAAGGGCTGGTCGGCGGCGACCGGTACGGGGACGGTCGGGACGCCGGCGCGCAGCCCCGCCGCGGCGGTGCCGGCGCCGCAGTGGTGCACCACGGCCGCCATGTGGGGGAAGAGCAGGGCGTGCGGGACCTCCCCGACGGTGAGGACGTCGTCCGTGGGGCTCGTGGCGAGGCCGGCCCAGCCGGACTGGAGGATGCCGCGGACCTTGGCGCGGCGCAGGGCGCGTACCGCCAGGGCGCCCAGGCGCTCGCCCTCGCCGCCCGCCATGCTGCCGAAGCCGACGTAGACCGGGGGTGGGCCGGCGGTGAGGAAGTCCCGTACGGCGGAGGGCAGTTGGGCGTCGGGGGCGCGCCAGGGCCACCAGTTCCCGACGACGGTCAGGGCGCCCGGCCAGTCCTTGGGGCGGGGCACCAGGACCTCGCTGAAGCCGTGCAGCACCGGCCGGCCGGCCGCCTCGGCGCGGCGGCGGACCGTACCGGGCGTGGCGGGCGGCAGGCCGAGGCGGGTGCGCAGTTCGCGGCCCGCGTCCCGGTACAGGCGGTCGACGACGCGGAGCGAGAGGCGGCCGACGGCGCGGTTGCCCCAGTGGCCGAGGGACCGGGTGCCGCCGACGACGGGGGCGAACTCGCCGGTCGGGGCGCCGGGTACCAGGGGCAGCTCCAGGGCGGGGACGTCCATCGCCTCGGCGAGGTGCCGGCCGAGCGGGGCGGTGGTGGTGGAGAGCAGGAGGAGTTCGGTGCCGGTGCCGGACTGGACGGCGTCGGCCATCCCACCGCCCAGCTCCTTGACGAAGGCGGCGGCCCGGCGCATGAGGTCGCGCCTGCCGGCCGGGGCGGCGTTCCGGGTCGGCGCGGTGGGGCCGGCGGGGCCGGGGCGGTGGGCGCGCGGGTCGGCCGGCAGCCGGCGGAACTCCAGGCCGGCGGCGCGGACGAGGGGGGCGTAGGCGTCGTGGGTGGCGAGCGCGACCTCGTGGCCGGCGTCCCGGAGGCGGGCGCCGACGCCGGTGTACGGGGCGACGTCGCCGTACGAGCCGGCGGCGGTGATCAGGATCTTCGTCATGGCGTGTCACTCTCTCGGTCCGGTCCGTCCGCCTGCCGTACGGCGTTGGCGTGCACGGCCGTGCGCAGGTACGGGGCGAGGCCGGGGCGCTGTTCGGTGGGCGGGACGACCAGGGCGAAGGCGCGCGGGTCGGCGGCGAAGTCGTCGGCGATCCGGCCGTGCATGTCGGTGGGGCACGGGGTGAACCAGCGGCCGATGTGCTGCCGGTGCTCCTCGGCGAGGTCCATGACGCGCTCCCCGTCCGCCGGCTCCTCGGCGTCGTAGGCGGCGAGCAGCCGGCGGCGCCAGTCGGCCGCCTCGGCCATGAGCGTGGCCCAGTCCTCCTTGGAGTGCGCGGCGGCCCGCGCCATCGAGCGCTGGTGGCCCTCGTGGTGCTGCCACTTCAGATGGGCCTGGGTGGCGTAGGTGAGGTCGAAGGTGACCTCGCCGAAGACCTCGAACCGCTCCTCGGGCGTCAGCTCCACCCCGGTCTGCTGGACCTCCATGGCCCGCTCGGCGACCTCCACCAGCCGTTGCAGCTTGGTGATCTGATCGGTGAGCAGGCGGCGCCGGGCGCGGAGGTGGTCGAGTGCGTTGGCCTGGGGGTCCGCCAGGATGGTGGCGATCTCGTCGAGCGGGAAGCCGAGTTCCCGGTAGAAGAGGATCTGCTGCAACCGGGTCAGGTCGGCGTCGCTGTAGAGGCGGTAGCCGGCGGGGCTGCGGTCGCTGGGGCAGAGCAGGCCGGCCTTGTCGTAGTGGTGCAGGGTGCGCACCGTGATCCCCGCGAAGCCGGAGACCTGCCCGACCGAGTAGCCCATCGCCGTGCCCTTCGTCCCGTCGTCGTGCCCGGTGGGCGGCCGGGGCCCGGTTCCGCCGGTTCCCGTGCGCCGCGCGCCACCGGTGTACGGAGCGTGCCTCCGTACGACGATCAGGGTGCGGCCTGACGTTACGTGAGGGTCAAGCGGGCCCCGGGCCGGGCCGGGCGGCGGGGCCGGCGGGCGGGCGGACCGGTGGTGCGGGCGGACCGGTGGTACGGACGGGCCCGGTGGTGCGTGCGGACGGGGTCGGCGGTGTGGACGGGCCCGGCGGCGCGGACCGGGCCGGCGGCCGCGCGCACGGCCCGCGTCCCGGGGCGGGGTCGGGGCCGGGGCCGGGGGTCGGGGCCGGGGTCACCCCTCCCCGTACCGCTCCTCCAGCACCGAGTTCACCAGCGCCCGGACGTCCTCGCGGTCCAGCCCCTCGGCTCGGGCGCGCTCCATCCAGGAGCGGAGTTCCTCGCGGAGCAGGGCGTCCGCGGCGGACTCGGGGCGGGCGAGGGTCCGGCTGACGAACGTGCCGAGGCCGGGGCGCGGTTCGACCAGGCCCTCGCGCTCCAGCTCGCGGTAGGCCTTCAGGGTCGTGTTGGGGTTGACCTTGGTCGTCGCGGCGACCTGCGCGGCGGTCGGCAGCCGGTCGCCCTCCACGAGGATGCCCAACCGCAGCGCCTGCTGGACCTGTTGGACGATCTGGAGGTAGGTGGCGACGCCACTGCGACGGTCGATCCGGAATTCGACGGCGCTCACCACCTCTCTGCTGCTTCCGCCTGTGCCGGCCCGTGCACCGTGGGTCGTGCCGGCGGGGCCGGGCGGCCCGACCGCTCGATGATCGGGCCGCCCGTGCCGGGTGTCAAAGCGCCGCCCGGAGGGCGCCGCGCTCGGCCGTTCAGAGCGGCCGCCTCTGGGCCCGCCACACGACGAACACCAGCACCACGACGGTCAGCGCCAGCAGGATCCCGGCGCCGAGCCACTGCATTCCGGGCAGCTGTCCGTAGTCGAAGTACTGGGTCACCCGGTTGACGATGCCGAGCTTGGCCCGGCAGGCGTCGGGGGCCCGGTCGTTGACGCAGGTGCCGAAGCCGTAGAGCCTGCCGTCGGCGGTGGACACCCAGTCGTCGATCCGTACGGAGCCGCGGGGCAGACGGGGACCGTCGCCGTCGTACGGATAGCTGGTGCTGCGCATGGTGCCCAGCCGGGTGCGCACCTTCTCGGACCAGATCATGCCGACGACCGCGGCGAGGACGGCGGTGGCCGCCATCGCCGGCACCACCCGCTTGATCAGCATGCCGATGGCGATGCCGCAGGAGGTCAGGAAGAGGGTCTTGGCGACCGGCATCGGGCCGGTGGCTTCGAACGCGCCGCCGGTCAACCAGTCGCCGCCCATGGCCAGGTCGTGGGCCGGTGACCACAGCCAGGTGAAGGCGGCCGACAGCAGGGCGGTGCACAGCGCGGCGAGGGCCAGCGGCAGGCCGAGCGTGGCGGCGATCCAGCGGCTGCGACTCACCGATTGCGTGGTGACCAGCTTGATCGTGCCGTGCTCCTGCTCGCCGGCGATCAGCGGTGCGCCGAGGAAGATGCCGATGAGGGCGGGCAGGTAGTTCAGGACGCTGACGTCGCGGCTGAACATCGGGCCGAAGGTGTTCTGGAAATCGTTGCCCAGCTGCTCGTTGCCCGGATCGGTGCCCTTGGCGTGCAGGAAGTCCATCAGGCCGATGCGCTCGTAGGCGAAGAGCGCACAGCCCGCGACGGTGAGCAGCAGACCTGTGCGCAGGAAGGCGCGGTGCCGGTGCCAGACCAGCCAGGGCAGACCGCGCAGGAGGGCGCGGCGGGGGGCGGGGGTCCGGCTGCCGGTGGATGCGGGCCCGCTGCCCGCCGGGTCCGCCGCGGTCGTCGTCACATCGGCCTCATCGGCGGTACCGGTCCCGCTCATGCCGCCGCCTTCGGGGCGGCTCCGTCGTCGATCCGGGCCTCGTCCGCGATCAGGGTGGGAGCCTCGGGCGAGCGCAGATAGGCCAACAGGACCTCTTCCATGCTCGGCGCCAGGGCCTCCCAGGCGTCGGAGAGCGGGCCGCCGGGCCGGATCAGGGCGCTGAACTGCCGCCCGGTGACCCGGGATTCGACCACCGTGTGCTGCCGGTGCAGCTCCTCGGGCACGCCGTCGCCGTCGGCCACGCCGGTCACCAGCGTGTGCGCGGGCACCAGCTCCTCGGTCGGGCCCGCCATCCGCAGCCGCCCCTCGGCGAGCACGACGAGGTAGTCACACATCTCCTCCATCTCGGAGAGCATGTGGGACGACATCAGCACGGTCGTGCCGTGCTCGGCGGCCTCGGCCATCAGCAGCCCGGACAGCTCGT
The DNA here is from genome assembly GCF_040651315.1 of Streptomyces sp. NPDC048506. Taxonomy (NCBI): domain Bacteria; kingdom Bacillati; phylum Actinomycetota; class Actinomycetes; order Kitasatosporales; family Streptomycetaceae; genus Streptomyces; species Streptomyces sp. NPDC048506. The sequence continues at coordinate 54,349 of NZ_JBEZIX010000030.1, forward strand.
GCCGGGCGAGCGGGTCGAGGTCGGACATCGGCTCGTCGAGCAGCAGCAGCTCGGGCCGCTTGCCGAAGGCGAGGGCGAAGGCGACACGGGTGCGCTGGCCGCCGGAGAGGGTGCCGATCCGGGCGGTCATCGGCACGTTCCCGGACCGTACGATCCGCTCGGCCAGCGCCTGGTCCCAGCGCGGGTTCAGCTCGCGGCCCAGCCGCAGGGTCTCGGCGACCGTGAAGCGCGGGTAGAGCGGCTTGTCCTGGGCGAGGAAGGCGACCCGCTCCAGGACGGCGGGGTCGGTGACCGGTGTGCCGAACAGCCTGAGGGTGCCGGTGGTCGGCTGCACCAGCCGGGTCGCGGTGCCCAGGAAGGTGCTCTTGCCCGCACCGTTCGGGCCGACCAGTGCGCAGACGTGGCCGGCGGGGAGCCGGAAGGAGCAGTCCCGCAGTGCCCAGCCGCGGCGGTATCTCTTCCCCAGTCCTTCGGCCTCGACGGCCCACGGGCTCGGGTCGCTCACCCGGATCCCCCCTTTAGCTAGTTCATTAGTGGAATGAGTATGGAGAGCGGCCCGGAAGCCTGTCAACAACGGTGGAAGGCCGGGCCCGCCCGCTCAGCCGGTCGCGCCCGCCAAGGGCTTCGCCATGCAGCGGCTCTCCTCGTGCATCCGGTACAGACCGAACTTCTCCACCAGCACATAGCCACTGGACGCGTACAGCTCCAGGGCCTCCGGCTGCCTGGTGCCGGTCTCCAGCACCATCCGGGAGCGCCCGGCGGTCCGGGCGTCGGCCTCCAGCGCCGCCAGGATCCGCCGCGCCAGCCCCCGCCCCCGGGCCTCCGGCAGCACGAACATCCGCTTGATCTCGGCGTCCCCGACCGCGTAGCCCTTGGCGGCGTCCTCCTGGACCCGCCAGCCACCGGTGGCCAGCGGCCGTCCGCCCTCGTAGGCGATCAGATACGCACCGTGCGGCGGCGCGAACATCTCCGGATCCAGCGGCGTCATGTCGCCGTCGCCGTAGCGGCGGACGTACTCCTGCTGGACCAGCCCGTCGAGCCTGACCGCGTCGGGGTGGTCGTAACGGACCGGGCGTATCTCGGCCGGGCGTGTCTCGGTGGCACGCACCCCGTCGGGGCGTATCTCGGTGGGACGGTTCTCCATTCCATGAAGCGTACGGGGGCGCGGGCGGCGGGTGTGACGAGACGGGAAAGCGATCAGTTCGCCGGGCTGGGTATGGCGCCCGGATGCTCACCGTGACCTCGGTCAACGTGGGTAAACACTCTTTACGTGATCAGGCACGTAGTGTCCGGGCGGGGCGGGGTGTCGGTGGCGAGTCAGCCGCGCGCGGGCGGGGGAACCTCGGAGGGAAGGGGGCCGGGGCGGAAGTGGGGCGCGCAGTCGGGGCAGGCGTACACCGTCACTCCGGGGCCGCTTACCCGCTCGACGTACGCCACTGCCACGGGAGCGACCGTTTCGCGCTTACAGAGCAGGCAGGAGGCGGTCATGCTGTGACCGCCACGCGTAGCGTGCGGCTGTCGGGGCGGACGTGTACGCCGTGAATGGTGGTCGGGCCCACGTCGTGTTCTTACTTGGGCTTATGCAGGTACCGGACTTCGCCCCGCAGCCGCCACAGGTGCTCTATGTCGCCGTGGCTGACCACGTCGCAGCGCGCATCGCTGCGGGTGACCTCAAGCCCGGCGCGCGACTGCCGTCCGAACGGGACCTAGCCGCCGAATACGGCACTTCCTACGTCACGATGCGCCGGGCGGCAGAAGTGCTGCGCGAGCGCGGCCTGATTGTCACCGTGCACGGTCGGGGCACTTTCGTTGCTGAACCCATGCAGGCGAAGCTACAGAGCAGGCGTGAGAGACATAGGCCCCCAAAGCCATGAGGGCCCGCCAGCGTGAGGCTGGCGGGCCGTGTAACTGCGCACCGTTACGAGTAGCGGCTTGTCCCTACTGCCGGAACGATCATTGCCGGCGTGGGGATTACTTACCGTCCCCGCCCTGCGGCTGAGGATCGCGGGGTGCCTCCGGGGGCATGGGCCCACCGTCGTGCTTGCCGCCTTCCGCCTCCATGTCGGCGGGGTGCCGGAACGGGACTCCGCGCCAGCCTTCCGTGTCGGGCGTGCGCGTCTCGTACGTCTCGACGGCTAAGGCACTCATCTACCAACCTCCTCTTTCGCAAGGGGCCATGCCGCCGTACCGTCGAGGGCATGACCCATAGGCCGCAGAGGGCTTCCTCTGCGGTTGGTCACCCGTCCCGGCGCTCACCTGTCCAGGGTTTCCGCCGCCGGGGCGGGAGTCTTCAGGCTCCGACTATCGCCGGGCAGATGTGGCAGACCCACATGCCGGCCTGTTCTTCAGTCATGGTGTGTCTGTGGGGGCAGAGCATTCACTGACGCCCCTTGGATCGGCAGTCCAGGCACGGAAACGGACACGGTGGGACCTTCGCTCCCTGCGGTAGAACCACCACGTTCGAGCGCTGATCCAGGGTGCCGCCGAGTTGCGCCCACCAGGCCTCGGCGCGGTCGAGGTTCGGCCTATCCAGCTCCTGGGCCCTCATGACGCCTCAGCGTGCCCACGGTCGTGGTTGCGGATTCCCCGCGCAGCAGCGCACGCAGACGCCCACTCGTCCCGCTTCTGTGCCCGGCTCCGCTTGACGTCCAGCGCAGTGCATACCTTGCAGTCCGGTACCGGTTCTCCCGCCAACAGCCAGTCATCCAAAGGCAGTTCAATAGGCGGTTGGCTGTACCGAATCGGGCTAGTCATGACCCCTCCGCCGTTCGCCTCGCGCGTCGTCTCGATGACGACAACGCTAGGAACAGCGGCAGCCCGGGGTCCACGTCGTTGCAGGCTGTTGCAGGCGAACTATCCAAGGGAGTCGATTGCTGCGCTGATCCGTGCTCTTGCATGTGCGCCGTACACCGCCATCTGGCCCATGCGCGCGAATGCCCGTAGATACAAGGCAACTTCGCTTGGGGTTGTCACGGTCACCTTGGCTGCTAGCAACTCGATGTGTACCCGCTGGTCGTCGAACATCGTGAACGTCTCCGTGCCCCACATGGCTCGGCGCGCAGACCTCGGAATGATCCCCAGAGAGACCGCCGGATACGACATGGCAGTAAGCAGGTAGCCAAGTTGACCGGCCATCACGGTGTCATCTGCGACGCGGTGATGGAGGGCATCTTCTTCGACGAGGAAAACAACGCGATGATGACCATCTCGGATGATGTTCGAGCGATCGACACGGGCGGCTGCCGCACGTGCGGAGTCGTCGGGCAGGCAGCGGAAGTCGGCGATCTCGGCGAGCAGGGCTTTCGCGTAGCCCTCGGTCTGGAGCAGGCCGGGCATGACGCGTGAGCAGTAGACCCGGAAAAGCTTGGTGCGTTCGTAGAGCGGAACGCTTGCTTCTTGGAGGCGTCGCAGGCCGGTGCGCTGCATACGGCGCCACTCGACATACATGGAATCAGCGGAGCGCGACGCCGAAATCAGGTCTTGGGCTTGATCCTCCGAATCACAGGCCCGGCACCACGCCGTGATGTCCGTGTCTGAGGGTGTCGTCTTCGTATTCTCAATGCGCGAGGTCTTCGCCTTATGCCATCCACACCGGTCAGCCAGCCCCTGCGTTGTCAGGCCAGCGTCGAGCCGCAGTTCCTTGAGCCGCGCAGATACAGACTCGCGAGCGGCTTGGGCGCTGGAGGACGGAGACGAAGCCATGGGCCGACTGACGTGGTGCGTGGATGATCAGATCCGGTACGCCTCATGTGGGATGCCGTGTTCCCACAAAGTCTCGAAGGACTCGGCCAGGAACTTGATCACGGTTGGCTCTGTGCTGAACTCGTCTTCCACGAGGGCGCCATCGCCGCCGAAGTGGTGAATCCTGGCCAGCCGGCTATCGAACAGCCAGAAGTCGTTCCCAGGCACGGCAAGGTCCGTGGCGCGACGCCGGGGAAGCCAGCGAACCGCCTCGCCTGCTTCCACATTGCCGCGCGTGACGTGGTGCTCCCAGCGGATGTACTCCGATACCGGCTCACTCACGACGCGAAGCCGGCGGATCAGTACTCCACGGGCTACCGCCTCAGTGATGTGGTCATGGAACGGCCGCCACCATGAGGCGCGATCGTCCCAGTTGACTCGCGCGCCTTGGCGCCATGCGTCGAACCGCACGTTGTCGAAGTAGGTGTCACGCGCCTCAAGGTGAACGGCCGAGCGCTCAGTGTCCTTGATGATCTCAGCGAAGCTCGGGGGAGCCTGCTCCCGAGGCTGCGCGTTCTGCGGCATCGCACGCCTTCCTGATCTGCGGCACCATGCGGGCCGGGATGCGAATTACTTCCTCGGTGCCGGGGATGGACCCGAACTTAAGGCACTCGGCCCGGGTGATGTCATCCCCCTTCCAACCCTGAAGGACGAGATCAGCGGTCTTCTCGTCCACCCAGGCCGAGGGGCAGTGATCTTCATCGGTGTCGGGGTCCTTGCCGAAGAACAGTAGTGACATGGCTACCTCTTCCGCTTCGAGCACATCGCGACTTGTTGCTTGAACCTCGCTCTGAGGAGTCTGCCCCGTCAAGAGGTGCTATCAGACAGGTACTTGACCGCCTGGCGTCCGCCGAAGCTGGCGATCCGATCACCTCAGGTCTGCATTCCGAACAGCCTTCGAGTTCGACGGCCGTCTGTCGCGCGCGCTGCTGATCGTCGGCGAGCTGCTGCGTCAGCGAGGCCGGGCCCGGCGGGGTGTCGTCCTGGACCAGGCCGAGCGCGCGGCCGATCTGCTGGGCGAGCTGAGTGCGGGCTTCGTCGGCAACCTTCTGCTCGGCGGTAACGCGCTGCTTTCCGGCCTCGGCGCGCGCGGCGGCGAGGTCGGATTCGAGGCGGGCAATGGTCGCGGCGGTGTCGTCGCCCTGCGCCGGGGCGGGCGGCGTCGGCGCGGTGCCGGTCGGGTCCCGTGGGGGTGGTGCTGTCGGTGGGGTGTGCAGTCGCTTCCCTACAGAGCCTCTTAGCTCGTTTGAGGTATTCAGGCCGAGCATTCGAGTGATGCTCCGTTACCTCGGCAAGGATCGGCGCGACACCACGCCACCCGAGGGAGAATCCCGTGCGCGTTCGATACGCGGCTGGCATCGCAGCCGCAGCAAGCCTGTTCGTCCTGTTCGGAGGCCCTGCCGCGGTGGCCGACCCCGGTTCGCCACTGGTCCAATCCAAGGCCAACACCGGCATCAGCGTCGGAGGTCTGCTCGACATCGGTGCATCAAATACGGTCAATGGGACCAGCGCCGACTCCGGCGTCAAGGTCCAGGGCCCTGCTGGCATCTCGTCCAATGTCACGTACGACACCAACGTCGGTGTGGACATCTTGACTGATCTCGCCGCCACGGTGACGGCCGCGGTCGGCTGAACACAGAGGGCGCCCCGATCCGTGATGACGGGACGCCCTTTTATCCCGTCCAGAAGGGGCAGTGGCGGGCATGATCCGAAAGAGGCGGCTATTCGGCCGTCTCCGGCTGAGCGGACACAGGGCACGTCTCGGCATAGCCGCGAATCCACGCGGTACGCAGCGTCGACGCGCGCGGGTACGGGCACGCGGTCAGCGGGGCGCCCTGCGGCGCGGCGGCCGGTGTGCTGCTCGTCGAGGTGTCGTTCATGGGGTGCACGCCTGGTGCGGTGGGTGCCTGCTCCTGGCAGGCGTGTGCGGACATGCGAAAGGGGCCCGCTCCTGGCGGGCCCCTTGGGGTGGTGCTGTCGGTGGCGTGTGCCAGCCCTGTCCGGCCGATCCTCTCGGGGCCGCGACGACAGCCACGGTGTCCCGCTGAGTTGTCGGAGCCGCCCGAGTACGCCCGGTACGAGGACGATCCTCCGCCCTGCTCCTCAGCTCACTTCCCCCTTGTTGTCCTGTGCTGCCTTATCAGCAGCCCGGGAACGTCGCCGGCGGGGTCTCGAAGGTCCCTTGCCCCTGGACCTTGATCAGGCCAACGGCACTCTTGCAGGGCCAGCTCATCTTCCACGTGTTAGTGGCCCGGTCGCCGTCGCTGATGGTCTCCAGCCCGGCGTACGACGACGAACCGCTCATGCGATACCCGAGCTGCGCCTTGATGTTCGAGCCACCCTTTTTGGTGTAGATGACATCGATGGACTGGGGCCGGCTGTTCATGACGATGCAGAGTTGTCCCTTGCTCAAGCTGGTGCACTTGACATGGTCCGACCCAGACGCCAACTTCTGCGACGCCTGGGTGGGCGTCGCCTCTGCTCCGGCCGCGTGAGCCGGAACAGTGAGAAGCGAGAAACCGACGGCCGCACACGCGGCGGCTGCCAGTGAGGCACGACGAATCATGGAGATCCCCCCGTATTAGTAGTGGTCTGAAGTGGTCTGAAGCGTTCTGACGGTACAAAGGATCAATCACTGGCACGACCCAATTTCGGACAACCTTCCGCCTTGTTCGAGCCGAAGGTGTGAGGGTTGTCGCATGGGTCCGCGAGTCCCCTGACGTGGCCGTGAAGCCGGAAACGATGGCGTCGGGACCCGACAAGGCCGAGCAGATCGCAGCGTTCGGACACGGAATCCGGCCGACGTGCCGCCCCTGACCGGAAGGCCGATCTTGCGACTGCACGACCGTCGCCGACTACAGATCTCTCATCGCCGGCACCATGGAAGAATGGCCGACCCTGCTCGTGAAGGAGAAGAACGATCTTCTCAAGCAACGTGCGCGCCGCGTTGTGTTCAGCCGTGACAACGAGGGCGTCGCAGTGCACGTACACCTGGTATGGGAGCCTGACCCCTGGCCTGAGGGCAAACAAGAGGCCGGGAAGGGCTAGGCGAGTGTTTTGATCACGGTGACCTCTGTGAATGTGAACGGGCTGCGCGCCGCGGCCAAGAAGGGCTTCGTCCCGTGGCTGGCGGAGACCGCGGCCGACGTGCTGTGCCTTCAGGAGGTACGGGCCGAGACCGCCCAGCTCCCGGACGAGGTGCGCCGGCCCGACGGCTGGCACACCGTGCACGCCCCGGCCGCGGCCAAGGGCCGGGCCGGCGTCTCGCTCTACACCCGCCGCGAGCCGGACCGCGTCCAGGTCGGCTTCGGCTCGTCGGAGTTCGACGGCAGCGGCCGCTACGTGGAGGCCGACCTGCCCGGGGTGACCGTCGCCAGCCTCTACCTGCCCTCCGGCGAAGTGGGCACCGAGCGCCAGGACGAGAAGGAACGCTTCATGGCGGAGTTCCTCCCGTACCTGATCGACCTGCGCACGCGCGCGGCGGCGGACGGCCGCGAGGTCGTGGTCTGCGGCGACTGGAACATCGCCCACCAGGAGGCGGACCTCAAGAACTGGAAGTCCAACCAGAAGAAGTCCGGCTTCCTCCCGGAGGAGCGCGCCTGGCTCACCGAGGTCCTCGGCGAGGACCGCGGCGGCTACGTCGACGTCGTCCGCTCCCTCCACCCGGACACCGAGGGCCCGTACTCCTGGTGGTCCTACCGGGGACGCGCCTTCGACAACGACGCGGGCTGGCGGATCGACTACCACCTCGCCACCCCCGGCCTGGCCCGACGCGCGGTGAAGGCGTTCGTGGAGCGGGCGGCGGCGTACGACCAGCGGTGGAGCGACCATGCGCCGGTGACGGTGGCGTACGAGCTGTAGCGGCGCGGCGCCTATCCGGTCGTAGGCCCTTCCTCGTCGGGTACCGGCTCCGCGTCGTGCCCCTCCCGTAGCCATTCCTCCAGTTCCCGGCGGACCCGGCGGTCCATGGCCATCGAGAGTTCGGCTTCCAGCACGCCCTTGGAGAGCGGGCGGAGCCGCTCGACGGTCCGGGCGATGCGGTCCAGGTCCCGGGGGGTGGTCGGGGCGGTGGGGTCGAGGGCGTCGGTGAAGAGGTGGGTGCGGATGAGCGTGGTGAAGATGTCGGCGAGGGCGTCGGCGTGGGCGCGGACCTTGCGGCCCGCCTCCAGGACGGCGGCCAGCGGGATGCCGTTGTTGACCAGGTCGGTGGAGGCGTCCAGGAGGCGGCGGCTGATGTGGACGAACTCGTCGCCGTCGACGGCGAGATAGCCGATGTCGAGCGAGGTGGTCAGGTTCTCGGGGGTGATGTCCCGGCTGAAGTGGTCGGCGAGTTGCTCCGGGGTGAGGCGGACCGGGGTCTCCTCGGACCAGGGCGGGAGCAAGGGCGTGTGCAGGCCGAGGAGTTCGCCCACGTCGCGGCCCGTTTCGAAGGCGGAGAGGAGTTCGGCGATGCCGCCGAGGGTGTGGCCGCGTTCCAGGAGGGCGCCGATGGTGCGCAGGCGCGCCAGGTGGTGCTCGTTGTACCAGGCGATCCGGCCCTCGCGGCGGGGCGGCGGAATGAGCTTGCGTTCGCGGTAGAAGCGCAGCGTACGGACGGTGATGCCGGCTTCCTCGGCCAGCTCGGCCATCCGGAACTCGCGCGGGGGGCGCCGGCCGTCCCCGGGGGTCGCGGGCCCGTCCGTGGAGTTCTCGCTGGAGGTCTCGTTCGCTGCCACGGGGTCAGCCTATGCCGGGGGCGGGACGGCGATCCGCGGTGCAACCGGCGGTAACTTCCGGCCGTCCGACCCCTACCGCTCGGTACGTGGCTGCCCTACTCTCCCTGTGTGTTCAACTGTGCCAGTGATTGCTGGCGCGGTTGGCCGGTCCACGGTTGTCGGTGCGCCGTGGGCAGCACGGGCAGGGGAGAGCGTGGGACTCGGGAGGCGGCGGATGGCCGAGCGCGAACGTCAACATGTGCGGGTGGCGGTGATCGGATCGGGTTTCGGTGGCCTGGGGGCGGCGGTGCGGCTGCGCCGTCAGGGGATCACCGACTTCGTGGTCCTGGAGCGGGCCGACTCGGTGGGCGGAACCTGGCGGGACAACAGCTATCCGGGGTGCGCATGCGATGTGCCGTCGCATCTCTACTCCTTCTCGTTCGCGCCGAATCCGGAGTGGCCGCGGAACTTCTCCGGCCAGCCGCACATCCGCGCCTACCTGGAGCGGGTCACGGACACCTTCGGGCTGCGCCCGCACATCCGGTTCAACTCGGAGGTGCGCGGTCTGCGGTGGGACGGCGACGCACTGCACTGGGAGATCGACACCACGGGCGGTGCGCTGACCGCGGACGTGGTGGTGTCGGCCACCGGGCCGCTGTCGGACCCCAAGGTCCCGGACGTGCCGGGGATCGACCGGTTTCCCGGGAAGGTCTTCCACTCGGCGCGCTGGGACCACGACTACGCGCTGCGCGGCAAGCGCGTCGCGGTGATCGGAACGGGTGCCTCGGCGATCCAGATCGTGCCCGCCATCCAGCCGGAGGTGGCGCGGCTCACGCTCTTCCAGCGCACCCCGCCGTGGGTGCTGCCGCGCGCCGACCGCCGGATCACCGCGGTCGAGAAGTGGCTGCACAGCAAGGTGCCGGCGACCCGGGTCGCGCGCCGGGGTCTGCTGTGGGGCATCAGGGAGATGCAGGTCAGCGCCTTCACCAAGCGCCCCAATGAGCTGGGGTTGATCGAGCTCCTGGCGAAGAACCACCTCAGGAAGGCCGTCAAGGACCCCCGGATGCGGGCCGCGCTGACGCCGGACTACCGCATCGGGTGCAAGCGGATACTGCTCTCCAACACCTACTATCCGGCGCTGGCCCGACCGAACGTGGACCTCGTCCCGGCCGGGCTGAAGGAGGTGCGCGGCAGCACCCTGGTGGGGGCGGACGGCAGCGAGGCCGAGGTCGACGCGATCGTCTTCGGCACCGGGTTCCACGTCACGGACATGCCGATCGCACAGCGCGTCATCGGAGCCGACGGGACGACGCTGGCGGAGGAGTGGAAGGACGGGATGGCGGCGCTGCGCGGAGCCAGCGCGGCGGGCTTCCCGAACTTCCTGACCATCATCGGGCCCAACACCGGACTGGGGAACAGCTCGATGATCCTGATGATCGAGTCGCAGCTGAACTACATGGCGGACTTCCTGCGGCAGTTGGACGCCCTGGGGGGCAAGATCGCCCTGGACGCGCGGCAGTCCGCCGTGGAGGCGTGGACGCGGACGGTCCAGCGGCGGATGGAGCGGACGGTGTGGAACACCGGCGGCTGCGACAGCTGGTACCTGGACGCCAACGGGCGGAACACCACCGCCTGGCCGGGGACGACCGCGGAGTTCCGGAAGGCCACGCGGCAGGTCGACCTCGCCGAGTACGAGGTGGTGCGGCCACCGAAGGAACCGGCCGGCAGGTCCGCCGACGCGCGTGCGGAGGTGGCCGCATGACCCGCCGTCCCGGCCATGTCACCACGGGCCCCTACGCGCCGCCGGTACCGCGCAGGACGATGACCGTCACCTCGGCCGACGGCGCCCGGATCCACACCGAGATCCACGGGGCCGAGGACGCCCCGGCCGTCGTGCTGGCGCACGGCTGGACCTGCTCGACCGCCTTCTGGGCCCCGGTCGTCCGCGAGCTGGCCGCCGATCACAAGGTGGTCGTCTACGACCAGCGGGGACACGGGCGCAGCCCGGCGGTCCGGCCGGCCGGCCACAGCACCCATGCGCTCGCCGACGACCTGGTCGCCGTCCTGGAGGGGGCCCTTGAGCCCGGTGAACGCGCCGTGCTGGGCGGCCACTCCATGGGCGGCATGACGATCATGGCCGCCGCCGAGCGGCCGCAGCTGCGCGCACGGGCCGCCGCGGTGCTGCTGTGCAGCACAGGCCCCTCCGAACTCCCCGCCGAATCACGGGTGTTCCCCTTCCGCAGCCCGGGCGCCCGGCGCCGCGCGCACCGGCTGATGCTGCGCTCGCGCGCACCGCTCGGCCCCGTCTCGCCGCTCACCAGGAGCGCGCTGAAGTACGCCACGATGGGCGCCGGTTCCACCCCCGAGCAGGTCGAGGCCTGTGCCCGGATCGTGCACGCCTGCCCGACGGGCGTACGGGCGCACTGGGGCAGGGTGCTGGACAGCCTCGAACTGATCGGCGGGGTGGGCAGGTTGGAGATGCCGACCGCGGTCATCGCGGGCACCGCCGACCGGCTGACGCCGCTGGTGCACGCCCGACGGATGGCCTCCGTGCTCCCCGACTGCCGGGGGCTGACCGAGCTGCCGGGGCGCGGCCATATGACGCCGATCGAGGAGCCGGAGGCGGTCGTCGGCCGGCTGCGCGCCCTTGTCCAGGACCATCTGCGGGTGACCGGTGTCGACGGCGGACGGTCCGCCCACGGCCGCGCGACCCCTGACGACGATGCCCGGGCCCGCCGGGGCGAGCAGCACAAGGGCGACGAGCAGCACAAGAAGGAGAAGACGGCATGAGTGGCAGCAGGAGCCTGCAAGGGCAGGTGGTCGTCGTCACCGGGGCGGCGCGCGGGGTCGGTGCGCTGCTGGCCCGCAAGCTCTCGGTGCGCGGTGCGACGCTGGCGCTGGTCGGCCTGGAGCCGGACGAACTCGCGAAGGTGGCCGCCGGCCTGCACGGGCCGGCCCATCACTGGCACGCCGACGTCACCGACCACGAGGCGATGGCCCGGGTCGCGGGCGAGGTCAAGGACCGCTTCGGGAAGGTCGACGTGGTCGTCGCCAACGCCGGGGTGGCGACCGGAGGCCCGTTCGTCGACTCCGATCCGGTCGCCTGGAAGCGGGTCATCGAGGTCAATCTGATCGGCGGCGCGGTCACCGGGCGGGCCTTCCTGCCCGTCCTCATGGCGTCCCGAGGCTACTTCCTCCAGATAGCCTCGCTCGCCGCGATCACCCCGGCGCCGATGATGACCGCGTACTGCGCGTCCAAGTCGGGCGTCGAGGCGTTCGCGCACAGCCTGCGCGCCGAGGTCGGGCACAAGGGCGTACGGGTCGGCGTCGGCTACCTCAGCTGGACCGACACCGACATGGTGCGCGGCGCCGACCGGGACGACATCATGCGCGAGCTGCGCGCCCGGCTGCCCTGGCCGGCGAACAAGACCTATCCGCTGGGTCCCGCCGTCGACCGGATCGTCGCGGGCATCGAGCGCCGCTCCCCGCACGTCTACGGACAGTGGTGGCTGCGCGGGATGCAGTCGTTGCGCGGGTATCTGCCGGCGCTCATCGGGACGGTGGGGCAGCGCGAGGTGCGGCGGTTCGGCGACCGGTTGGAGGGGATGCGGATCGGCCTGGTCGGCGCGGGCGGGGAGGCCGACGAGAAGGCACGCGCCGGCCGTTGACGCCACCCCGCGCCTCACGGAGGGTAGCCATCCGTGATCGAAATGCGAGCAATGTCCGGGCGTGTCACGCTGGTCGAGGCCCAACCCCCCACACCCCACTAGGAGTGAACAGCATGGGCATCAAGGACCAGTTCCAGGACAAGGCCAACGAGCTCAAGGACCAGGCGCAGCAGGCCGCCGGCCGCGGCCGCGACGAGGCCCGCGAGCGTGGCCAGCAGGCCCGTGAGCGCGCCCAGCAGAACCGCGAGCGCAGCCAGCAGCAGGGTCGTCGGACCGCGCCGGACCCGATGGACGAGCTGCACGAGGAGCGGGACCGCTTCGAGAGCTGATCCGCCCGTCCTGAAACGTCCCGCGCGGTGACGTACGCGCCGTGCGGGTGGGGCGCACCCGGTCGACCGGGTGCGCCCCTTCGGCTCGGGTCAGCTGACGACCTTGAGCTTCGTCGGCCAGCCGTAGCGCCCGGCCTTGGCGAAAAGGTTCTTGATGTGCGTCGGGGTCAGCTTGATGCAGCCCAGCGAGTAGTAGTCGTTGGGACCGTCCCAGCGGTAGGGGTTGTCCCGGCCGGGCTGCCGGGCGCCCTGGGTGCCGTTGGGCTTCATCTCGCTGTGCACGAACAACTCGGTGCGCTTGGTCCGGCCGTTCTTGCACACCTTGTCCTGGAGCTGGATCGCGTACCCGTTGACGCCCCGGGGCCCGCCGTTGTGGTGCTTGGTGTGGCCCACCACCCGGTAGCTGCCGTTGGGCAGCCAGCCCTGCGCGCTGGCGCACTCGTTCTTGCCGTTGCGGCCGCCGTTGCCGGAGCCCGCGCGGTACTTGGCGAGGACCTTGTCCCGGGCGTGCGGGACGCTCTTCATCAGGTAGAGCGCCGAGTTGCTCGGGTTGCTCTGGTTCTTGTTGAAGTACAGGTACGTACCGCCGGCCGCGGCGGCCTGCGCGGCCCCGGGCGCCGGGTGGGCGGCCAGCGCGGGGGCGGCCTCGGAGGCGGCGATACCGCCGGCGAGGGTCAGTACGGCGGCGAGCGGAACGATCCGGTGACGGATGCGCATCGGAGCATCTCCCGTTGTGGTGTGGGTAGTTGGTGGCTTTTCGGTCGGCCCGGCCGGGGCAGCAACGACACTGCTGGGGTTGTCCGTGTCCGGCAAGGGGGAGACGGCGTCCCGGACAGGCTCGTGGTTGTCCGGGCAGGTCGGACGGCGGATACCCGGCGCTGTCCGGACCCCGGCCGGCCGCCGTCCGGGGTGACGGGAAGGGGTGTTGTGGTCGCCGCCGGACGGCGGTTCAATGGCGCGCATGACGCGCACGGGGGGAACCGGCGGTTTGTCTCCGCGGTCGGCGGGAGATCCGGCCGCACTGGTCGAGCTGATGCAACGGCTCAAAGAAAACTCGGGGTTGACCTATCGTCAGCTGGAACGGCGGGCCGCGGAGCGCGGGGAACCGCTCGCCCGCAGCACGCTCGCCGACGTGCTGCGCCGGCAGGCGCTGCCGAAGGCCGAGCTGCTCGCCGCCTTCCTCAGGGCGTGCGGCTGCGCGGAGGGCGAGGTCGCGGAGTGGCTGGCCGTGCGGCGGCGGATCGCCCGGGGCGCCCCGGGCGACGGCCCGGCGCCGCAGGCGGCCGCCGGGCCCGCTCCGGGCGACCCGGCGCCGCGCCCGGCAGGCGCCCGCCCATACCGCAGGCGGATGGTGTGGTCCGGGGCCGCGGTGCTGGGTGCGCTGGCGCTCGGCGTGGGCGTGCCGCTGCTGACCGGGGACGGCGGGAGCGGGCAGCCCGAGGCGGCTGCTGCCGCACCGCTGCCGACCGGCGAGGTCCTCATCCGCCCGCTGCGCTCCCCCGACCTGTGCCTGACCGACGGCCGGGTGCTGCGGGCGCACGCGTACCGCACGGTCGCCGTGCAGCGGCCCTGTGCCCAGGCGGTGCCGCCGCGTACCCATCTGACCGCCGCGGGACGCGACCGCCACCGCATCGAGTGGACCCATCGCGACCACGGCACGGGCTGCCTGGTGGTGCTCCGCGAGGAGGCGGTGGCGGGGCTGCTGGAGCCGTGGGACGACTGCACCGCGGCCGGGCTGTTCCATGTCGAGGCCGTCGACGGCCGGGCGGGCACCGGTCAACCGGTGTACCGGCTCCGGCTGACCGGTCCGGGTGGCGACGGCGACCGCCCCCGGTGCGTCACCCTCAGCGGTGCCGGGTCCGGCGTCGCGGCGCTGGTGCGGCCCTGTAGCGGCGCGGACGACCAGAAGTTCCTGGTCGGCCCGGCCTGACCGGCCGCGCCTCGGGGTCCGTCCGAGGGGTCATGGCCGGGTCCGACCCTGACTCGTCGGGCAGACCGCGAGGGTCAGGCCCCGGCCGCCTCGGCCGCGCCCCCGCTGCGCGGCGGCAGCGCCGGCCGCCGCCGGTCCGGCACGTCCGACAGGTCCGGAGGCGTCGCCGCCGGGTGCCGCTCCAGCAGCTCCAGCGCGGTCCGCACCGCCACGCCCAGCGTCGGGTGCCGGCCCTCGGCCCAGTGCAGCGGCGAGCGCAGCGCCTCGATGTCGACCTCGACGCCGTGGTTCTCCACGCCCCACCCGTAGAGCCGGAACCACGCCGCGTTCATCGGCACGGTGATCGTGGTGCCGTCGGCGAGCCGGTGCCGGCCGGTCATCCCGACCACCCCGCCCCAGGTGCGCATGCCGACCACCGGGCCGATGCCCTGGAGTTTGAAGGCCGCGGTGATCATGTCGCCGTCGGACGAGGTCATCTCGTCGGCGACCGCGACGACCGGGCCGCGCGGGGCGTTGCCGGTGTACGAGACCGGCTCGGCGTCGCGGGTCAGGTCCCAGCCGATGATGGTCCGGGTCAGCTTCTCGATCACCAGCTCGGAGATGTTGCCGCCGGCGTTGCCCCGTACGTCCACGATCAGCGCGGGCCGGGCGACCTCCTTGCGCAGATCGCGGTTGAACTGCGCCCAGCCCGAGCCGCCCATGTCGGGGATGTGCAGATAGCCGCACCTGCCGCCGCTCAACTCCCGTACCACGGCGCGGCGTTTGGCGACCCAGTCCTGGTAGCGCAGCGGCCGCTCGTCGACCAGTGGGACCACCGCGACCCGGCGGGCGTGCCCGTTGCCGTCCGGCGAGGACGGCGGGGAGAACGTCAGCTCGACGGTGGTGCCGCCGGCCGCGGCCAGCAGCGGGTACGGGCCGGTCGCCGGGTCCACCCGGCGGCCGTCGACATGGGTGAGCGCGGAGCCCTCGCGGATGCCGGTACCGGCCAGCGGGGAGCGGGCCTTGGAGTCCGAGGACTCGCCCGGCAGGATCCGCTGGACGATCCAACGGCCGTCCCGGCACACGAAGTTGGCGCCGAGCAGGCCCATCGCGCGCTGGTAGTGCGGCGGCCCCTCGTTGCGCCGGGCGCCGGCGACGTAGGCGTGCGAGGTGCCCAGTTCGCCCAGCACCTCGCGCAGCAGGTCGGCGAACTCGTCGGGGGAGGCGACCCGTTCGACCAGGGGCCGGTACTGGGCCAGCACCCCGTCCCAGTCGATACCGCACATCCCCGGGTCCCAGAAGTACGCCCGGATGATCCGGCCCGCCTCGTCGAACCCCTGCCGCCACTCCGCCCCCGGATCGACGTCGTGCAGGATGCGCCGCAGGTCCAGGTAGACGGTGGAGTCGCTGTCCGACGGCTCGGTCGCCGGGATCGCGCGCAGCTCGCCCTCGTCGTTGACGACCAGCCGGGTGCCGTCGCCGCTGAGTGCGAACCCGTCCAGGGAGCTGGTGAGTTCGGTGCGCCGCGCCTTGGTCAGGTCGAAGTGTTCGAGGGTGGGCTTGCCCGAGGTGTTGTCGGGGTTGGCGAAGGTCTCGCCCAGCGCGCCGGAGATCGGCCAGCGCAGCCACACCAGCCCACCGCCGCTGACCGGCTCCAGGGAGGAGTACTTGGACGCCGCCACGGGGAACGGCGTGACCCGGTTCTCCAGCCCCTCCACCTCCACCAGCACCGTCCCCTCCCCGCCCGGCGGAGGATTCTCGTCGGGGTCCAGGCCGCCCGCCGCGGGCCGCCCCTCCGGGGACAGCGCGAAGGGGGACGGGGTGGCCGACGACAGCGGGACGAGGTGCGGGCGGCACCCCAGCGGGAAGGACAGGTCCCCGGTGTGCACGTCGTAGACCGGGTCGAAGCCCCGCCACGACAGGAACGCCAGGTAGCGCCCGTCCCGCGTGAACACCGGCTGCTCGTCCTCGAAGCGCCCGTTGGTGACGTCCACGACGTGCCGGTCGGCGAGCCGGGCCATCTTGATCTGCCGCAGCGACCGGCCGATGCCCGGGTGCGACCAGGTCAGCCAGCGCGAGTCCGGGGAGAACGCCAGGTCGCGGACCGGCCCGTTCGTGGAGCGGATCAACTCGGTCACCCCGCCGGGCCCGGCGGCGTCCTCCGCCGCGCTGCGGTCCTCCTCGGTCGACCCCTCGTCCGGCCGGGTCACGTCCACCAGCAGCAGCCGGCCGTCGTGCGTGGCCACCGCCAGCCGTTCCCCGTCCGGCGAGGAGGCCATCTCGTGGACCCGGCCCAGTCGACCGGCCGCCAGTCGGCGCGGCTCGCCCGGTTCGCTGGCCCGCGGCAGATTGGTGATCTCGACGGCGTCCTCGCCCTCGGCGTCGGTGACGTAGGCGATCCGGCCGCTGGAGCCCAGCATTTCGGGCAGCCGGACGCGGACGCCCGGGGTGTCGTGGATCGTCCGGGCCGGGCCGTCGCGGTGGGTGAGCCAGTACAGGCTGCCGCGCACGCCGACCGCGCTGGCCCGCCCGGTGGCGTCCACCGCGAGCGAGGTGACGTGGGAGGCGGCCGGGACCTGGTAGCCGCGGCGGCCGGTCCGCGGCCCGCCCAGCCGCACCGCCAGCCTGCGCGGCGCCGCGCCCGGACTCAGGTCGTCGACCAACCAGACGTCGCCGGCGCACTGGTAGACGATGCGTTCCCCGTCGGTCGACGCGTGCCGGGCGTAGAAGTCGGCGTGATCGGTGTGCCGGCGCAGACCGGTCCCGTCCGGCAGACAGGAGTACACATTGGCGATGCCCTCGTGGTCGGACAGGAAGGCGATCCGTCCGTCGACGAACATCACCGAGTCCAGATGCCCCCGCAGATCCGGCAGCAGCCGGGTCCCGTGCAGCCACATCCTGCCCATCGCGCCGCCCCGGTAGCGCTTCCAGGAGGCGGGTTCGTGCGGCGGTTTGCCGGTGAGCAGCAGCGTCTTGTGCTCCCCGTCGACGTCGGCGACCGCGATGTCGGAGACCGGCCCCCAGGGCAGCTTCCCGCCCGGACCGGCGTCGGTCGGCAGCTTGTACGCCCACGAGTAGTACGAGAACGGCTGGCCGTGCGAGGACACGGCCAGGATGTGCCCGTCCGGCGTCCATCCGCACACCCGGGCGTCCGTGCTGCCCCAGTACGTCAGCCGGCGTGCCGGGCCGCCGTCGACCTCCGCGAGGTGCACCTCGGGGTCGAGGCTGCGCCAGCTGGTGAAGGCGATGTGCCGGCCGTCGGGGGAGAAGCGGGGGTGGCCGACCCGGGTCCGGTCGACGGTCAGCCGCCAGGCGCGCCCGGGCTCCTGCCCGTCCGGGGCGAGCGGGGCCACCCACAGGTCGTCCTCGGCGGTGAAGCAGAGCAGATCGCCGTGCAGATGGGGAAATCGCAGGTACGAGCCGGGCGGAGCGGGCGCGACCGGCATGCGGCGCAGCCGTCCGGTCGGCTCGGCGGCAGACGGTTCCGGGCGCGGCCCGAGGCCCTCGGGTGCATCGCTCACCCGTCCATGGTTTCGGGCGCAGGTGGGGGTGGCAACTTGGGCTGGCGGTTCTCGGCCGTGGCGGCGACGCTCACTGGTGAGCGTCGCCGGCGACCAGCCGGCTCGGCTGGTCGCGATGCGACAGGGCGACACCTGTGCCGAGTAGCGCAAGGGCCAGGACCGCTGCCGACGTTGAGGTCGCGCTGTCGATCGGCCAGGCCCATGGCTGAGGCGTACCGGTCGCGTCCAGTCCCAGGAACGTACACAGGAACGGAAAGCTGACCGTCACGATCGGCGCGACCCGGGCACCGAAGGCCCAGCGCATCACCAACGCGAGCCCTGCATAGCCCGCCAGATTTCTGGCCAGGCCGAGACCGGAGGGATCGTCGTACGACGCGTACTGCACCAGCCCGAATGTGTAGCCCGCCGCCACGCCGCACACCACGAGTACCGAGTTCATCCACGAAATACGGCGTACCGCCACACCCTGGCCCGCTTTTGCCCCCCTTTCCAGCCCCAGCAAGAGGCAGATCGTGGGCGCCAGAGGAAGCAGGAGCGGCACGGGAACCGGGAAGGTGTAGCCGCCTATGGAGCTTGGCAGGGGGACGGATGACGAATGGGATACGAAGGCGAGTCCCATGCTCAGGATGAGAATCCCCACGTAGGGACCCACCCATTGGACCCGGAACCACCAACTCACGGAACTTCCTTCATCTGGGCTGCGGAAGGAGCTTTGGGTTCCAGCAAGGGCGCGGTGGAACAGCTATAAGTGCTGGCCAGGTTGTACCTGTACCAACTGAGCTGATCTTGTTTGGGGAGTTTTCTCGTGCTGCTGGCCAGGGCAAGCGCTTCGGAATCCACGCCTCCGCGCGAGAGCTCCTGCGCACTCATTCCTCCCGCGAGGGACAGCCAGGCCTGGAGTGGTTTGTACGCGTCAGCGCCCGGATAGCTCCCGTCCTGAGCGCAACGGGGCAGAGAGTGGGAAATCATGCCGCCGGCGATGGTGAGGGGCATCTCTCTGGTCGAGGTGCGAGCGTCCAGGTCGAGTCGAACCGAGGGCGAAGGATTGCCGCTCGTGCTGAGGGTGCCGGGTGGGTGAAGGCCGGCTGTGCGCAGTGCCTGATAGGTCGACCTGGCGCTCTCCAGGATTTCCTGACGCTTGTCCTCCTGCTCCGGAAAGAGGCACAGTTGGGGTGCGTTTCCTTCGCACCGGCTGTCGGAGCGGTCCACTCCGGGAATCGCCGTCATATGGTGAACCATGGCAACGCCACCGTAAATTCCGCCAGATATCACGGTGAGTGCCATTACCACGGTGAGGATGCTTCGACCGAGGTGAACGAGGAGCAGACAGGCGAGAATAACACAGCCCATTAGGATCATGGGCGTCATGATGGCTCGTATGTCCAGCGTCTGGTTCACCGAACAGCAATTATTGATCCCGCCGCCGGTGAGGTGGCGAAGCCAGAACGGTTCCATCGCGGGCGGATACGCCATGGCCATGTAGCTCACCGCAATGGCGAGGGGCAGCGCGACGGCGTTCGGCAGCGAGAGGCCAAGTACATATCCGCCGAACGAGTAGCCGATGATCGATACCAGCCACATGGCCGGGAGCAGGGTAATGCTGGAAAAGAAGGGAAACCATGATCCGGGGTAGAGGAGCAGAACCGCAAGCGCCATTCCTGTCGCACCCGCGGCAAACACCGGGAGCAAGGAGTTAAAGGCGATGCGGAGGGCGGATCTGGCCGGCGCTCCCTCGTGAGTTCTGGCCGATTTCGCCCGATGTCCCTCCCATGCGCCGCAGGCTGCACATATCGGCGCTACCAGGAAAAGTAGGTGGCTGGCTTTGCTGATGCTCGTGGACCAGTATCCATTAACATAAGCCAACTGCTGGCTCTCTACCTGCCAAAACACCAGCGGGAGTGCCACGATGAAGCCGTAAAGCGAGGCCGAGGAGCGCATATGGCGAATCCAGGGCATGTCTCAATCATCTCCGCTAATGATGTTTCCGTATGCGGACTCGGCTTTACGCTCCGCGGGTGTGTTCGGATCCGCGTGGGCCAGGAAATCCGATACCGAGTCCTGATGGACGCGTCGCCCGTCACACAGCACAATCACGGAATCGAAAATATCGGCCAGATCCTCGGTCTGATGCGTGGAGATCACCACTTGAACATCATTCGCGAGCCCTTCGATGACTTTCCGGAAGGATCCGCGCTGGGCGGGGTCGAGTCCCGCCGTAGGCTCATCCAGCAGAACGATGTCGGCTCGATGGACGAGTGCCTGAGATATCCCCAGCCGCCGCAGCTGGCCACCTGACAGTTGGTGGCTGGGCCTTTCGCTGAGGTCCAGCAAGTTCATGCGGGACAGGGCGGACCTGGATGCTGTCCATGCCTCAGCCTTGGAGAGCCCCTTGAGCCATCCTGCATAGGCGACCTGTTCCCGAACGCGGAGGCCGGGCACCGGAGTGACTTCTTGCGGCAACCAGCCGATGCGCGTGCGCCACTCCCGGCGGTGCTTCCGGTGGGAGGTGGTGATGTGACCGAATTCGATTCGGCCACTCCATGGAGCGTGGATGCCTGCGGCCAGCTTCAGTAGGGTCGATTTCCCTGCGCCGTTGGGGCCGAGGAGTACTGAACTGTCGCGATCGATTTCCAGATCGAAACCGGAAAAGATCGGCCTGCCCTTGCGGTAACCAAAAGTGCAGTCTTTGAATATCAGGTTCATTGCCCTCTTCGGCGACCGGGGAGGGCGGGCGAGCCGCACCCTCCCCGGTGCACGTCTCATGTGTTTCAGCGGCCGCTGATGACCGTCAGCTTCTTAATCTTCAGCGTGCTGCCGTTGTCGAGCTTCTCAAGTACGTAGTACCACGTGTCGTCCCGCGACAGCGCAAAGTGGCTGGTGTGCGTGTTGCACTTGTTCGTGAACCTGTCGAGCAGGGGGTCGGGCGCCATGGAGACGTCGTTCCGCTGGGCGATTTTCGCCGACTTGAACCCACCAGAATTAGTGGAGCAGCCGTCGAGGTTGATGAGTTGCCAGGCCGGCCCGTGGTGGTCGAAGAAGCGACGGGTTTCCTTGCCTTCCCCCCAGGAATGGTTGTTGGACTCCCACGCATACGCCGGTGCGGTGGTGACCGCCAGCGCCGCCAGCGCGCCCGCGGCGAGAGCAGTGACGTTCTTGGATATCCGCATCAAATATCCTCTCTCTTCCCCCATGAGGGAGTACGGATACGTCCGGGTTGAACCCCGGATCGAACACAAGTGTTTCATGTGAAAGTTTTCATGGTCAAACGATAAGTCTTCCGCTTGAGCCCGCTCAATGTAATTAATGCGCGTTTGTCCGATTTTTTGCGCTTGATGGTTCTTTGATTGGTTTCCCTGTTCTTGCTATGGAGGGGCGGGGAATTTCGACCGCGGCATTACGAACCCGTCTTCCCGGTAGCCCGGTCGAGTCGAGCGGCCGTTCCACCGTCCGGGCCGGAGAGGTCATGGAGGGTGCTGCCAGTCGCTGGCGCCCTGGTGGTTACCGCTCTGCGCCGCTGGTCCCGCATGTGGGGCGCTCTTGCAACTTCCTTGCAACAGGCCCCACCATTGCCGGGTTACAGAGCCTGGAGCGGAGAACCCGAGATGCACGTACCCGATGGATTCATCAATGCGCCCGTGTCGGTCGCGACCGGTGCGGTCGCCGCCGCCGCGGTCGCGGTCAGCCTGCGCGGCGCCCGGCGCGAGCTGGCGGGTACGGGGCAGGGCATCGGGGCCGGCGCGGAGCGGACGGCGCCGCTGGCCGGGCTGGTCGCGGCGTTCATCTTCGCCGTGCAGATGCTGAACTTCCCGGTCGCCGCCGGCACCAGCGGTCACCTGCTGGGCGGGGCGCTCGCCGCGATCCTCGTCGGCCCGTACACCGGGGTGCTCTGCGTCTCGGTCGTGCTGCTCATGCAGGGCGTGCTGTTCGCCGACGGCGGGCTGACCGCGCTGGGCGTCAACATCACCGACATGGCGATCGTGACGACCGTGGTGGCCTACGCCCTCTTCCGCGGACTGGTGAAGGTCCTGCCGCGGCGCCGCCGTTCGATCACCCTGGCCTCCTTCGTCGCCGCACTGGTCTCGGTCCCGGCCGCCGCCGTCGCCTTCACCGCGATCTACGCCCTGGGCGGGACCACCGACGTGCCGATCGGCAAGGTCTTCACCGCCATGGTCGGCGTGCACCTGCTGATCGGCATCGGCGAGGCGGCGATCACCGCGCTGACCGTCGGCGCCGTCATCGCCGTACGACCCGACCTGGTCCACGGCGCCCGCGGACTGACCAAGCCGCTGGAGCTGCGCACCTCACCGCCGGCGACCCCGGGCGTCGCCGCGCCGGTCGCCGCGACCACCGCCGCGCCGCAGGCCGCCCCCGCGCCGGCCGCCCCGCGCCGCTCCGCCCGCCGCGTCTGGCTGGCCGGGCTCGCCGCCGCCCTGGTGTGCGCCGGCGGCATCAGCTACTACGCCTCCACCAGCCCCGACGGCCTGGAGAAGGTCGCCCACGACCAGGGCATCGACACCAAGACCAAGGGCCACGCCACCAAGGACTCGCCGCTCGCCGACTACAGCGTCAAGGACATCGCCGATCCGCGGCTGGCCGGCGGCCTCGCCGGTGTCATCGGGGTAGGCGCCACGCTGGCCGTCGGGACCGGGGTCTTCGTCGTCCTGCGCCGCCGCCGCACCGCCGATGCGCGGCCGGCCGTCGGAGCCTCCGCGGCGGAGAACGTCTGACATGGGCGCCGGCCATGCCCACAAGCTCTACCGGCACGCACACTCGCCGGTGCACGCGCTGCCCGCACACTGCAAGATCGCCGCGGTCTTCTGCTTCGTCCTGATCGTCGTCTCCACCCCGCGCGAGGCGGTCTGGGCGTTCGGGCTCTACGCACTGCTGATCGCGGCCACCGCCGCGGCCGCCCGCGTCCCCGCCGGATTCCTCCTCAAACGGCTGCTGATCGAGGTGCCGTTCGTCGCCTTCGCCGTCCTGATGCCGTTCGTCGCCGAAGGCCCGCGGGTCCACGTCCTCGGCCTGGCCCTGAGCGAGTCCGGCCTCTGGGGCGCCTGGAACATCCTCGCCAAGGGCACCCTGGGCGTCGCCGCGTCGGTGCTGCTCGCCGCCAGCACCGAACTGCGCGAACTCCTCCTCGGCCTCCAGCGGCTGAAGATGCCCCCGCTGCTCGTCCAGATCGCCTCCTTCATGATCCGCTACGGCGACGTGATCACCGACGAGATGCGGCGGATGCGGATCGCCCGGCTCTCCCGCGGCTTCGAGGCGCGCGGTGTACGCCACTGGGGCGTGCTCGCCAAGTCCGCCGGCGCGCTGTTCATCCGCTCCTACGAGCGCGGCGAGCGCGTCCACCTCGCCATGGTCAGCCGCGGCTACACCGGCACCATGCCCGTCATCGACGTCGCCACCGCCACCCGCACACAATGGACCCGCGCGGCCGCCCTCCCGCTCGCCGCGTTCGCCGTCTGCCTCCTGGGATGGACCCTTTGAGCACCACCACGCCCGCCCCCTCGCTCGCCGTCTCCGGCCTCGCCTACGCCTACCCCGACGGCCACCAGGCGCTGTTCGGCGTCGACCTGACCGTCGCCCGTGGCGAACGCGTCGCCCTGCTCGGCCCCAACGGCGCCGGCAAGACCACCCTTGTGCTGCACCTCAACGGCATCCTCGAAGCGGGCGCCGGCAGCGTCGCGGTGGCCGGGCTGCCGGTCGCCAAGGAGAACCTCGCGGAGATCCGCCGCCGGGTCGGCATCGTCTTCCAGGACCCCGACGACCAGCTGTTCATGCCCACCGTCCGCGAGGACGTCGCCTTCGGGCCGGCCGCCGCCGGCCTGCGCGGAGCGGAACTCGACGCCCGCGTCACCGAGGCGCTCACCCGGGTCGGCATGGCGGACTTCGCCGACCGCCCCCCGCACCACCTCTCGTTCGGCCAGCGCCGCCGGGTGGCCGTCGCCACCGTCCTGGCCATGCGCCCTGAGATCCTCGTCCTGGACGAGCCGTCCTCCAACCTCGACCCGGCCTCCCGCCGCGAACTCGCCGACATCCTGCGGTCGTTGGACGTCACCGTGCTGATGGTCACGCACGACCTGCCGTACGCGCTGGAGCTCTGCCCGCGCTCGGTGGTGCTCTCCGGCGGCGTCCTGGTCGCCGACGGCACCACCCAGGACCTGCTCTGCGACGAGGAACTGATGCGGAGCCATCGGCTGGAGCTGCCCTTCGGCTTCGACCCCCGGTCGGTGACCGTCCCCCGGTGACGTGCCCCCACCCCGTTCCCCTGTGACGAACGCCACGGGCCGCCGCCCTGGTCATCAGCACCGATCCGCGCGTTGCACCATGGATGGGTCACGAAAGCGACGGATGAGTGGGAAGCGGGAGACAGTGGTGGACGTCCAGGGCACGGTCGAGGACGGCTTCGAGCCGGTCCGGGACGCCTTCGCAGCCAACTTCACGCGGCGCGGAGAGCGGGGGGCGGCGGTCGCCGTCTACCGGCACGGGCGGAAGGTCGTCGACCTGTGGGGCGGCACGAAGGACGGGGACGAGGGCGCGACCGCACCGTGGGAGGCCGGCACCGCCCAGGTGATCCGGTCCGCGACCAAGGGCGTCGCCGCCGTCGTCCCGCTGCTGCTGCACCAGCGCGGACTGCTCGACCTGGACGCTCCGGTCGGCACGTACTGGCCCGAGTTCAAGGTCGCCGGCAAGGAGCGGGTGCTCGTCCGCCACCTCCTCTCCCACCGCGCCGGCCTGCCCGTCCTGGACACCCCGCTCACCCCCGCCCAGGCCATCGACGGCGCCAGCGGGCCCGCGGCGGTCGCCGCCCAGGCCCCCGCCTGGGAGCCCGGTACGGATCACGGCTACCACGCGCAGACCTACGGCTGGCTCATCGCCGAACTGGTGCTCCGCGTCACCGGACGCACCCTCGGCGACTGGCTCGCCGAGGAGATATCCACCCCGCTCGGCCTCGACCTGTGGATCGGCCTCCCGGAGGCGGAACGGTCCCGGGTGGGCCGCATCGCCGCCGCCGAGGCACCGGCCGCACCCGCCTCCGTCGGCCTCCGCGTCCGCCCGAAGCGGTCGGTCGCCGATGCGTACGCCGACCCCACGTCCCTGACCAGCCGCGCCTTCGGCGCGATAGCGCCGGCACCGGACGAGAACGCCCCGGCGTACCGGGCCGCCGAACTCCCCTCCTCCGGGGGCATCGCCACCGCCCGCGCCCTGGCCCGCTGTTACGCGTCCCTGATCGGCCCGGTGGACGACCACCCCCGCCTCTTCGCGCCCGCGACCCTCACCCTGGCCCGCACCGAGGAGTCCGCCGGCCTCGACCGCACCCTCCTGCTCAACACCCGCTTCGGCCTCGGCTTCATGCTGCACGGCCCCGCCTCGCCGCTGCTGGCCCCCGGCTCGTTCGGACACCCCGGCCGCGGGGGCGCGCTGGCCTGCGCGGACCCCGAGAGCGGAGTCGCGTTCGGCTACGTCACCAACGGCATGCAGCGCAACGTCACGGCGGATCCGCGGGCGCAGGCGCTGTTGCGATCCGTTGCCCACGTTGCCGGCTGACCCGCCGTGGGTGTTGCTGTGCGTTTTTCCCCGCCTTCGGCGGGAGCGGGTGGCAAACCCCTCCGCCGAAGGCGGGAAAAACTCACAGCAACCCGTACGGCGGGCCAGTCAAAAACGTGGGAGTTCAGCCATGCGCAGCTAATTGCGAAGAATGAGGCCGATGCCGATCACCATCAAGCCCGCCGCAGCGATCCGCGGTGCGCCGAAGCGTTCCTTGAAGAAGAGGGTGCCGATCGCAGCGCCGACGATGATGGAGGACTCGCGGAGTGCGGCGATGGGGGCCAGTGGGGCGCGGGTCTGGGCCCACAGGACCAGGCCGTAGGCGAAGACGGACAGGACGCCGCCGGTGAGGCCGCGGACCGCGATGGGGCGGAGTTCGGTGAGGAGTTGGCGGCGGCGGACCGCCAGCGCGTAGGAGGGGATGACGATGCTTTCGAGGATCATCAGCCAGGCGATATAGCCGAGGGGGGTGCCCGAGGCGCGTACGCCGAGGCCGTCGACGGTGGTGTAGGAGGCTATGGACAGGCCGGTGGCGAGGGCGGCGATGATGGCGGGCCAGTGCGGCCGGGAGCTCTCGGTGCCTCCCGTGCGGATGCCCCAGAGGGCCACGCCGACCAGGCCCGCGGAGGCGAGCGCCACGCCGGCCAACGCCCAGGCGTGGGGGACCTCGTGGACGAAGACGGCCGCGAGGACGGTGACGACGAGCGGGGCGCTGCCGCGGGCGATGGGGTACATCTGGCCGAAGTCGCCCAGCCGGAACGACCGCATCAGCAGCGCCTGGTAGACGATGTGCAGGACGGCGGAGGCCAGGAGGTAGGGCCAGGCGCCGGCGGCGGGCAGTGGCGTGACGACGGCCAGCACCACACCGCACACCGCACCGCCGCAGCCCACCAGCGTGAAGGCCAGCAGTTGGTCGCGGATGCCGTGGGCGATGGCGTTCCAACTGGCATGGGTGAGCGCGGCCAGCAGGACGGCCGCGACGACGAGCGGGGTCATGCGGAACGCTTGCGCGGGTCGGCGGCGAAGCGTTTGTGGGCCGGTGAGTCGCCGCTCTGTGCGGCGGGCGCGGAGTCGGTCATGGCCCGCACGCTAGCGAAAGGTGTACGGGCCATGCGAAGGAAATCCAGCCGGTGGGACGGGGAGCGGGGACCCGGCGGTCCCCGCTCGTGCGGTCAGCCGGCGGTGAGGATGGCGCGGACCACCGGGCCCGCGTTGGAGCCGCCGTGGCCGCTGGCCGGCACGACGGCGGCCGCGGCGAGGTCGTCGCGGTAGGCGGTGAACCAGGCGTTGGGCTTCTTCTGGCCGTCGACCTCGGCGGAGCCGGTCTTGGCGCCGATGTCACCGCCGACCCCGGCCATCGCCTCGGCGGCCGTACCGGAGGTCGCGGTCAGCTTCATCAGCGACTTCAGGCCGTTGAGGGTGGACGGCTTCATCGTGCGGGCGGCCTTGGCGAAGCTCCGGTTGTCCAGCGACTGGGCGACGATGTACGGCTGGTGGAAGGAGCCGGCGCGGACCGTCGCGGCGAGCGTGGCGACGTTGAGCGGGTTCATCCGCACCCCGCCCTGGCCGATCAGCGAGGCCGCCATCTGGGCGTCGTGCTGCACCGGCACCGCGCCGTCGAAGGTGGGGATGCCGGTCTGCCAGTTCAGGCCGATGCCGAAGACGTCCCGGGCCTCGTTGGTCAGGTCGCCGTCGTCGAGCTTCTCGGCCTGCGAGATGAAGGCGTTGTTGCAGGACGCGGCGAAGCTCTGCGCGAAGGTGCCGTCCTTGATCTCGGACTTGTTGAGGTTCTGGAACTTCCAGCCGCCGACGGTCACGTACTTGGGGCAGGGCTGCTTCTTGTCGGGGGCGGTCAGGCCCTTGTCCATCAGCAGCGCCGAGGTGACGATCTTCATCGTGGAGCCGGGGGCCAGCGAGCCCTGGGTGGCCATGTTGAAGCCCTTGGCCGGGGAGTTGGCGAGCGCCAGGATCTCGCCGGTGCTGGGCTTGATGGCGGCCGCGGACGCCGACTTCTTGCCCGCGACGGCCTTCTCGGCAGCGGCCTGGAGCTTGGCGTCCAGGGTGGTCTTCAGGGTGCCGGGAGTGCCCTTGGAGAGCACCTTCAGCGTCTTGTCGGGCAGCTGGTCGGAGGGCTTGGCGCTCTTGGCGCGGTGGATGAAGAGCTCCACGCCGGGCTTGCCGTCGGTCTTGTCGCCGTACTTGTCGCGCAGGCTGTCCAGCACCGAGGCCAGGGACGGGTGCGCCTCGGGGGTCAGCACGGTGCCGTTGCGGTCCACGGCCTTGATCGGCGGCGCCTCGGCCTCGCCGGTGCGCAGCTCGTCACCCTTGGCCAGGCCCGGGTGTAGCACCGTCGGCTGCCAGGCGATCTGCGGCTTTCCGGTGGTCTTGTCGCGCTGCACGGTCGCCGAGGTGCGGTACGAGTAGGGCGCCTTGCTGCCCTTGTAGTCGATCTGGGTGGTGACGGTGTACGGGACCTTGCCGCCGGCCGGGGTGCCCGGGGTCACCGTCACCTTCGAGAACTTCGCCTGCTTGGCGAAGTCCTCCAGGGCGGTCCTGGCGGCCGCGGGGCTGTCCGTCAGTCCGGCCGCCTTGGTGGTGTCACCGGACTGCCAGGCGGTGAGGAACTCCTGCCCGGCCGTCTGCACCTCCTTGGCGGACAGCGGACCGGTCGGCACC
The DNA here is from genome assembly GCF_040651315.1 of Streptomyces sp. NPDC048506. Classification (NCBI taxonomy): domain Bacteria; kingdom Bacillati; phylum Actinomycetota; class Actinomycetes; order Kitasatosporales; family Streptomycetaceae; genus Streptomyces; species Streptomyces sp. NPDC048506. Next base: position 82,438 of record NZ_JBEZIX010000030.1, read on the forward strand.
TTGTGCCCGCTGTCGCCCGCCTTGGTGTCCGCCGACCTGACCTCTGTGGGCGAGGCGTCGTCCGAGCCGCCGAACAGCACGAGGCCACCCACGACTCCCGCCACCAGGGCCACCGATCCGCCGATCAGCCCGTACGTCACCTCTCGGCGCATTGCCACCGATCCCCTCCCTGGAGCCTCGTCCTTGAATACGCACACAAGAACGTGTCTCGCACTCTAAGGGACACGGGGGAGACGCCGAGTCTCGATCCGGGCACGGTCCTGTGACACGCTGTCATAGGGCTGTTACAGAATTGTCGAACTCGGGACGCGGCCTCCACTCACACCCAGGTGTCGAACCACATCCGTTGGTGCCAGGCCGACTTGGGGATCGGCAGGCCCGTGTAGAGCGGATAGAAGTAGATGAAGTTCCAGATGATCAGGAGCACCAGCACGCCGGCGCCCACCGCGCCGATCGTCCGGCGGCGCTCGGTGGAGCCCGGCGGTCCGATGATCGCGCCGATCATCATGGCCAGCGCCAGGCACAGGAACGGGACGAACACCACCGCGTAGAACAGGAAGATCGTCCGCTCCTGGTAGAGGAACCACGGCAGATAGCCGGCCGCGACTCCGCAGGCGATGGCGCCGGCCCGCCAGTCCCGCCGGAACAGCCAGCGGTAGAGGACGTAGAGCAGCGCGAAGCAGGCGGCCCACCACAGCAGCGGGGTGCCCAGTGCCAGCACCTCGCGGGCGCAGCCCTCGGCCGCGGTGCAGCCGTCGTGGCCGACCTTGGGGTCCTCGTAGAAGTACGAGACCGGGCGGCCCAGGACCAGCCAGCTCCAGGGGTTGGACTGGTAGGTGTGCGGGGTGGTCAGGCCGGTGTGGAAGGCGTAGACCTCGGTCTGGTAGTGCCACAGGCTGCGCAGCCAGTCCGGCAGCCAGGTCCAGCCACCGGTGCGGCCCTCGGGGGTGGTCGCCCAGTCGCGGTAGTAGCCGCCCTTGGTGGCGATCCAGCCGGACCAGGACGCGAGGTAGGTGGCGAGGGCGACGACGACCGTCGAGCCGAACGCGGGCAGGACGTCACGGCGGAGGGCCGAGCGGAAGGGCCACCGGGCACCGGCGGTACGGCGCCCGGCGACGTCCCACAGCACCGACATCAGCGCGAACGCCGCGAGGAAGTACAGGCCGTTCCACTTGGTGGCGGCGGACAGGCCCAGGCACACGCCGGCCGCGATCCGCCAGGGCCGCCAGCCGAGCCGCAGCCGGTCGCCCACCGCGTCGTCCGGGCGCGCGACGCCCCCGGGGCCGAGGGGGAGCGCCGCCGCCAGCCGGGCCCGGGTGCGGTCCCGGTCCACCAGCAGGCAGCCGAACCCGGCCAGCACCCAGAACATCACGATCAGATCGAGCAGGGCGGTGCGGCTCATCACGAAGTGCAGCCCGTCCACCGCCAGCAGGGTGCCGGCGAGGCAGCCCAGCGCCGTGGAGCGCAGCAGCCGCCGCCCGATCCGGCAGACCAGCAGCACCGACAGCGTGCCGAGCAGCGCCACCATGAACCGCCAGCCGAAGGGGTTCATGCCGAACGCCCACTCGCCGAGGGCGATCAGCCACTTGCCCATCGGCGGGTGCACGACGTAGGAGTGCTCGGGCGAGAGCAGGATCTCCGGCGGGTGGGCGATCAGCGCGTCATTGGCGTTCTTGGCCCAGGTGCCCTCGTAGCCGTACTGGAGCAGCGACCAGGCGTCCTTGGGGTAGTACGTCTCGTCGAATATCACCTTGCGCGGGCTGCCCAGGTTCCAGAACCGCAGCACCCCCGCGAACAGCGCCACCAGCAGCGGGCCGATCCAGCCCGACCAGCGGGCCAGCCGGACGGCGGCCGCCGGGCCGGCGCCGAGCACCATCCACAGCCGGCCGTTCGGTTCCGGGAAGGCGGGTACCAGCCGCGCCCGGACGTCGGCCTGCGGGCGGACCGGGTAGCCGAAGCGGCGCAGCCGTCGTTGCCACGCCGGGGGCGCTCCGGCCGGCTCCGGGGCGCGCTGCGCGGCGGCGTCGGTCGCGGTGGTGTCACTCGTCACCCGGCCCATCGTAGGGAAGCGCCCTGTGGACCGGTGCGGAGCGCCACAACGGACGCCGCCGGGCCGGTGCGCCACGGCGTCCTGGGAGGATGGGCGGGTGACTGGAACGCTGGTACTTGCAGGGACGCCCATCGGCGAGATCGCGGACGCCCCGCCGCGGCTCGCCACCGAGCTGGCGGCCGCCGATGTGATCGCCGCCGAGGACACCCGGAGGCTGCGCCGGCTGACCCAGGCGCTGGACGTCCAGCCGACCGGCCGGATCGTGTCGTACTTCGAGGGCAACGAGGCGGCCCGGACGCCGGAGCTGGCCGATGCGCTGTCCGGCGGCGCGCGGGTGCTGCTGGTCACCGATGCGGGGATGCCGTCGGTCTCCGACCCCGGCTACCGGCTGGTCGCGGCGGCGGTCGAGCGCGGCATCAAGGTCACCGCGGTACCGGGCCCCAGCGCGGTGCTCACCGCACTGGCCGTCTCCGGGCTGCCGGTGGACCGCTTCTGCTTCGAGGGGTTCCCGCCCCGCAAGGCCGGGGAGCGGCTCTCCCGGCTCCGTGAGGTCGCGGGCGAGCGGCGCACCCTCGTCTACTTCGAGTCGCCGCACCGGCTGGACGACACCCTGGTCGCGATGGCCGAGGTCTTCGGCGCCGAGCGGCGGGCCGCGGTCTGCCGCGAGCTGACCAAGACGTACGAGGAGGTCAAGCGCGGCCCGCTGGGCGAGCTGGTGGCGTGGGCGGCCGAGGGCGTGCGCGGGGAGATCACGATCGTCGTCGAGGGCGCTCCGGAGAGCGGTCCGCAGGAGCTGGACGCCGAGGAGCTGGTGCGCCGGGTGCGGGTCCGCGAGGAGGCCGGGGAGCGGCGCAAGGAGGCCATCGCCGCGGTCGCCGTGGAGGCCGGGCTGCCCAAGCGGGAGGTCTTCGACGCGGTGGTCAGTGCGAAGCACGCCGAGAAGGACGCCGGGAAGCGCGCCGGGAAGAACGGCGAGTAGAACACCGGGTGGAACGCGGTGAAGGTCGCGGTGAAGGATTCGGCCACGCACGCCGCCGCGAAGCGCTCCGCCGACGAATGATGCGCAGCACAGAGCGAAAACCGACTCATCAGAAGGTAAATGACTGGCTGGAAAGGTAAAGCGCAGGCCGAGTCATGAGGTGATTTTCCTACCGTCTGCCAAATCTGGGCCAATTGCATCCGGGACTTGCTGCATTGCGGCCGGGAAAGGCGTCCACTGGGGGAGGGACGAACGGTTCCCGACAACCTTGTCCAGCGGACAAGAGGAGCGCACATGAGCGAGATCGCTAACACCACGGCGAACACCACTGGCGTTTCCACCAGCGGCGTCCACCCCATCCCCCGGCCCGAGCCGGCGGCCCACGAGGCGTACTCCTTCGCGTGTATGCGGTGCGGCCACGGCTGGGAGCAGGCGTACGAAATAGTCCACCAGATCGACGGCAAGGGTGAGCTGCACGTCATCTACTACGCGGACGGCGAGCGGGTGCCGTCCCCGTTGACCCGGCCCACCTGCCTGAACTGCGGAAGCAACGTCGTACGCATCATGCGCTCCGGCCAGGTCTCCATGGTGTCCGATGCGATCGCGAGCATGCACCAGCGCCAGAACGGCGGTGAGAAGGGCGGGAAGAAGAAGGCGGCGCCGTCCGGGGCCTCCGCGGACCGCACCGCCGAGGACCGCCCGGAGGGCGGCAAGCACCACTGGCACCTGTCCGACCTGCTGCACCCCTTTCAGCACCACCGCAAGTGAGGCCCCGGCCGCGGTCCTCGTAGGATCGCGGCCATGGCACCGCAGGACAAGAACACCCCGCCGCCGCTGCCCGAACCCCTTCGGGTGGCGGTCGCGGATTCGCACACCCACCTGGACATGCAGGAGGGCACCGTCGACGCGGCGCTCGCCAAGGCCGCCTCGGTGGGTGTGACGACGGTCGTCCAGGTCGGCTGTGACATCAAGGGCTCGCAGTGGGCGGCGGACACCGCCGCGGCCCACGACAGCGTGCACGCCACCGTCGCCCTGCACCCGAACGAGGCGCCCCGGATCGTCCTGGGCGACCCGGACGGCTGGTCGCGGCAGGGGGCGCGGGAGGCCGGCGGCGACGCCGCCCTGGACACCGCCCTCGCCGAGATCGACCGGCTCGCCGCGCTGCCGCAGGTCCGCGGCGTCGGCGAGACCGGCTTGGACTACTTCCGTACCGGCCCCGACGGCATGGCCGCCCAGGAACGGTCCTTCCGCGCCCACATCGAGATCGCCAAGCGGCACGGCAAGGCCCTCGTCATCCACGACCGCGAGGCCCACGAGGACGTGCTGCGGATCCTGCGCGAGGAGGGCGCGCCGGACCGGACCGTCTTCCACTGCTACTCCGGCGACGCCGCGATGGCCGAGGTCTGCGCCGCGGCCGGCTACTTCATGTCCTTCGCCGGCAACGTCACCTTCAAGAACGCCCAGCCGCTGCGCGACGCGCTCGCCGTCGCCCCGACGGAACTGGTTCTCGTCGAGACCGACGCCCCCTTCCTCACGCCCGCGCCGTACCGCGGACGGGCCAACGCCCCGTACCTCATTCCGGTCACCCTGCGGGCGATGGCGGAGGTCAAGGGGGTGACGGAGGACGCCCTGGCCGCGGCCGTCGCGGCGAACACGGCGCGCGCCTTCGACTACTGAGGCCACCGGGCCGGCGCCCGGCCGCCCGCGGCGGCCCACCGGCGCCCTCCCGGCGCCCCCACGGCCCCTCCCGGGTACCCCGAAATGACCACTTTCCGTATCGGATGAACTTTGGAGAGTGACCGGCCCTCCGCTACATTCCGCCCGTCCACCGCATCCGTCGGCATGGGGAGTGCGCTGTGAGTCCGTCACCGAGCAGCCACCGCGCCGCGCGCGGCCGTCGCAGACGCCGCGCCGAACGCCCCGAAGCGCTGCGCAGACTGGTGCCCCGGGCCCTGGTCGTGGCGTTCCTGGCCGGCGGCACCACGGCGTTCATCGCGCACGACAAGGCGATCCGGCTCGACGTCGACGGCACCCCGCGCACCCTGCACACCTTCGCCGACGACGTCGACGACCTGCTGGCCGACGAGCAGCTCGACCTCGGCGACCACGACATCGTCGCGCCCGGCCCCGGCGCCGACCTGGCCAGCGGTGACGAGGTCGTCGTCCGGCACGGTCGCCCCGTCGCGCTCACCGTCGACGGCCGCCGCCGCACGGTGTGGACCACCGAGAACACCGTCGCCGGTGCGCTCCGCGAGGTCGGCGTGCGCTCCGAGGGCGCCTATCTGTCGACCTCCCGCGCCCGGCGCATCGCCCGGCACGGCATGGAGCTCGCGGTACGCACCGAGCGCTCCGTGGTCTTCATCGCCGACGGCCGCGCCTACCGGGTCCGCACCAACGCCGCCACGGTCCGCGAGGCCCTCGCGGAGGCCGGTCTCGCCCTGCGCGGCCAGGACACCACCTCGGTGCCGCCGGACAGCTTCCCGCGCGAGGGCCAGACCGTCTCCGTCCTGCGGATCACCGGCTCCAAGGAGGTCCGCGAGGAGCCCGTCCCGTTCCGTACGGTCAAGCGGATCGACCCCGGGCTGCCCGTCGGCACCGAGTCCGTCGTCCAGCAGGGCCGCCCCGGGGTGCGGCGGGTCACCTACCGCCTGCGCACCGTCAACGGCGTCAAGCAGAAGCCGAAGCGGCTGCACAGCGTGGTGGTGCACCCGCCGCGCCCGCAGATCGTGCACATCGGCACCCAGGCGCTGCCGACGTCCGTGCGCGGCACCGACCACCTCGCGTGGGAGGAGCTGGCCCAGTGCGAGGCGGGCGGCCGGCCGGACGCGGTCGACTCCTCGGGCCTCTACGGCGGCCTCTACCAGTTCGACGTCGGCACCTGGCACGCCCTCGGCGGCAGCGGTCGCCCCCAGGACGCGACCGCCCAGGAGCAGACCTTCCGCGCCAAGAAGCTCTACGTCAGGCGGGGGGCGAGCCCCTGGCCGGTGTGCGGCCGTAAGCTTCACGGGTGAGCAACAGCCCCACCGACGACCACGGCCCCCTCCTGGGCCCCGCCGACATCCGCGAGCTGGCCGCAAGGCTGGGCGTACGCCCCACCAAGCAGCGCGGCCAGAACTTCGTCATCGACGCCAACACCGTCCGCCGCATCGTGCGGACCGCCGATGTCCGGCCCGACGACGTCGTCGTCGAGATCGGCCCCGGCCTCGGCTCGCTGACCCTGGCGCTGCTGGAGGTCGCCGACCGGGTCACCGCCGTCGAGATCGACGACGTGCTGGCCGCCGCGCTGCCGTCCACCGTCGCCGACCGGATGCCCGGCCGCGCCGAACGCTTCGCTCTCGTCCACAGCGACGCCCTGCACGTCACCGAACTGCCCGGCCCCGCCCCCACCGCGCTGGTCGCCAACCTGCCCTACAACGTCGCGGTCCCGGTGCTGCTGCACATGCTCGCCACCTTCCCCTCCATCGACCGCACCCTGGTCATGGTCCAGTCCGAGGTCGCCGACCGGCTCGCCGCCCGCCCCGGCAACAAGGTCTACGGCGTGCCCTCGGTCAAGGCCAACTGGTACGCCGAGGTCAAGCGGGCCGGGGCCATCGGCCGCAACGTCTTCTGGCCCGCGCCCAACGTCGACTCCGGCCTGGTCTCCCTCGTACGCCGCGACAAGCCGGTCGCGACCACGGCCAGTCGCGAGGAGGTCTTCGCCGTCGTCGACGCCGCGTTCGCCCAGCGCCGCAAGACGCTGCGGGCCGCGCTGTCCGGATGGGCCGGCTCGGCCGCCGCCGCGGAGGCCGCGCTGGTCGCCGCGGGCGTCTCGCCGCAGGCCCGCGGTGAGGCGCTGACGGTGGAGGAGTTCGCCCGGATCGCGGAGAACAAGGAGGCGGGCAAGTGAAGCAGTCGGTGACGGTACGCGTCCCCGCGAAGGTCAACGTCCAGCTGGCGGTCGGCGCCGCCCGCCCGGACGGTTTCCACGACCTGGCGAACGTCTTCCTCGCGGTCGGCCTCTACGACGAGGTCACCGCCACCCCGGCCGACACCCTCCGCATCACCGCCGAGGGCCACGACGTCGACCAGATCCCCCTCGACCGGACGAACCTGGCCGCCCGCGCCGCCGAACTGCTCGCCGCCCGGCACGGCATCGAGCCGAACGTCCACCTCCACATCACCAAGGACATCCCGGTCGCCGGCGGCATGGCCGGCGGCAGCGCGGACGCCGCCGGCGCCCTGCTGGCCTGCGACGCCCTCTGGTCCACCGGCGCCTCCCGCGCCGAACTCCTCGACATCTGCGCCGAGTTGGGCAGCGACGTGCCGTTCAGTCTGGTCGGCGGCGCGGCCCTGGGGCGCGGCCGAGGCGAGCTGCTCACCCCGCTCCCCGTCGGCGGCACCTTCCACTGGGTCTTCGCGGTCGCCGACGGCGGGCTCTCCACCCCGGCCGTCTACCGCGAGTTCGACCGTCTGACGGCGGATACGGACGTGCCCGCGCCGGAGGCGGCCCCCGAACTGCTCGCCGCCCTGGACTCCGGCGACGCCACCGCGCTCGCCGCGACCCTCACCAACGACCTCCAGCCCGCCGCGCTCTCCCTGCGCCCGACCCTGGCCGCGACGCTGGACGCCGGCACCGCGGCCGGCGCCCTGGCCGCCCTGGTCTCCGGCTCGGGACCGACCACGGCGTTCCTGGTCAAGGACGCGGAGTCGGCGCAGCAGGTGGCGTCGGAGCTGCTGGCGTCGGGCACCTGCCGGGCGGTGCGGGTCGCGGACTCGCCGGCACCCGGCGCGACGGTCCTGCGATAGGTGGGGGCCGGGAGTCTGCTCCCGGCCCCCACCCCGCGTTACTCCTCTTCGTCGATCGGGCGGATGAACTCCAATGTCCACGTCTCCTGGAATTCGGGCTTGGGCGCGACGAGTTCGATCTGTGCGCCACGGTGCCCGGCGCGCAGGGCGAGCCCCTTGTCCGACAAGATCTTGACCCCGCCGATGACCCTTTCGAACGTGAACTGCGCCCATTCGGCGCGCGGAACGTTGTTGACCCAGAGCTTTTCCTCGGCCACTACGAGGCCGGCTTGGTCCTGGTGAGCGAGCCGGACCACATACGGCGCCCCCGGCACCGGCTCCGTCGGCTCGATGGCCCACTCCTGCTCGATGGGGAGAGGGTTGAACCGGTCGGTGATGACCGGAGCGCCGTGCTTCACGGCGTACTCGGTGGCTGTCAACAGGCTGGTCGGACCGATGATGTGAGCGTGGATCTTGTAGATGCCGGGCCGTACAGGGATCGCAGACATGCGTGAGACTCCCTATCTGTCACGGTTCGCTCGCCGCTGGCGTCTCGCCACCGGGCCAGATCCCACTCTCTACGTTCGCCGGACGTTCCAAAAGGTGAGAAATAGCCAAAGAGTGCACAGTTCGGGCGAATCGGACAGGTTTCCGGATTTGCAGTCCGGCGCGGCAGGAGGGCGCGGCTGGGAGTTCGCCCGCACTGCGCACCTACCCCGCCACGCCGGGCGGATGGTCACCCACAAGAGGTAGAGAGGGGTGGAGGGGCTCAGGGGGCGCGGGCGGGAGGTACTCCCATGGCCGCCGTCCGCCGGGAGCGCTCAAATGCCCGGCAGGGCGGCGTTCTTGACGGCGGAGACGAAGGACGACCAGGCGGCGGTGGGGAAGAGTATCGCCGGGCCGTGGGGGTCCTTGGAGTCGCGGACGGGGACGATGTCGGGGAGGTCGTCCACCACCTCGACGCAGTTCCCGCCTTCGCCACTGGTGTAGCTGCTCTTGCGCCAGACGGCGGCGCTCAAGTCAATCCGGCTGGATGCCATTTCGATAGTCCTTCGCGGCCGCCTCGATGATGGCGAGGGACGCCTTCGGCGGCAGTGCGGCGGCCCTGAGCCGATCGTATGCCTTGCGGTACTTCTTCACGATGGCCGGATCGTCGATCGCGCCACCGCTGTACTCCGATTCCAGGTAGGCCAGCGGCGGAGCGTCCGGGAAGGTCGTGAGCTGCAACAGGCCCACCAGCATGAGGGGGTGCGGTCCGCAGTTCCACGGCAGGATCTGTGGAACGATCCGGGGGCGCCTCGCGAGCGCCGCGATGTGGTCGAGCTGATCGGCCATCTCCTCCGGGGGGAGGATCGGGCAGCGCAACATGTTCTCGGGCAGGATCGCCCAGTACTCAGGCGTCTTGTGGTCGTCCTCGAACAGGTGGGCCCGCGCCATGCGGGCGTTGATCTTCTCCTCCACCTCCTCATCGGTCGCCAGCGGAAGCGTCGCCCGTACCACTGCCCTGGCGTACGGGGCCGTCTGCAACAGGCCGGGGATGAGGTTGGGGCACCACTCCTCAATGGCCTCAGCGCGCTTCTCGGCCTCCAACGCGTACTCGAACCAGCCGACATGACCCTTCACCTTCGCCTTGCGCACGTCCTCGCAACGCCGCTTGAAGAAGCCGTCCGTCTTCAGGACCCGGTCCACGTGCTCCGCCAGCTCCGCCGGCATCCGGCGCTCGCCGCGTTCGATCTCGCTGAGGTGGCTCAGGCCGTAGAAGCTGCCCTCGACCAGCTGCTGAAGGGTGAGTCCGGCCTGCTCCCGTTGGTAGCGCAGTTCCTTGCCGTAGAAGGTGGGGACTCCCGTCGAGCCGTCAATGTCCTTGCGTCGTGCCACGGTTCACCGCCGTACGGGTAGCTGGTTCGCAGGTATCAGGTATTGCGGGCGGGCCCCGGCGGTTCCCCGCACTTCCACCACTACGCAATGCGCATTCCCCAGGCGGTGATCGGGAGCCCAACCCCCTTTCACGCTACGCCGCGTGACGTCACTGTGTGAGTGGTTCGTCGCAATGCGTACAGGAAGGCGTAAGGCCCATGTCCCTCCACCGCTCCACCCCCGATGACGTGCACGACAGCGCCGAGGAGCTGCGTACCGCGCTCAAGGACAACGGCATCACGCTGCCGTCGCTCGGCGTCGATCTGCCGGGCTTCGCGGGCAGTTACGGCGTTCCGCTCGTCGCCCTCGGTAACTGCAACGCGGCCACCGCCCGCAGGCTCGCCGAGGTTCTGCGGAGGGCGGCCGCCCGATGACAGGCGCAGAACCCGGCGACCGGCGCCGCCTCGTACGCGTCCCCCGCGTGCCGCCCGGCCTGCTCCTGCTGTGTGGCGAGGACAGGCGCCTCGTCCGGCCGTACGTACGGGCGTCGGAGGCCTCAGGCGTACCGGAGGCGTGGCAGGGCCCTGCGGATCAGGGCGCCAGGCGGCGGGAGCTGGAGGAGTCGGTGCGGAGGCTCAACACCTGGTCGTCCGGCGGGGGTGGGCGACGGTGACCTGAGCCGAGGTCTTGCTACAGCTCGTCGATGGCGGTCAGGTCGATGTCGATGGGGTAGGGCACGTCCACCTTGATGCGATTGTGGTGAATGCCGGTCAAGGCATAGGTGCCGGTGGTTTGCCCCAGCTCGTAGACCTGGATGACCGGACGGTCGTCGGGATCCGCCATCTCGACCAGCCAGAAGTGGTGGATGCCTGCGGCGGCGTACTTGTGTGGCTTCGTATGGCGGTCGCGCGACTCAGACTCAGGAGAGATGACCTCGACGGCCATCAGGACATCCTCGCCCTTGAAGTGCGTCTGCTGCGCTCCTTTCTTCGCGCTGGCCTTCACGACGGAGATATCCGGCTCGGGTCCGTTGCGCCGGTCCAGCACCACGGTCATCTCGCGAGCGACTTTGAGGTGAGGTGGCAAGGTGCGGCGCAAGCCGCTCACCAGCAGGTCGATCGCGCTGAAGTGGAAGTAGCGCTGCGGGCTCACGAGGACCAGGCTCCCGTCGATCAGCTCGGTGTGCGGCGGGAGATCCGGCAGTGTGAACAGGTCGTCCACCGTGTACCCGTCCAGCGGGGGCATCGGCCAGTGATGCTGCTCGACGGATTCGGCGGTCATGGTTCCTCCCATGGACGGGATTCTTCGGCCTGCTCGTCCACGGTAACGGCCATACCATCTCGCGTCATCACAACGAGTGACCACTCCCGCGCGTGCTGCCCCTAGCAGCCTCGGCCAGCACCCCCGCCACCAGCCGCCCCGCCCGCACCGCGTCTGCGGCGGTCGTCGGGACGCAGCGGTCCACCGCCGGGTCGTACACGGTCATGATCACGCCCGCGTGGTCGGTGTCCGGCTCCTGGTACGTCACCGGGTTGTCCGCGGCGCGGAGCGCGTCCGCCAGGTCGCGGGAGTGCTGGGCCGGCACGACGGTGTCCCGGCTGCCGTGGACGAGGTGGACCGGCACGGTCGGGGTCAGGCCGGCGGCGAGGTCGGCGAGCGGGGCGGTGCCGGTGGTGCGCGCCGGCAGGTCGTAGCGGCCCGCGACAGCGACCACCGCCGTCGGGTGCCACCCCTCCGCGCTCTCGGGTCGCTGGGCGACCCCCAGCGCGGCCCCGGCCCCCGCCGACCAGCCGGCCAGCACGAACGACTCCCCGTCGCCGCCCAGCCCGCCCGCCTCCTTGCGGACGAAGGCCAGCGACTGGAGCAGCTGCGACCGGCCGCCGTCCGGGGCGTCCGAGCGCCAGTCCGGTACCAGGACCAGCAGGCCGCGGGCCGCCGCGGTCCGTGCCAGCGGCTCCAGCACATCCCGCTCGTCCGGCCCGATTCCGTGCCAGAGCAGCAGGGTGGGGAGCGGGCGCACCGGGCCTTCCGGGCGGTGGAGGTCCAGCCGCTTGCCGCTCGGGCCGTAGACCAATCCGCGTTCCGTCTCCACTGCCGTGCCCGTGCCCGTGCCCGTGCCCGTGTCCGATGTCATGGTGGGCACGCTATCCAAGGGGCGTCGGGGAGCTCAGTTCAACGGGCGCCGGGCGCCTCAGCTGCCCGCGATGGTCAGCGACACCACCCAGGCCAGGGCCAGGAGGAAGGGCGCGGCGACGAGGCAGACCACACCCGCCGGGCGGCGGCTGGCCAGGCCGGTCACCGTGAGGGCGGCGGCGGTGAGGGAGGCGACGACGGGCAGGTAGCCGACGGTCTGCTGGCCGCCCGTGGTGCAGATCAGACGGGTGTCGCCGTCGAAGCAGTTGTCGCTGGCCATGGTGAACAGCGGCGCGATCACCGCGGTGAACCCGGCGCCCGCGAGCAGGAGCAGGCCGAGAACGATACGGCCGATGAGGGCGCCCACGCTGCGCCGTGCGCCGTTGGGCGGCGGGGGCGCGGCCGGTGCCTGGTCGTTGTGCACGGGGCCCACGGTAGGACCGCCGCACGCCCCTGCCATCCGTACGGCTACTCACCTCCTCACCCGTATTCATCCCCTCGCTCAGGTGCCGGCCGCCGGTCGCCCGACGGGGTGGGGACTCCGCTCCGTCGGGACGCTTCCGCACGCCGACTACGCTGGAACGGTCGATCGATGTGAAGCGCATCGATGGGAAACGCAGGAGTGAGATGGCCGTCAACCTCGTCAATCTGGAAGCCGTCGGCAAGGTCTACGGAACCCGGGCCCTGCTCGACGGCGTCTCGCTCGGCGTCAACGAGGGGGACCGGATCGGCGTCGTCGGACGCAATGGCGACGGCAAGACCACCCTGATCCGGATCCTCGCCAAGCTGGAGGGCGCGGACGACGGCCGGGTGACCCACTCCGGCGGTCTGCGGCTCGGGGTGCTGACCCAGCACGACTCGCTCGACCCGGCGGCCACCATCCGCCATGAGGTGATCGGTGATCTCGCCGATCATGAGTGGGCGGGGAACGCCAAGATCCGCGACGTGCTGACGGGGCTCTTCGGGGACCTGCACCTGCCGGGCTTCACCCACGGCCTGGACACCGTCATCGGCCCGCTCTCCGGCGGCGAGCGGCGCCGCATCGCGCTCGCCAAGCTGCTCATCGCCGAGCAGGACCTGATCGTCCTCGACGAGCCCACCAACCACCTGGACGTCGAGGGCATCTCCTGGCTGGCCCGCCACCTCCAGGCCCGCCGCTCCGGCCTCGTCGTGGTCACCCACGACCGCTGGTTCCTCGACCAGGTCTGCACCCGGATGTGGGACGTGCAGCGCGGCGCGGTGCACGAGTACGAGGGCGGCTACAGCGACTACGTCTTCGCCCGGGCCGAGCGGGAGCGGATCGCGGCCAGCGAGGAGGCCAAGCGGCAGAACCTGATGCGCAAGGAGCTGGCGTGGCTGCGGCGTGGCGCACCGGCCCGTACGAGCAAGCCGCGCTTCCGCATCGAGGCGGCGAACGAGCTGATCGCCGACGTCCCGCCGCCCCGCGACAGCGCCGAGCTGATGAAGTTCGCCAGCTCCCGCCTCGGCAGGACCGTCTTCGACCTGGAGGACGTCAGCGTCCAGGCCGGGCCCAAGGTGCTGCTCAAGCACCTGACCTGGCAGCTGGGCCCGGGCGACCGGATCGGCCTGGTCGGCGTCAACGGCGCCGGCAAGACCTCGCTGCTGCGGGCGCTGGCCGAGGCGGCCCGCACGGCCGGTGAGGCGCAGCCCGCGGGCGGTCGGATCGTCGTCGGCAAGACCGTCAAACTGGCCTACCTCTCGCAGGAGGTCGGCGAACTCGACCCGACCTTGCGGGTGTTGGAGGCGGTCCAGCGGGTCCGTGAGCGGGTCGACCTCGGCAAGGGCCGGGAGATGACCGCCGGCCAGCTCTGCGAGAAGTTCGGCTTCACGAAGGAGAAGCAGTGGACGCCGGTCGGCGACCTGTCGGGCGGTGAGCGGCGCCGGCTCCAGATCCTGCGGCTGCTGATGGATGAGCCGAACGTCCTCTTCCTCGACGAGCCCACCAACGACCTCGACATCGAGACCCTGACCCAGCTGGAGGACGTGCTCGACGGCTGGCCCGGCTCGATGATCGTCATCAGCCACGACCGGTACTTCATCGAGCGCACCACCGACCGGGTCTTCGCGCTGCTCGGCGACGCCACGCTGCGGATGCTGCCGCGCGGACTGGACGAGTACCTGGAGCGCCGTCAGAAGCTGATCGAGGCCGCCGTGCCGGCCGCCGCACAGCCGGCCGCCGCCCCCAAGAAGGCCGCCGCCGTCAACCGCGCGGCGCAGAAGGAACTCAACAAGATCGAGCGGCAGTTGGACAAGATCGGCGACAAGGAGAGCACCCTCCACGCCCAGATCGCCGAGCACGCCACCGACTTCGAGAAGGTCGCCGACCTCGACGCCCGGCTGCGCGAGCTGACCGCCGAGCGGGAGGAGCTGGAGATGCGCTGGCTGGAGCTGGCGGAGGACGTCTGACAGACGCCTCCGCGGGCACCCCCATGGGCGCCTCCCCGGGCACCCCCACGGGCGCCTCCCCGAGCACCTCCACAGGCGCCTCCACGGGCGCCCACCCGGCCGACGAGGGCGGCAATCGGCCCAGATTGGCCGGGATTCCAGCATTCCGGGGGTCTTCTCCCCGGTAGGGGGCGCGCTTCGGCAGCCGAGCGTGTAGCTTCCCGGGGACGAGCGGCCCGGCCGGGCCGCGCCGGGGCCCGCCGAAGTGGAGGGGTTGCTCGATGGGCGTGCGGCTCATGGTGGTCGACGATCACCGTCTGCTCGCGGAGGCGCTCGCCTCGGCGTTGAAGCTGCGCGGGCACCGTGTGCTGGCGGCCGCGGCGCCCAGCGCCGGGGCCGCGGACCTGGTGGTGAGCCGGGCGCCGGAAGTCTGCCTGCTGGGCACCGCGGCGCCCGCCCAGCCCGGCGCGTTCGACCCGGTCGTACGGATCAAGAAGGAGCGGCCGCAGGTCGCGGTGGTGGTGCTGGGGCCGGTGCCGAGTCCGCGCGGGATCGCGGCGGCGTTCGCGGCCGGGGCCTCCGGCTACGTCCGCAACGACGAGCGGATCGAGGGCGTGGAGCGCGCCATGATGAAGGCGCGGGCGGGGGAGTCGGCGGTCTCCCCGCAGCTGTTGCAGCAGGCCTTCGAGGAGCTGCTGCACCCCGCGGAGCAGCCGGACGACGAGGGCGCGCGGCTGTTGGAACTGCTCACCCCGCGCGAGGTCGAGGTGCTCGTACGGGTCGCGGACGGTGAGGACACCCGGCTGATCGCGGCCGGTATGGACATCGCGCCGAGCACGGCACGCACGCACGTCCAGCGGGTGTTGATGAAGCTGGAGGTGGGCTCCCGGCTGGAGGCCGCCGCGCTGGCGGCACGGACCGGGCTGCTGGACCGGGCGGGCGGCGGGCGGGCCGCCGCGCGGCGGGCGGCGGCGGGACCGGAGGAGCCGGCCCCGCCGCAGTGAGGCGCCGCAACGGGTGTGCGGTTCAGCCCTCCCTGGGGCCTTCCGCGGCTCCGGCAGCCGGCTCCGCGGCCGCCAGTTCCGCGGCGGTCGGCGGGACGGCCGGCCGCAGGGCCTGCCAGAGGAGGAAGAACCCGCCGAGGGCGAGCATGCCCAGGCCCGTCCACAGGTTGATGTTGATGTCCTGGGCCTTCTTCAGGTCCGCGTCGCTCGCGGTCAGGCCGGCGATGGTGACGATCACGCCGTAGACGACGAACAGACCGCCGATGATGCGCCGTATGTCGAAGAGACGCGCGGCGGTCGCCGACGTGCGCTCCAACTCCTCGACCTCGTGCTGGTAGTCACTCATGGTGGGTCAACTCCGCTGGTTCGGGCTGGTCAGAGGGAGAAGGGGAGGTAGCAGACGGCGGCCACCACGACCGCGCCCCAGCCCAGCAGGGCCGGCTTGCGGTACCACGCGTCGTCGCCCTCGGCGGGCAGCTCCTCCATACCGGGCGACCGGGTGCCGTAGACCAGACCGGCGAGCGACTCGGCGGGCTTGGGCTTGGTGACCAGGGTGACGGCGACCATCACCAGCGCGCCGACGACGAACGCCACGATGGAGGAGACGAAGTTGGCGCCCTGGTCGGAGGGGATCGAGATGACGCCCTGCTTGTAGAGCCAGAAGTAGTTGACCATCGCGGCCGCGGTTCCGGAGAGCAGCCCCCAGAAGCCGGCCGCGGCGCTGGTCCGCTTCCAGAACATGCCGATGATGAAGACGACGAACAGGGGGACGTTGAAGAAGGAGAAGAGCGTCTGGAGGTAGTTCATGATGTTGCTGAAGGACGAGGCGATGAAGGCCGTGCCCATGCCGATCAGCACGCCGACCGCGGTGACGACGCGTCCGGTCCTGAGGTGGTACGCGTCCTCGCGGCCCTTCTTCAGGTACGCGGCCCAGATGTCGTTGGTGAAGACCGTGTTGAAGGACGAGACGTTGGCCGCCATACCGGCCATGAAGGCCGCCAGCAGACCGGTCACCGCGATGCCCAGCACACCGTTGGGGAGCAGGTCGCGCATCAGCACCGGTATCGCGTCGTTGTACTGCAAGCCGTCGGTGGACTTGCCCAGCGTCGGCTCCATGACCAGCGCGATCAGGCCGGGGACGACCACCACCATCGGGATGAAGATCTTGGGGAAGGCGGCGATCAGCGGGGTGCGCCGGGCGGCGGAGAGGTTCTTCGCGGACAGCGCGCGCTGCACCTCGGCGAAGTTGGTGGTCCAGTAGCCGAAGCTCATCACGAAGCCCAGGCCGAGGACGATGGTGAGCCAGTTCGCGCCGAGCGGGTTGCCCTCGCCGATGCCGGTGCCCTTCCAGGCGGTCAGGAACGCGTCCCCGTGCGAGGAGGTCAGCGAGTGGGTCAGGCCGTCCCAGCCGCCGACGCGCTTGAGGCCGACGATGGTCAGCGGGATCAGCGCGGCCAGGATGACGAAGAACTGAAGCACTTCGTTGTAGATCGCCGAGGAGAGGCCGCCGATGGTGATGTACGCCAGGACGAAGAAGCCGGCGACCACGATCGCCACCCACTGCGGCCAGCCGAGCAGCGCCTGGAGCACGATCGCCATCGCGTAGAGGTTCACGCCCGCGATCAGTACGGACGAGACGGCGAAGATGAGCGAGGAGAGCAGGTGCGAGGAGGGGCCGAAGCGGTGCAGCAGGAACTCCGGCACCGAGCGGACCTTGGAGCCGTAGTAGAACGGCATCATCACCAGGCCGAGGAAGACCATCGCCGGAATGGCGCCGATCCAGTACCAGTGGACCGTGTAGGCGCCGTACTGCGCGCCGTTGGCGGCCATGCCGAGGATCTCGGTGGCGCCGAGGTTGGCGGCGACGAACGCCAGGCCGGTGACCCAGGCGGGCAACGACCGTCCGGAGAGGAAGAAGTCCAGGCTGGTCCGCACGCTGCGCCGGGCGGCGAATCCGATGCCGAGGACGACGACGAAATAGAGGGCCAGGATCGTGTAGTCGAGCCCGTTGGTGGGGAGCCGGAGCCCTTCAGCCAAGGTGATCATGGTGGGAACCCGCTTCTTTGCGCGAACGGAACGCACAAAAAGCTACGCCTGGACCTTGAGAAACTGAACACTTTTGTTCGATTGAGTTGTTGGATTGTGATGGGCGCCTGCGGTATGGCGCGTTACGTCCCCATGTGAGCCCTGGTCGAGGGGGGCGTTGACGCAACTGTTTAGTTGTGCTTCATTGTGTTTGTTTGTGTTTGGTCGGTGGGGTGAGGAGCTCCGGTGAAGAAGACGACGACCCGGCTTGCGGACGGCCGGGAGCTGATCTACTACGACGCGCGCGCCGACGTCGTACGGGACACCGTCGACCGGCGCCCCCTCGCCCCGGTCGCCACCGCCGCCGAGATCCGCCACGACCGCCTCCTCGGCGACGCGGTGGCCATCGCCTCGCACCGCCAGGCCCGCACCTACCACCCCCCGGCCGACGAGTGCCCGCTGTGCCCCTCCGTCGAAGGCCGGCTCTCGGAGATCCCCGCCGCCGACTACGACGTCGCCGTCTTCGAGAACCGCTTCCCCTCCCTCGCCGGCGACCACGGCCGCTGCGAGGTCGTCTGCTTCACCTCCGACCACGACGCCTCCTTCGCCGACCTCACCGAGGAGCAGGCCGCCCTGGTCCTCGCGGCCTGGACCGACCGCACCGCCGAGCTCTCCCAACTCCCGGGCGTGGCACAGGTCTTCTGCTTCGAGAACCGCGGCGAGGAGATCGGCGTCACCCTCGGCCACCCGCACGGCCAGATCTACGCCTACCCCTTCGTCACCCCGCGCACCGAGCGGATGCTCACCTCGCTCGCCGCCCACCGCGAGGCCACCGGCGGCCGCAACCTCTTCGACGACGTCCTCGCCGACGAACGCGCCGACGGCCGCCGCGTCGTCCTCGACGGCGAGCACTGGGTGGCCTTCGTCCCGTACGCCGCCCACTGGCCCTACGAGGTGCACCTCTACCCCAAGCGCCGGATCCCCGACCTGCTCGCCCTCGACGACGCCGCACGCGCCGAATTCCCCCGGGTCTACCTGGAACTCCTGCGGAGGTTCGACCGGATCTTCGCCGGACCGGACGCCGCATCCGGGCGGGACGCCGGACCGGGCGGCGCGTCCGGGCGGGACGGCAGCGCGCCCCGGACCCCGTACATCGCCGCCTGGCACCAGGCCCCGGTGCGCGCCGAGCAGCGTTCCGCGTTCGCGCTCCACCTTGAGCTTTTCACCATTCGCCGGACTTCCGGCAAGCTGAAGTTCCTCGCGGGTTCCGAATCCGGCATGAACGTGTTCATCAACGACGTGCCGCCGGAAGCCGCGGCCGAGCGACTGCGAGAGGTAGCGAGCGAGCAATGAGCAAGTACGTGGTGACGGGCGGGGCCGGTTACGTCGGGAGCGTGGTGGCCCAGCACCTGCTGGAGGCCGGCCACGCGGTGACCGTCCTGGACAACCTCTCGACCGGCTTCCGGGCCGGGGTCCCCGCGGGCGCCGAGTTCATCGAGGGCGACATCCGCGACGCCGCCACCTGGCTCGACTCCTCCTACGACGCGGTGCTGCACTTCGCCGCGTTCTCGCAGGTCGGCGAGTCCGTCGTCAAGCCCGAGAAGTACTGGGACAACAACGTCGGCGGCACCATGGCGCTGCTCGCCGCGATGCGCTCGGCGGGCGTGCGCAAGCTCGTCTTCTCCTCCACCGCGGCGACCTACGGCGAGCCGGTGAACACCCCGATCACCGAGACCGACCCGACCGCCCCCACCTCCCCCTACGGTGCCAGCAAGCTCGCCGTCGACCACATGATCAGCGGCGAGGCCACCGCCCACGGGCTGGCCGCCGTCTCGCTGCGCTACTTCAACGTCGCCGGCGCCTACGGCACCTGCGGCGAGCGCCACGACCCCGAGTCGCACCTCATCCCGCTCGTCCTCCAGGTCGCCCAGGGCAGGCGCGAGGCGATCTCCGTCTTCGGCGACGACTACCCCACCCCCGACGGCACCTGCATCCGCGACTACATCCACGTCGCCGACCTGGCAGAGGCCCACCTCCTCGCCCTCGATGCCGCCACCGCCGGCGAGCACCTGATCTGCAACCTCGGCAACGGCAACGGCTTCTCCGTGCGCGAGGTCATCGAGACCGTCCGCAAGGTCACCGGGCACCCCATCCCCGAGGTCACCGCCCCGCGCCGCGGCGGCGACCCGGCCGTCCTGGTGGCCTCCGCGCGGACCGCCGTCGACCGGCTCGGCTGGCAGCCCAGCCGCGCCGACCTCGCCGGCATCGTCGCCGACGCCTGGGCCTTCGCCCAGGCCCGCGAGAGCGCCGAGTAGAGCCGACGGGCCGGGGGAGGGCACACCGCGGCCCGCACCACGACGAACAGGACGAAGGAGTCCGCGTGACAGACACGGAGCACGGCGCACCCCGGACGGCGGCGGCCTTCCGCACGGTGTACGGGGCGCAGCCGCACGGCATCTGGGCGGCGCCCGGCCGGGTCAACCTGATCGGTGAACACACCGATTACAACGACGGCTTCGTGATGCCGCTGGCCCTCCCGCACACCACCCTCGCCGCCGCCGCGCCCCGCACCGACGGGGTGCTGCGGCTGCACTCCGGCGGCGCCGACGGCGGGGTCGTCGAGCTGCGCATCGACGCGCTGCACCCGGTGCCCGGCTCGGCCTCCGAGACGCTCTCGGCGAGCCGGGGCGGGGCGCAGCGCAGCGGCGGCTGGGCCGCCTACCCGGCGGGCGTCGTCTGGGCGATGCGGGAGGCCGGTCTGCCCGTCGGCGGCGCGGACCTGCACTACGACAGCACGGTGCCCACCGGCGCCGGGCTCTCCTCCTCCGCCGCCCTGGAGGTCGTCACCGCACTCGCCCTCAACGACCTCTACGCCCTCGGTCTGGAGCCGCAGCGGCTGGCCCGGCTCGCCCAGCGCGCCGAGAACGCCTTCGTCGGCGTGCCCTGCGGGATCATGGACCAGACCGCCGCGGCCTGCTGCACCGCCGGCCACGCCCTGTTCCTGGACACCCGTGACCTCACCCACCGCCAGGTCCCGTTCGACCTGGCGGGCGAGGGGCTGCGCCTCCTGGTGGTGGACACCCGCGTCAAGCACGAGCTCGGCGACGGCGCATACGCCGAACGACGCGCCGGCTGCGAACGCGGCGCGCGGGCACTCGGCGTGCGGGCCCTGCGCGACGTGTCCCCCGCACAGCTGCCCGACGCGCTGGCGCACCTGGCCGACGAGCCCCAACTGCAAGCCCTGGTCCGGCACATCGTGACCGAGAACCACCGGGTCGAAGAGGTCATCGCATGCCTGGACGCGGGCCGCACCCGCGCCATCGGCCCGCTGCTGACGGCCGGCCACGCCTCGCTCCGCGACGACTTCGCGATCTCCTGCCGGGAACTCGACCTCGCCGTCGACACCGCCACCGCGGCCGGCGCCCTCGGAGCCCGGATGACCGGCGGCGGCTTCGGCGGCTCGGCGATCGTGCTCGTCGAGGAGGCGGACGCGGCCACCGTGGGCAAGGCGGTCACCGAGGCGTTCGCCGCCGCCGGGCACACCGCCCCGCGGATCTTCGAGGCCGTACCGAGCGCGGGAGCGCACCGGATCGAGTAGGGCGCACCGGGCGGAGCGTGGCCACCGGACGGCCGCCAAATGGCCCGGGTGGGGCAGCAGTTTGGCCAATCACCTTCCCTCACCGCACCCCGTCCGTACTCTGAGATCCTGCACCGGTGGGGGCCGGTGCTGATCAGGGGGCGAGACCGTTCGGGTACGGCGCCCCGGGTGGGGGTAGTCATGTCGGCACGGCGGCGGCCGTGTGGTTGAGGCGATCTTCAATCCGGGCGTCGTGCCCGCTATGGTCCGTTCACCGAGACAGGGGGTCTCTGTGCAACGCATCCGGGTTCTGGTGGTCGACGACCACCGCATCTTCGCCGAATCCCTGGCAGCCGCGCTCGCCGCGGAACAGGACGTGGACGTCGCGGCCGCGGGCAGCGCGCCAGCGGCCCTGCGCAGCCTCGACCGGGCGGCCGGCGACGGCCGACGGTTCGACGTACTGCTCGCCGACGCCGACCTCGCCGCGCCGCTCCTCGCGGTGCCCGCGCAACCACCGGGCCCGGCCCGTGAGGCGGTGCCGCGCAGCTGCCCACGGGACGGCATCGCGCTGGTCTCCGGCCTGCGCACCAGCCACCCGTACCTGCGCACCGTCGTCCTCGCCGACCGCGACGACCCGCGCCGCGCGGCCGCCGCGCTCCAGGCCGGCGCCTCGGGCTGGGTCGCCAAGGACTGTTCGCTCTCCCGGCTGCTCGCGGTGATCCGCGGCGTGCTGCGTGACGAAACGCATCTGCCGCCCGCGCTGCTGACCGGTGTGCTGCGCGAGCTGACCGCCGCCCGCAAGCACCGCTCGGAGAGCGAGCGGCTGGTGGAGTCGCTGACGCCGCGCGAGCGCGAGGTGCTCCGCTGCATGGTGGCCGGCCTGGGCCGCAAGGCGGTCGCCGAGCGGCTCTTCCTCTCCCCGCACACGGTGCGCACGCACATGCAGAACGTGCTCGGCAAGCTGGGGGTGCACTCGACGCTCGCGGCGGTGGCGCTGGCCCGCCGGGCCGGGGTGGGCCCGGTCGAGCTGGAGACGGCGGCCGCGGCGGCCTCGGTGCCGGTGCCGTAGCCGCGGGGGAGGGGCCCGTAGGGCGTGGGTCCGTCAGCTCAGGCGTCCGTCAGCACGGCCACGCCCCGGGCCGCCAGCACCACCCGGTCCACGGCCCCGGACGCCGCGTCGTCGTCCGCCGCCAGGGCATCCCGCATCGGCCCCGGCAGCCCGACCTCGACCGTCCGCGTGCCGTGGTTGAGCAGGAAGAGGTACCGCCCGCCGGCGCCCTCGCGGACGGCGGCCTGGACGCCGGCCGGCAGCCCCGGGAGGACGGGCGCCACGCCCGCCGCCTCGCGCACGTCGTCCAGCAGCGCCCGCATCAGCGCCGGTTCGAGCCGGGTGCCGACGTACCAGACGGTGCCGCGCCCGTAACCGTGCCGGGTGACGGCGGGCCGCCCGGCGAGGTCGCCGTCCGTGAAGCGGAGCAGCGCCTCGGCCCCTTCGAGGTCGATGGCCTCCGACCACAGGTCCGCCCGCCCCGCACCGGCCCCTCCCCCGAGCTCTCGGCTCCGCTCGAACAGGGTGGTACCCCCGTCGACCGCCACCGTGCGGCCGGCCTCCAGTGGCCAGAACTCCTCCACCCGCAGCCCCAGCAGCTCCCGCAGCGGTGCCGGACAGCCGCCCGGATGGACCCGGTCGTGCTCGTCGACGATGCCGGAGAAGAACGACACCAACAGCTGCCCGCCGTCGCGGACGTAGGCCGCAAGCCGCTCCGCGTCGGCCGCGGTCAGCAGGTACAGGTTCGGCGCGACGACAAGCCGGTAGCCGGACAGCTCGCGCTGCGGCGGCACCACGTCGCACGCCACGCCAGCCTCGAACAGCGGCCGGTAGTGGTCCAGCGCGATCCGGGAGTGGTCCAGTGCGGTCGACGGCTTGGAGTCCAGCTCCAGCGCCCACCAGCTGTGCCAGTCCGCCAGCAGCGCCACCTCGGCCCGCGACCGGGTCCCCTCGATGCCCGGGACCGATGCCAACTCCCGCCCCAGAGCGGTGACGTCACGGAAGACGCGGGTGTCGGTGCCGGCGTGCGGCAGCATCGCGGAGTGGAACTTCTCCGCGCCGCCCAGCGACTGCCGCCACTGGAAGTAGAGCACCGCGTCCGCACCCTGGGCGACCGCCTGCCAGCTCCACAGCCGCATCGCGCCGGGCGGCTTGGGGCCGTTGCGGGGCCGCCAGTTGACCGCGCTCGGTGCCTGTTCCAACAGCAGCCAGGGCCGGCCGCCGCGCGCCGAGCGCATCAGGTCGAAGACGTAGCCGGCGCGGACGTGGTCGTCCGGGGCGTGCGGGTCCTGGTAGAAGTCCAGCGCCATCACGTCCATGTGCGCCGACCAGGCGAAGGCGTCGACCGGCTTGTGCTGCGGCATCAGGTTGGTGGTGACCGGCACCCCGGGCGCGAGCCGGGTCAGGACCGCCTTCTCCGCGAGGTAGCAGGCGCGCAGCGCCTCGTCGCCGAAGCGCAGGTAGTCCAGCTGCTGGGCCGGGTTGGGGAAGGTGGGGGCGGTGCGCGGCGGCAGCACCTCGTCGAAGTCGCCGTAGCCTTGCGACCAGAAGGCCGTCGACCAGGCGGCGTTGAGCGCGTCGATGCTGGTGTACCGGGTGCGCAGCCAGCACCGGAAGTCCTCGGCGGAGACGTCGCAGTAGCACGCGCGGGTGTGGCAGCCGAACTCGTTGCCCACGTGCCACATGGCGAGCGCGGGGTGGTCGGCGTAGTGGGCGGCGAGCTGTTCGACGAGGCGTACCGCGTGGCTGCGGTAGACGGGGCTGGAGGGGCAGTAGTGCTGCCGGCCGCCGGGCCAGCGACGCTGCCCGTCGGGGTCCTCGGGCAGGATCTCGGGGTGCCGGTGGGAGAGCCAGGGCGGCGGCGAGGCGGTCATGGTGGCCAGGCAGACGGCGATCCCGGCGCCCGCCAGCCCGTCCATGACGCGGTCGAACCAGCCGAAGTCCCACTCCCCGGGCCGGGGTTCGACCTTCGCCCAGGAGAAGATCCCGGCGGTGACCATGGTGACGTGGGCCGCCTTCATCAGCTTCAGGTCCTCGGCCCACACCTCCTCGGGCCACTGCTCGGGGTTGTAGTCGCCGCCGAAATGGATGCCCATGGATTCCCCTACGGATCGAAGCTCGGGCGGGCGCGGTGGCCCGCCGTCAGCAGGCCCAGGCTCATGAAGAGTTCTTGTACACGCTCCAGCCGCCGTCCACGACGAGGCTCGCGCCGGTGACGAACGACGCCTCGGCGGAGAGCAGGAAGGCGATGGCGGCGGCGATCTCCTCGGGCCGCCCCAGCCGCCGCGCGGCCGTCTCCGCCGCGCTGGCCTGGCGCTGCTGCTCGCTGATGCCCTCCCAGGCCGCGGTGAGCACGGGGCCCGGCAGCACGCTGTTGACGCGCACCTCCGGCCCGTATTCGACGGCCAGTTGACGCCCCAGACCGGTCAGTCCGGCCTTGGCGGCGGCGTAGGCGGGCCGCCCCGGCATCCCCACCAGCGCGTGCACCGACGAGGTCAGCACCACCGCCCCGCCGCGGGCCCGCAGATCCGGCAGGGCCGCGCGGACGCCGAGGAAGGAGCCGGTCAGATTGACCGCGAGCTGCCGGTCCCAGTCCGCCAGCGCGGTCTCGCCGGCGGCCGCCATATAGGGCAGGTAGGCGTTGCTGACCAGCCCGTCCACCGGGCCGTAGCGCTGTCGCGCGGCCTCGACCGCCCGCTGCCAGTCGCCCTCGCCGGCCACGTCGCAGTGCTCGTAGGAGGCCCGGCCACCGGAGGCGCGGATGCGTCGTGCGAGGTGCTCGCCGCGCTCGTCGTCGATGTCCAGCAACAGGACACCGGCGCCCTCGGCGGCCAGCCGGTGCGCGGTGGCCGCCCCGATCCCGGCGGCGGCCCCGGTCACCAGGACCGTACGGCCCTCGAACCGCCTGCCGTACGGGCCGTTCGGCGGGCGCGGTGCGTGCTGCTGGCTCATGGCGCGATCCAAGTGCACGAGGCGAGCGGCGGGCAAGGGGACATGGTGTGGGAGGGGCGTACGGACGTTCTGGGGGCGTGCGAGGTTTATCTGTGCGCCCCTAGATACGGCGTGCGTGAACTCGCCGCGCGCCGTTGCGAAGCCTCGGCGGGAGGTGCGCACCTCCGGCGCTCGACCTCGACCGACAGCGCCCGCGCCGTCCGCCCCGGGAGTGCGCGCCCCTCCGCCGCCTCGGAAAGTTTTCCCGCCGCTGCCCGTCGGGACGGCCGTGTGCCGGGGCGGGGCGCTGTCCATCGCCTACCCGGCGCGGCGCCCGACTACCCCGGGATGTTGTCGAACGGGCCGGTCAACCGCCGCAGCAGTCCGGCCAGTTCACTGCGCTGGTCGCGGGAGAGCTCGGCGAGGATGGCGCGCTCCTGCGCCAGCAGGCCGGCCAGCGACTGGTCGGCCTTGTCCCGGCCCTCGGCGGTCAGCCTGACCAGCACGCCTCGTCGGTCGCTGGGGTCGGGCAGCCGCTCGACCAGGTCCTTCTTGGCCAGCCGGTCGATGCGGTTGGTCATCGTCCCGGAGGTGACCAGCGTCTGGGTCAGCAGCGCCCCCGGGGAGAGCTGGTACGGCGCCCCGGCGCGGCGCAGCGCCGTCAGCACGTCGAACTCCCAGGGCTCCAGCCCCACCTCGGCGAACGCGATGCGGCGGGCCCGGTCGAGGTGCCTGGCCAGCCTGGACACGCGGCTGAGGACCTCAAGTGGTTCCACGTCGAGGTCCGGGCGCTCGCGGCGCCATGCAGCAACCAGTCGGTCGACCTCGTCCTCCATGACGATCAGTGTAGAGGGTCTGTCGACATGAAGTCTCTTGACGTCGAGATATATTTGGCTGGACTATTGGGCATCGTCGGCGGAGGTTCGGTTTCCGGCCGCGACGGCCCGAACCAGACCGTGCCAGCTTTGTGTCAGCCCTGCACCAGCAGAGGGGTTCAGAACATGCACGACGCACCAACCTGGGATCCGCAGCAGTACCTCCGCCACTCCGGGCACCGCACCCGCCCCTTCCACGACCTGCTCGCCCGGATACCAGAACTCCCCGTGCAGGGTCGCCCCGCCCGCATCGGCGACCTCGGCTGCGGACCCGGCAACGTCACCGCCGAACTCGCCGCCCGCTGGCCCGACGCGCACATCACCGGATACGACAACTCCGCGGAGATGCTCAAGGAAGCCGAGACCCACGCCGGCCCCACCCCCGGAGGCGGCCACCTCGACTTCGCACCGGCCGACGCCGGCGACTGGGACCCCGATGAGCGGTACGACCTGATCGTCTCCAACGCAGCACTTCAGTGGGTCCCCAACCACCCCGAATCCTTCGCCCGCTGGATCGACGCCGTCACTCCCAGCGGCACCTTCGCCTTCCAGGTCCCCGGCAACTTCACCTCGCCCAGCCACGCCCTCCTCGGCGAACTGTGCGACTCCCCCCAGTGGCGCGAGCGCCTCGCCCCCCACGGCCGGCGCTTCGTCCACATCCTCGAACCCGCCGACTACCTCGAACGCCTCATCGACCTGGGCTGCGACACCGACGTCTGGGAAACCACCTACGTCCAGCTGCTGCACGGTGAGGACCCGGTCCTCGACTGGGTCAAGGGCACCGCGCTGCGCCCCGTCCTGACCATCCTGGAGGACGATCCACCCGCCCAGGAGGCCTTCCTGGCCGAGTACCGGGACGCCCTCCGCAAGGCCTATCCGCCCGGCCGCCACGGCACGGTCTTCCCGTTCCGCCGCATCTTCGCCGTGGCCCGAAAACCCGCCCACTGATCCGTGGCACCGATACCGACCCCGACACCCCGCAGCCCCGCTACGAGGTGACCGCCGTGATCACCGGCCTCGACCACGTCCAGCTCGCCGCGCAGCCCGGGACCGAAGACGCCCTACGGGCCTTCTACGGGGGCCTCCTCGGCCTGACGGAGATCCCCGAACCCCCGGCGCTCGCACCGCGCGGCGGCTGCTGGTTCGAGGCCGGCCCGGCCCAACTCCACCTGGGCATCGACCCCGACCACCACCCCTCGGCGAAGGCCCACCTCGGCCTGCGGGTCCACGGCCTCGCCGCCCGCCTGACCGCCGCGGGTGCCCCCGTCACCTGGGACGACGACCTCCCGGGCCGCTGCTACACCGTCGACCCGGCGGGGAACCGGCTGGAGCTCCTGGAGCCGGTGCTCAGGGCGTCCGGCCCAGATGGGTGACGAGGATGCGGATCACGTCGTCGTCGATCAAGTAGAGAACACGGTAGGGCCCCACGCGGAGGCGCCGGGCCTGCGACCCGTACGCGGCGGAGCCGGTGGGCCGTGGAGTTTCGGCGAGCGCGTCGACGGCTTCGTAGACGGCTGCCAGGCCCGTCGGGTCGTCCTTGAGGAAACGCACGGCCGCGTGCGTAGCGCCCGGTTCCCAGATGATGCGATAGGTCACGGGCGCAGCCCCAGCATGCGTCCGACCTCCTCGTGCGGGATGCCCTCGTCCAGTGCGCCCTCGGCCTTGCGTCGCTGGTAGTCGGCGATTGCCAGGGCGTCTTCGAGATCCTCTATGACGTGCGGTGATACGAGGAGAGCGGCGACGTGGCCGTGGTCGGTGAGGGCGATGGTCTCGCGGCTGTGGGCCGCGCGGCGGACGAGGTCGCCGAGCTGGGAGCGGGCGGCGCTGATGGCAATCTCAGTCATGCACACATGGTCCCACAAGATTAATCTTGTGGTCCATCGGTTCAGTTCTTGCGGTGCCCTATCAAGCGCGGCTTCTGCTCCAGACCGTCCAGGCCGTGCCAGGCCAGATTGACGAGGTGGGCGGCGACCTCGGCCTTCTTCGGCTTGCGGACGTCGAGCCACCACTGGCCGGTCAGCGCGACCATGCCCACCAGGGCCTGGGCGTACAGCGGGGCCAGCTTCGGGTCGAAGCCGCGGGCCTTGAACTCCAGGCCGAGGATGTCCTCGACCTGGGTCGCGATATCGCTGATGAGCGACGCGAACGTACCCGTGGACTGGGCCACCGGGGAGTCCCGGACCAGGATGCGGAAACCGTCCGTGTACCTCTCGATGTAGTCCAGCAGCGCGAACGCGGCCTGTTCGAGGAGCTCACGGGGGTGGCCGGCGGTCAGTGCACCGGTCACCATGTCCAACAGCTGACGCATCTCGCGGTCCACGACCACCGCGTACAGGCCTTCCTTGCCGCCGAAGTGCTCGTAGACGACGGGCTTGGACACCCCCGCCTTCGCGGCGATCTCCTCGACCGACGTGCCCTCGAAGCCGCGTTCGGCGAACAGGGTGCGACCGATGTCCAGCAGCTGCTCCCGGCGCTCGGCACCGGTCATCCGGACCCTGCGGGCCCGCCGGGTACCCGCGGCCGGGGAAGGCTTGCCCTTGCTGTTGCCTGCGCTGCTGCTGTTCTCGATCGCCACCCGTCAATGATGCCCTCCCCGGCTACCCCCGGGCGGCATCCGCGGTCACGGCCGCCTCCTTGCGCCGGGCGTCGATACGGGACGCGTTCGGCCACCGGACGTCGTACGCCCAGCCCGCCTTCTCGAACCAGCGGATCAGACGGGCACTGGAGTCGAGCTGCCCCTTCAGCACACCGTGCCGGGCGGAGGTGGGGTCCGCGTGGTGCAGGTTGTGCCAGGACTCGCCGCAGGAGAGCACCGCGAGCCACCACACGTTGCCGGAGCGGTCACGGGACTTGAAGGGACGCTTGCCGACCGCATGGCAGATGGAGTTGATCGACCACGTGACGTGATGGAGCAGCGCCACCCGGACCAGGGACCCCCAGAAGAAGGCGGTCAGCGCACCCTGCCACGACCAGGTGACCAGACCGCCCACCAGCGGCGGGATCAGCAGCGACACCGTCGTCCACAGGACGAACTGGCGGGAGACCATGCGGATCGCGTCGTCCTTGATCAGATCCGGTGCGTACTTCTGCTGCGGGGTCTGCTCCTCGTCGAACATCCATCCGATGTGCGCCCACCACAGGCCCTTCATCAGGGCCGGCACCGTCTCACCGAAACGCCACGGCGAGTGCGGGTCGCCCTCGCCGTCGGAGAACTTGTGGTGCTTGCGGTGATCGGCCACCCAGCGCACCAGCGGGCCCTCCACGGCCAGCGAACCCATGATCGCCAGCGCGATCCGCAGCGGCCGCTTCGCCTTGAACGCACCATGCGTGAAGTAGCGGTGGAAGCCGATCGTGATGCCGTGGCAACCGATGAAGTACATCGCCGTCATCAGGGCGAGATCCAGCCAGCTCACCCCCCAACCCCAGGCCAGCGGCACCGCGGCCACCAGCGCCACGAACGGGACGGTGATGAAGAGCAGGAGCGTGATCTGTTCGAGCGACCTGCGCTGTTCGCCACCCAGCGTGGCGGACGGCACCGCGGCGCCCTCCGCGCACGCGGGCGAATCAGCGGAAATCGGTGGATCTTCTACGGCTTCGGAACCAGCGGTCATGGTGTCCCTCGTCGGGGGCTCGGGGGCACGGCTACGGCTACGGGACCGTAACCTACGGTCTCGTAAGTATGGCAGCGTGACCGTCACGGGCAAGGCTGTGACAGGCCCCACACCCCCCGCCGCGCAACCCGGATGCCCACCCACCGGACGGTGTGATCCGCCGAGACGGGGCAGACCTATCCTGGGGGCGTCGGACAGCGCGGTCCGCAACCCGCCCGCATCAGACCTGCCCACCTCCCCCAGCCCACGCTGGGTGGGAGTGCCCCCAGAGACAGCTGGGGGAGTACCAGCCGCCACCGCCCTCCGACGAGTCGCGGTGCGACGTCCCTGACCGTTGCAAGGAGCCGCACCAGTGAGCAGTGCCGACAACACCCCCGCCGAGCTCGCCGCCACCGACGCCCCCGAGACCGGCGCCGGCGGCAACACCGCCCTGCGCGCCGACATCCGCCGCCTCGGCGACCTCCTCGGCGAGACCCTCGTCCGGCAGGAAGGCCCGGACCTCCTCGACCTCGTCGAGCAGGTCCGCGCCCTGACCCGCTCCGACGGCGAAGCCGCGGCCCGCCTCCTCGGCGACACCGACCTGGCCACCGCCGCCAAGCTGGTACGCGCCTTCTCCACGTACTTCCACCTCGCCAACGTCACCGAGCAGGTCCACCGCGGCCGCGAACTGCGCGCCCGGCGGGCCGCCGAGGGCGGCATCCTCGCCCGCACCGCCGACATGCTCAAGGACGCCGACCCCGAGCACCTCCGGGAGACCGCCGCCAACCTCGGCGTCCGCCCCGTCTTCACCGCCCACCCCACCGAGGCCGCCCGCCGCTCGGTGCTCACCAAGCTCCGCAAGGTCGCCGAGCTGCTCGACCGCACCGACCCCGCCGAGCGCCGCCGCGCCGACCTCCGCCTCGCCGAGAGCATCGACCTGATCTGGCAGACCGACGAGCTCCGGGTCGCCCGCCCCGAGCCCACCGACGAGGCCCGCAACGCCATCTACTACCTCGACGAACTGGGCCGCGGCGCCGTCGGCGACGTCCTCGAAGACCTCGCCGCCGAACTGGAACGGGCCGGCACCAAGCTGCCCGCCGGCACCCGCCCGCTCACCTTCGGCACCTGGATCGGCGGCGACCGCGACGGCAACCCCAACGTCACCCCCCAGGTCACCTGGGACGTCCTGATCCTCCAGCACGAACACGGCATCACCGACGCCCTCGAACACGTCGACGAGCTGCGCGGCGCCCTCTCCAACTCCATCCGCAACTGCGGCGCCACCGACGAACTCCTCGCCTCCCTCCAGCGGGACCTCGACCTCCTCCCCGAGATCAGCCCCCGCTACAAGCGGCTCAACAGCGAAGAGCCCTACCGCCTCAAGGCCACCTGCATCCGCCAGAAGCTCGTCAACACCCGCGACCGCCTGGCGAACGACACCCCCCACGTCCCCGGCCGCGACTACCTGGGCACCAACGAGCTCCTCGAAGACCTCACCCTCATCCAGACCTCGCTGCGCGAACACCGCGGCGGCCTGATCGCCGACGGCCGACTGGAACGCACCCTGCGCACCATCTCCGCCTTCGGCCTCCAGCTCGCCACCATGGACATCCGCGAGCACGCCGACGCCCACCACCACGCCCTCGGCCAGCTCTTCGACCGACTCGGCGAAGAATCCTGGCGCTACGTCGACATGCCCCGCGACTACCGCCGCAAGCTCCTGGCCAAGGAACTCCGCTCCCGCCGCCCGCTGGCCCCCACCCCGCCGCCCCTCGACGCGGCCGGCGCCAAGACCCTCGGCGTCTTCCGCACCATCCTCGACGCCAAGCGGACCTTCGGCCCCGAGGTCATCGAGTCCTACATCATCTCCATGTGCCAGGGCTCCGACGACGTCTTCGCCGCCGCCGTCCTCGCCCGCGAAGCCGGCCTGATCGACCTGCACGCCGGCTGGGCCAAGATCGGCATCGTCCCCCTCCTGGAGACCACCGACGAGCTGAAGATCGCCGACCGGCTCCTCGACGAAATGCTCTCCGACCCCTCCTACCGACGCCTGGTCTCCCTGCGCGGCGACGTCCAGGAAGTCATGCTGGGCTACTCCGACTCCTCCAAGTTCGGCGGCATCACCACCAGCCAGTGGGAGATCCACCGCGCCCAGCGCCTGCTCCGCGACGTCGCCCACCGACACGGCGTACGACTCCGCCTCTTCCACGGCCGCGGCGGCACCGTCGGCCGCGGCGGCGGCCCCTCCCATGACGCCATCCTCGCCCAGCCCTACGGCACCCTGGAAGGCGAGATCAAGGTCACCGAACAGGGCGAAGTCATCTCCGACAAGTACCTCGTGCCGTCACTGGCCCGGGAGAACCTGGAACTGACCGTCGCCGCCACCCTCCAGGCCTCCGCCCTGCACACCGCCCCCCGCCAGTCCGACGAGGCCCTCGCCCGCTGGGACGCGGCCATGGAAACCGTCTCCGACGCCGCCCACGGCGCCTACCGCCGCCTCGTCGAAGACCCCGACCTGCCCGCGTACTTCTTCGCCTCCACCCCCGTCGACCAGCTCGCCGAACTCCACCTCGGCTCCCGCCCGTCCCGCCGCCCCGACTCCGGCGCCGGCCTCGACGGACTCCGGGCCATCCCCTGGGTCTTCGGCTGGACCCAGTCCCGCCAGATCGTCCCCGGCTGGTTCGGCGTCGGCACCGGCCTCAAGGCCGCCCGCGAAGCCGGACTCGACACCGTCCTCGACGAGATGCACGAGCACTGGCACTTCTTCCGCAACTTCCTGTCCAACGTCGAGATGACCCTCGCCAAGACCGACCTGCGGATCGCCCAGCACTACGTCGACACCCTCGTCCCCGACGAGCTCAAGCACGTCTTCGACGTCATCAAGGCCGAACACGAACTCACCGTCGCCGAGGTCCTGCGCATCACCGGGGAAGCCGAACTCCTCGACGCCAGCCCCGTGCTCAAGCAGACCTTCCACATCCGCGACGCCTACCTCGACCCGATCTCCTACCTCCAGGTCTCCCTGCTGCACCGCCAGCGCACCGCCGCCGAACGCGGCGAAGAACCCGACCCGGTCCTCGCCCGCGCCCTGCTCCTCACCGTCAACGGAGTCGCCGCCGGCCTGCGCAACACCGGCTGACCCCACCCCCACCCACACACGGCGGCGGCCGGCTCCCACACCAGGAGCCGGCCGCCGCCGCACATCTCACCCCACCCGACGCACCCGGAACACGGGCCTACATCGCCGCGAACGCCGCCCCCAACAACGCCGCCCCCAACAACCCCATCACCCACGCCGTACG
The DNA here is from genome assembly GCF_040651315.1 of Streptomyces sp. NPDC048506. Lineage (NCBI taxonomy): Bacteria > Bacillati > Actinomycetota > Actinomycetes > Kitasatosporales > Streptomycetaceae > Streptomyces > Streptomyces sp. NPDC048506. The sequence goes on from NZ_JBEZIX010000030.1 coordinate 114,979, forward strand.
CCGCAGCCGCATCCCCCCGGCCACCACCAACGCCGCCAGCAACAACGACCCCGCGAACGGCACCCAGGCATGCAGCACCCCGGCCAACCCGGTCCGCACCGCCTGCGCCGTCCCCGGCTTCAACACCACCTCGACCCGCTCGCCCTTCTCCGGAGCCGCCGCCTTCGCGACCGACACCTTCGGCCGCGGCCGACCCGCCCCCGCCGACGGCACATAAGGGCCCGTACACCGCTCGCCCGCACACGCCGACACCGTCATCGTGCCGCGCTCCTTGACCCCGATGAGCATCGCGTACCGCGCCGTGTCCCACGACGTCCACACCCCCGCCACCAACAGGAGCAACGCCAACAGGCCCATCAACCCCATCCGGGCGACGAGCAGCGCCCCGTAGGCGCTCTCACCGACCCGCCGGGTACGACTCCGCCTGACCGAACTGGTGCGCGTACTGCTTCTGGGCATGGCCGCGATCCTTGGCCATCCACCAGCGCCCGGTCAACCTCCGGCAACCGTTCGTCAGCCCCTGACCCCCGCTGCCCCATTCACGTGTTGTACGTACTCTGCGCCCGTTCCAGACCATCCACGACCAACGTCTCCACCGCATCCGCAGCACGGTCCACGAAGTAGTCCAACTCCCGCCGCTCCGCGGACGAGAAATCCTTCAGCACGAAATCCGCCACCTGCATACGACCCGGCGGACGCCCGATCCCGAACCGCACCCGGTGATACTCCGCACCCAACGACTTCGTGATCGACTTCAGACCGTTGTGACCGTTGTCACCGCCGCCCACCTTCAGCCGCAGCGCACCGTAATCGATGTCCAACTCATCATGAATCGCAACGACATGGGACACCGGCACCTTGTAGAAATCCCGCAGCGCCGTCACCGGCCCACCCGACAGATTCATGAACGACAACGGCTTCGCCACCACCACCCGACGACCACCCGGCCCCGGCGCACCGAACCGCCCCTCCACCACCTGCGCCCGCGCCTTGTGCGCCTTGAAACGGCCACCCATGCGCTCGGCCAACAGATCCGCCACCATAAAACCCACATTGTGGCGATTGCCCGCGTACTCCGGCCCGGGATTACCCAGCCCGACCACGAGCCAGGGCTGCTCTGCATCCGTCATCCGTGCGTCTCCCACATCTCTACGAAACAGTCCAACCGCCACCCCGCACCCAAAGGCGCGCGGCAGCGGTTGGACAGTGTCTTACCAGGGTGAGGCAAACCGGGCTCAGGCCTCGGCGGCCTCTTCGCCCTCGCCCTCGGCCGGAGCCTCGGCCTGCGCGGAGACGACCTGAAGCACGACCGCGTCCTCCTCAACGGCCAGCGACGCGCCGGACGGCAGCACGATGTCCTTCGCCAGCACCGAGTGACCGGCGTCCAGACCCGCGATGGAGACCGTGACCGCCTCCGGGATGTGGGTCGCCTCGGCCTCGATCGGCAGGGCGTTCAGCACGTGCTCCAGCAGGTTGCCGCCCGCGGCCAGCTCACCCTCGGTGTGGATCGGCACCTCGACGGTGACCTTCTCGCCGCGCTTGACGGCCAGGAAGTCCACGTGCACCAGGAAGCCACGGATGGCCTCACGCTGCACGGCCTTGGGGATGACCAGCTCGCTCTTGCCGTCGATGTCCAGGGCGATCAGGACGTTCGGGGTCTTGAGGGCCATCATCAGCGCGTGGCTGTCGACCGCCACGTGCTTCGGCTCCGCACCGTGACCGTAGACGACCGCCGGAACCTTGTTGTCACGACGGGTCTGACGGGCAGCGCCCTTACCGAAGTTCGTACGCACCTCAGCGGCAAGCTTGACCTCAGCCATAACTGCACTCCTCGCATCTCAACCAGATATGTCGGGCGTCACCCGGCCCACGACAGACCTGCTACGAAGAGCGCGTCGATAACGGACCGCCGTACCCCCAAACAGGGGACGGCCTCCCTCGCCGAGCAACTCCGTGAGTCTACCCGGCGGCGGGAGGCCGCCCCAAGTCGATCAATCAGCCAGCGACGAAGCTCACTGCTCCTCGAACAGGCTGGTCACCGAACCGTCCTCGAAGACCTCGCGGATCGCCCGCGCAATCGTCGGCGCCATCGACAACACCGTGATCTTGTCCAGCTCCAGCTCCGAAGGCGTCGGCAGCGTATTCGTGAACACGAACTCGCTCACCTTCGAATTCTTCAGCCGGTCCGCCGCCGGACCCGACAGCACACCGTGCGTCGCCGTCACGATCACGTCCGCCGCACCATTCGCGAACAGCGCATCCGCCGCCGCACAGATCGTGCCGCCGGTGTCGATCATGTCGTCGACCAGGACACACACCCGGCCCTTCACATCACCGACCACCTCGTGCACCGTGACCTGATTCGCCACGTCCTTGTCACGCCGCTTGTGCACGATCGCCAGCGGCGCACCCAGACGGTCGCACCAGCGGTCCGCCACCCGCACCCGACCCGCATCCGGCGAAACCACCGTCAGCTTCTCGCGGTCCACCTTCGCGCCCACGTAATCCGCCAGCACCGGCAGCGCGAAAAGGTGATCCACCGGACCGTCGAAGAAGCCCATGATCTGGTCCGTGTGCAGATCGACCGTCACCACACGATCCGCACCCGCGGTCTTCATCAAATCCGCGATCAGCCGCGCCGAAATCGGCTCACGACCACGGTGCTTCTTGTCCTGCCGGGCATAGCCGTAGAACGGAACGATCAGCGAGATGCTACGAGCCGAAGCCCGCTTCAGCGCATCAATCATGATCAGCTGTTCCATGATCCACTTATTGATCGGAGCCGTGTGGCTCTGGATCAAAAAGCAATCCGCACCACGCGCCGACTCCTGATAGCGGACATAGATCTCACCGTTGGCGAAGTCAAAAGCCTTCGTCGGGACCAGCCCCACACCCAGCTGATGCGCGACCTCCTCCGCCAGCTCGGGGTGGGCGCGGCCGGAGAAGAGCATCAGCTTCTTCTCGCCGGTCGTCTTGATCCCGGTCACAGCAAATCTCCTCGAATCACAGTTTGCGTGCGCTCATCACGGTACGCCCCGCACGGCGCACCCTCCCCCAGCTGACGCTGGGAGACATCACGATCACTGCTCGCCCTCGGGCTCCCGGCGAGCAGCCGCAGCAGCCTGCGCGGCGGCACTTCCAGGCCGCTTACGCGCGACCCAACCCTCGATATTCCGCTGCTGGCCACGCGCGACCGCCAGCGAACCCGGGGGCACATCCTTGGTGATGACCGAGCCGGCCGCGGTATAAGCGCCGTCCCCGATCGTGACAGGAGCCACAAACATGTTGTCCGACCCCGTCCTGCAATGTGAACCGACGGTCGTGTGGTGCTTCGCCTCACCGTCATAATTCACGAACACGCTCGCCGCGCCAATATTGGTGAACTCGCCGATCGTCGCATCCCCCACATACGAGAGATGCGGCACCTTCGTGCCTTCCCCGATCGAGGCGTTCTTCATCTCCACGTACGCCCCGGCCTTCGACTTCGGGCCAAGATCCGTCCCCGGACGCAGATACGCATACGGGCCCACATTCGCCCCCGCACCAATGCGTGCACCCTCGGCCACCGTGAACGACACCACCGCATCCGCACCCACCGACGTATCCGTCAGCCGCGAATGCGGACCCACCTCGGCACCGGCCGCCACCTGCGTCGCGCCCAGCAGCTGCGTCCCCGGGTGCACCGTGACGTCCTGCTCGAACGACACCGACACATCCACGAACGTCGACGCCGGATCGACCACCGTCACGCCCGCCAGCATCGCCCGCTCCAGCAACCGCGCATTCAGCAGCCCACGCGCCTGGGCCAACTGCACCCGGTTGTTGATCCCCAGGATCTCCCGGTGATCACCGGCAACCGCCGCACCCACCCGGTGCCCGGCCTCCCGCACGATGCCCAGCACGTCCGTCAGGTACTCCTCGCCCTGACTGTTGTCCGTCCGCACCTTGCCCAGCGCGTCCACCAGCAACCGGGCGTCGAACGCGAAGACCCCCGAGTTGATCTCCCGGATCGCCCGCTGCGCGTCCGACGCGTCCTTGTGCTCGACGATCGCGGTCACGGCACCGCTCGCGTGGTCCCGCACGATGCGCCCGTAGCCGGTCGCGTCCGGCACCTCGGCGGACAGCACGGTGACCGCGTTGCCGTCCGCGGAGTGCACCGCACCCAGCCGCTGGAGGGTCTCGCCGGTCAGCAGCGGCGTATCACCGCAGACCACGATCACGGTGCCGTCCAGCGCGACACCGCCGTTGCTCAGCTCCTCCAGCGCCGTGCGCACGGCGTGGCCGGTGCCCTTCTGCTCGTGCTGCACGGCGGTGCGCACGTCCGGGTCGATCTCGGAGAGATGGGCCTGCACCTGCTCACGGGCATGGCCGACGACCACGACGAGGTGCTCGGGGTCCAGCTCACGGGAGGCGGCCACGACGTGTCCGACGAGGGACCGGCCGCAGAGGGTGTGCAGGACCTTGGGGGTCGCCGACTTCATGCGGGTTCCCTCACCCGCTGCGAGAACGACGACGGCTGCCGGGCGGTTGGCGCTCACGGGGATGCCCTTCGGCTTCTTGGCTACTTCGGGTGGTGGTCACCCGAAGGATACCGGGGCGTATTGCGACCGAAACGACGGCGGGTCCTGATCTTGCGATCAGGACCCGAACTTTGCTCTGCTCCCCTGCCAGGACTCGAACCCGGACATAAGGCACCAAAAGCCTCAGTGCTGCCAATTACACCACAGGGGATAGTGAAGCGATCCAAGCCGGACATTCCGTCAGGCTGGCCGCTTGGCACCCAACACTATGCCGTACCACCAGCCTTCGATGCGACGGTATAGCTCTGCACTTTGTAGCACCCTGATCACCAGGCAGCCGCGGTAGCCCTCGCCGACGTTCTTGCGGGTGGTCTTGGGGTTGTGCTTCTTGAGCGTGGTCCTCTGGAGCGTGGCGGCGTCGACGCCGACGAGCTGGGCCCAGTAGCGCTCGGCCGCCGCGACATCGGCGCTCTCATGGATCATGACCCGGAAGGTCACTCGCTCCGGCTCCACGCCGAGTAGGCGCAGCCAGGCCTGAAAGGTCTGAATGACGCCGGGGTCGCTGTTGACGAAGTTCACGCTTTCCCGCCGGTCGTACGCCTTGCTCTTGGCGCCCTCGGCCCAGTACAGGGCGACCCCGGCGAGGAACAGCTCCCGGTCGGTGAGCTCGCCGATCTCTCCGGTTGCCGTTGCCCTGGTCTGCCGAATCGCTCTGTCCCGCGCTGCGCGGTACGGCGCCCACCGTGCCTCACGCATCTGGTGCATGGCTTCCGGGGACTTCCGGGGCTTGGGCAGGTCGCGGACCCAGAGGGAGACCGAGCTCTTGGATACGCCCAGCTCCGCCACGATTTCGTCGTAGGTCTTCCCTGTGAGTCGCAGCTCGCGTGCTTTCTCCCGGAGGTCGTCCTTGGCGTTCGGGCGCTTGGTCCACTCGGGAGGCGGCTCGCCCTCCAGGAGGTGGGTCAATGCGGCACTGGTGAGGGGTGTGCCCAGTCGGTCGCGGATCTGGCGGCGGCTGAGGCCGGCGCGGCGGAGGGCGACCGCCTGGGGGCGTAACGATGCGTAGTCCGGGTGTTCTCGATGCGTGTTCGGCATGGGAACAGGATGTCGGTTGCGTATGCGGGAAAGTATCGAAAATGTGGGCGATTCAACACTTCGAGGGATAACCGGCGGTAACGACTGGTAATGGGTCAGAACCGCGCTTGGGAACTGGTCGGGGGAACCGGGGTGGGCGCCCGTACGCTGGTCGGTATGACCACGACGGGGGCAAGTGAAGGTGTGGGCGCGCGGGGTGCGCCGGTGACGGGGCCGTGGTGGTGGGCCCGCCGGCGGAGTGCCGTACTGGATGTGGCGCTGGCGGTGGCTTCCGCCATGGAGTGCGTCTTCGAGGGCGCGCGGTTTGCGCAGGAGGCGCACCTGCCGGAGCTGCTCGGCGTATTGCTGGGGCTGCTGGTGGGGCCGGTGTTGCTGGTGCGGCGTCGGTGGCCCGTGGTGGTGGTGCTGGTTTCGATAGCGGTGATGCCTGCCGAGATGGGCGGGCTGTTGAGCGTGGTGGGGCTGTACACGCTCGCCGCGTCGGACCTGCCGCGTCGGATCACGGCGTTGCTGGCGGGGATGACGGTGATGGGGACGTTGGTGACGACGTTCCTCAGCCTGCGGCAGGACGTGGCGGCGCAGGAGGACTTCAATCCCCCGGTGTGGTTCGTGCCGGTGATGTCGCTCGCGTTGGGGCTGGTGCTGACGGCGCCGCCGGTGTTGTGGGGCCTGTACATCGGGGCGCGGCGGCGACTGGTGGAGTCCTTGCGGGAGCGGGCGGACGGTCTGGAGCGCGAGCTGTCGCTGCTGGCGGACCGGGCGGAGGAGCGGGCCGAGTGGGCCCGTAACGAGGAGCGGACCCGGATAGCGCGGGAGATGCACGACGTGGTGGCGCACCGGGTGAGTCTGATGGTGGTGCATGCGGCCGCGCTCCAGGCGGTGGCGTTGAAGGACCCGGAGAAGGCGTCGAAGAACGCGGCGCTGGTCGGCGACATGGGGCGCCAGGCGCTGACGGAGCTACGGGAGATGCTGGGGGTGCTGCGGACGGCCGAGGGGGCGGCGGGGCGCGGCACTTCGGGGTCGGATGCGCCGGAGCGGTTGGCGGCGGTGGCGTCGCGGGTGCGGGCGAACGCGGAGGCGCAGTCGGCGGCTGTGGCCGCGGAGGCGCGGTCGTCGGCGTCCGGGGCGGATGCGGACGGGGACGGGCCGTGTCTGGCCGATCTGGGGGATCTGGTGGGCCAGTCCCGGGCGGCCGGGATGGTGGTGGATCTGTCGGTGCACGGGGCCGCGGAGGGGGAGGTGGCCGGCGGTGCCGGGCGTCGGTATGCGGCGCGGGTGGAGCAGACGGTGTACCGGGTGGTCCAGGAGGCGCTGACGAACGTGCACAAGCATGCGCCGGGGGCGCGGGCGCGGGTGCGGTTGGCGCATCGGGACGGTGAGCTCGCGGTGCAGGTGGAGAACGGCCCGCGCGAGGGCGATCCGGCGTCGGCGGGGCTGCCGAGCGGCGGCAACGGGCTGGTCGGGATGCGGGAGCGGGTGACGGAGCTCGGGGGCGTGTTCGTCTCGGGGCCTACGGAGGCGGGCGGTTTCCGGGTCTCGGCGGTTGTTCCGGCCGCCCACGTTGTCGGCTGACCCGCCGTGGGGGTTGCTGTTCTTCTTCTTTTCGCCTTCGGCGGAGGGGTTTGTTGGGGTGGGGCCCTGGGTGTGTGGTGGGTGGCGGGGGCGGTCCTGCGGGGGTGGGTTTCCGGACTGCTTCGCTTTACGTCCGGAAACCCACAAAAAAGGAGTGCGGGGGGTAGGGGTAGAGTGTG
>NZ_JBEZIX010000031.1:0-121416 GCF_040651315.1 Streptomyces sp. NPDC048506
AAACGCTCGGCTGGGAAGCCCCAGCCGAGCGCCTGCATAAACTGCTCGCGGCCTGATCAACCGACCACGTGTTGCGACGATCCCCAGAATCCGCCGGCGCGTACCGGGGCCCCGGCGCCGTCCTGCCGCGGCGCGCGCGGTCAGCGGTGTGCCGGGAACTCCACGACCTGCTGGTAGGTGGGCCGGTTCTGCCAGCTGATGGTGGCGTGGGTCAGACCGCCCACCGCGCGGTGGATGATCGCGTCGGCGCACCACTGGTCGCCGGCCTTGCAGTTGGCGTCGCCCGGGTAGACCTGCTCGGCCGTCCTGCCGGCGGCCTGCTGGAGGGTGGTCAGCAGGGTGTCGCGGCAGGCGGACAGGTCGCCGTTGCCGCAGTACCGCGTGGCGAGCGGGCCCTGGACCCGGTCGCCGAGCACCGCGCGCAGGTCCTTGTCGGCGTAGCTCCACCAGCCGTACTGGAACGCCGATCCGGCGTGTGCCCCGGTCGGGCCGTGGCCGGCCGAGGGGGACTCGTCGACGGCCAGGTCGGCCTTGAGCGCGTCGTAGAGGTCGCTGCCGAGGCCCGGCTTGAAGACGCCCTCGACCAGCAGCGGCCACCAGGCGTCCATCAGGCGCACCGCGTCGGGGTGGGTGTAGGTGTGCGAGCCCTCGGCGGTCTCCCGGCGCTGGGCGCCGTCCTTGCCCCAGGCCGCCAGCTGCTGGACCGCGGTCCGCATCTGGGGGTCGGCGATCGGCTTGCTGCCCAGCACCCGCAGGAGTTCCGGCAGGACGTCCTCGCCGCGCAGATCGGTGACCGCGGCCTCGGCCATCGCCCGGGTCAGCGAGGCGCGGGTCACCCCGCCCTCCGCGGTCAGCGCGCGCACCCGGTCGTCCAGCAGGTTGCCGCGGTGCACCGAGCCGTTGCCGAAGCCGGCCGAGTCGTAGTCCTTGGCCTGCTTGTTGTTCCAGGAGATGTAGTAGTCCTGGTCGACGGACCGGGGGTGCTGGGCGGGCGGGGTGTAGTCGGCGGTGTTGGTGACGGGGTCGTAGCCGCGCCATTCGTAGGCGTCGTCGGCCCGGACGGGCAGGGACGGGTCGACGTCGGGGTTGCGGACCGGGTTGAGGCCGCTGTTGTAGTACGCGATGTTCCGGGAGTCGGCGTAGAACCAGTTGAAGGCGTAGCCGATGTGCTGGGCGGCCTGTTGGAAGGTCGCGGCGTCGTGCACGGACGTCGGGTCGTTGAGCATCTGGAAGCCGATGATGGAGTCGGCCTCGTGGCGGTAGGTGGAGCGCTGCGCGGTGTACGCGACGGGCTTGCCGCCGATGGTGGCGCGGTGGGTGACGGTGCCGTACTTCGTGCGGAACACCTGCATCCGGTAGGAGCCGGCGGCGGTCGGGTCGGCGATGGTCGGCTTCCAGGAGTTGGTGCGCTCCAGCTTCTCCATGGGCAGGCAGGCGCCGCGGTAGCGGTAGGAGGTGGAGTCCTTGGTGGGCTTCGAGCCGTCCGCGTTGCACAGTTCGACGGCGTAGGTGTCGGCGATGTCCTGGCCTGCGGAGGTGGCGCTCCAGGCGTAGTCCTGGCCGCGGCCGAGCTCGACGTACATGCCGACGCCGGCGAAGGAGGCGCCGCGGGCGCTGATGCCGGGACCCTGGATCTCCTGGAGCATCAGCAGCTGGGGCGCGAAGTAGCCGGTCTGCGGGCCGAAGACGGCTACCGGGTGGCCGCTGGCGGTGTGCTTGCCGGAGACCAGCAGGGCGTTGGACATCCCGCGGTGCTGGGTGGGGTTGAAGCTGCCCTTGGGCAGCACCCCGTCCTTGAAGAGGCCCTCCAGCTTCCGGTACTTCTTCGGGGCCTTGACCGGGTCCTGCGGTGCGGTGCCGCCCTTGGCGGTCGCCGCGCCGGTGCGGTCGAAGACCAGCGGCTCGGGGGTGACCGAGCCGGGGTCGGGCAGTGCGGTGCCCTTGGCCCGGGCCGGCTTGACGGCGTACGGGAAGCTCTGGCCGTCATGCAGGGTCTTGGCGGCCTCGGGGTCGTTGCGCTCCCGGAAGGACTCCCAGACCGCGGTGCCCTTCTCCACGCCGTACTTCTGTTGGGCGGCGAGCAGGGACAGGGCGTTGGTGACCTCCCCTCCCCCGCCGTTGCCGAAGAGCCCGCCGACGACGGAGGCGAGCGCGATGAGGTCGGTGAGCTTGAAGGGCGCGATCTCACCGGCGTTGGTGATCGCGTCGACATGGCCGGTGAGGACGTACTCGCCGGGGAAGTAGCGGCCGTTCTTGGACTGTTCGCGGTAGGCGTTGATCCCGTCGACGTAGGCCTGGGCATCCGCCATGGCCTGCTTGCCGCGCGCCCCGTTGTGGTCCCTGATGTACGCGACCTGCGCCTGGAGGTCCTCCTCGGTGTAGGGCGCCTGCGGCCAGAACTCCTGCTCCAGGCCCTGGTTGGCGGGCGCGCCGCCGGCGAAGGAGGTCAGCTCGCCGCGGCCGATGTGGCGGAAGAGGTCCATCAGCCAGAGCCGGTCCTGGCCGGCGGCGTAGCCGGCGCCGAATTCGGTGCCGTAGCGGGTGGTGCCCTTGATGTGCGGGACGCCGGTCTTCTTGTCGCGGGTGATGGTCACGTCGTCACGGGGTGTGGAGACCTTGCCGACCTGGTCGTCGGGGACGCCGAAGGAGGCGTCGTTGAAGAAGTTGGTCAGCGTGGCGTCGGTGAGCGACTGGTAGCCGCTCGCCAGCGCGCCGTACGGGGCGAGTTGGTCGGTGGAGTGTTCGGGGTGGGTACCGAACAGCTTGTTGCCGAGGATCTCCACCAGCGTGGCGTTTCCGGTGGCGCCGGGTGGCAGGATGTCGGCGCACTGGCCCTGGCAGTAGTCGTCGTGCGGCGCGGCGGCCGCGGTGGGGGGTGGTGCCAGCACCGTGGCGCCCAAGGCCAACAGGGCTGCTGCAGCGGCAGCCCTGAGCCTTCCGGTACGTCGTCGCATTCCTGCTCCTCGATGGGGGTCCCGGCTCGTCACGAGCCGGGGGGAGGTGGGGCGGGACGTTACCGGCGGTCACCCCTGACCGGAAGATGAACAACAGTCACCTTTTCCAATTCCCCACAGACGCCCGGCGGAGGCCTTCACGCCCTCCGCCACGCCCACCGCTCGAACCGCAAGAAAATTCGATGGATCCGGTGCGCGATCGGGTACGTCTCATCCCCGTCCAGTCGAGTCCTCCCCATGGAGGTGGGATGGAATGGCCGGTTTCAGAGCCCTCGCAGAACAGGTCCGCAATCCACGACTCGTCACGGCGCAGCGGCGCACCGCCCTGCGCAAGTGCCTTGAACGGTTCGCCCCGTACGGCCACCGGGCGACCTGGCACCATCTGTGCACCCGGGCCGGGATCGCCACCCAGGACCGGGATCCCGACCCGGAGCGGCTGGTCGCCGCGCTGAACGAACTGGAGGAGGCCCGCAGCCTCTGGCTCGCGTACGAGGAGGAGTTCGCCGCGCGACGCCGCAAGGAGAAGTACCACGGCATCCGTCAGCCCAGCGCGATCGACGACTGGCACCGGCGGACCTGGGGCGGCTGCGACATCGTGCCGTGCGAGGCGCCGCACCGGCACCCGGCGGCCCGGCTCGCGGTGGTGCTGCGCAGCATGATCGCGGCGATGGAGGCGGGACGGCCCCGCCACGACTGCCCGGTGTGCGGCGGCACCCGCTTCGCCTGGCTGCCGGAGACCGCGGACACCCCGGCGCCCGGGCCGGCCTGCCGGCGGTGCGGGGTGGTCGCCCCGGTGTCGGTGCTGACGCCGGAGACCCTGCGGACGGCCCGTCAGGCCCCGGGGGCCGGGGCGTTCGCGGCGGCCTGAGCCCGCGTCCGGCGCGGCGCGTACGACGACCGGTCACCGCCGTGGCACCGCCGCGGTACCGCGGCGAGGCGCGCGGTGGCGCCCGCCCGGTGCGGTGGCCGGATCTCGCTGTCGGCCCCCGGTTGTCGGACCCGGTTGTCGGACCCCGCTGTCATCATCGGGGCATGATGCAGGTATGCCTCAACGGCCCCCGGACCACGGCCGATTCGGCCGCGGTGCCGATGACGCCGGCCGCGCTCGCCGAGGCGGCGCGGCAGGCGGTGGCGGCCGGTGCCGACGACGTCCATGTGCACCCCAAGACCCCGTGCGGCCGGGACTCGCTCTCGCCGCGCGTGGTCGGGCCGGTGCTGGAGGCGATCCGGGCGGTGGTGGACGTCCCGGTCGGGGTGACCACCGGCGCCTGGGCCGAGCCGGCCCCTCCCCCGCCACCCGAAGGGCGCGGGAGGCAGCCCGATCCCCGGGTGGAGCGGATCCGGTCCTGGACGGTGCTGCCCGATCACGCCTCGGTGAACTGGCACGAGTCGGGCGCCGAGGACGTTGCCGCGACCCTGGTGGAGCGCGGTGTCGGCGTCGAGGCCGGGCTGTGGTCGGGGACGGACGGGGTGGCGCGCTTCGCCCGCTCACCGCTCGCGCCCCGGGTGCTGCGGGTGTTGGCCGAAGTGACCGACACCCGGGTCGGATCCGCCCCGGCCACCGCCCGCGAACTGCTCGCCGCGGTGGCCGCGGTCCCGCACGGCCGCCCGGTGCTGCTGCACGGCTGGGACGGCGGCGCCTGGCCGGTGCTGCGGCTCGCCGTCGAGCTGGGCCTGGACACCCGCATGGGCATCGAGGACACCCTCCTGCTGCCCGACGGCAGCCCGGCGGCCGGCAACGCCCCGCTGATACGGGCGGCAACCGCCGGGCTCAGGCCGGCTGGGGGTGGCTGAAGAGGAAGTCGTAGCCGGGCGGGAGTTGGAGCAGGATACGGCTCATCAGCTCCTCGCCCGCGGCGTCCGCGACCACGCTGAGGACGGCGCCGATGTGCCAGGTGGCGGTGTCCTCGGTGGCGCCCTCGATCCAGGCCGCGGTGGCCCGCACGAACCGCTCGGCGGACAGCGGCTCGACGGCCGGCAGCGGGTTGAGCAGGATCCGGGCGTACTCCTCCGGCAGCCGGGCGGCCAGCTCGGCCCGCTCCGCGCCGACCAGATGGGCGCCCAGCAGCGCCAGGACGACCCGGGCCGCGCGTTCGGCTTCCTGCCGGATGTCGTACTCGCCCCGCTCCTGGACCGGGGCCAGGAACACCTCTCCACGCATCGTCATCTCGACTCGTCCTCCTTCCTGGTCCGGACCATGGGGCGGGGCTCGGCGCGCCGGCGCGCTCGGCGCTCGGTATGCGCAGGGTAAGCACACCCGCGGCGTGGCCGGCCGTGATGTTCTCCGTGTCGAGCGTGTCGGCCGGCACCACCTGGCGGAGCCGGCGCCACCTGGTGGGGCCGGCGCGTGTCAAGGATCCGTAGCCGCAGCAACCCGAACGGCTCGTTCCCCAAGGTGAGCGCCACACAGCATCGACCCCCGCCTGGCGACGGGGGCTGGCCTGGATGCTGCTGCTGCGTGGGTCGCGAGTCGGGGAGAGACTCCGGCATGGACGGCGCTTATACAGCAATCCCCACTCTGCTGGCGATTTGGGTAAGCCGCTCATTGCTTCGTTTGTGCTGCGAGACCAGCACCCGCGTCAGTTCAAGGCTAGTGGGGTGGACCGCCATCATCTCAGGAGCGACTACCCATGCCTTCTCCAAACTCTCAATGGTGCTGTCTCGATCCCCCAAAGCAAGCTGAGAGCGTCCGACATTCATATACAGCGGGGCCACTCGGGTGGCCGGAAGCGTCAAGCCACCCTGAATCAAATCTTCGGCCGTATCCACCGCCCTCCGGTGTTGCTCCATATCGGAGGCCGTACTGATGACGTGTGTAGCCGTGTTCTCAGGCCCAAAGTGGATGCCATGCTCGGCGAAATCTTCACTGAATTCCGCAGAGGCACGCCAGGCAGCTTCGATATGCCGGTTAGTCGTTTGCTTATCCCTAAGCCGCCCGGCAAGCGTCAGGCCACGCAGATGGAGAATCCCGAGACCGAATGCACGATCACGTCCGCTAAGCATAGACTCGGCTTGCACAATGGCGCGGTCGACGACAGCCAGGCCACCAGCAAAGTCACCAGAGTTGAGGAACGTTCCCGCATCATCGCGTGCCGCCGCAATGGCAGCAATCGGGTCTGCGCGTTCTGCGGCCATACGTTGCTTCATCGTCGCGAGTTCCGCTAGATGCATCCACCTATGACGCGCGGCTAGCCAGTAAATGATGCTGTACACATCAGCGACCAGGCCCCACGCTTTAGGGGCTCCCGTTAGGTGAGCATGATTAGTCGCCCTGGTCAGCACCGATGGAAGCCTTTGGAGGATCTTGGCTAGCTCTGTATTCCAGCGAAGTGCGTTCAGCTCGTCAACTTCTCGCTTCAGGCGCTCGGGATTCTCCGGCAGCTCACCGGGAATATCGAACCTGCGAATTGCATAGTTCAGCTCGTTCAGGTTCTTTTCCGGCGCACTCCCTAGAAGTTCATCCAGGGTGAGTTCCATTGCGCGCGCCAGCGCTGCCCCTACCCCTTGCGTGAGCGCTCGGTCGCCTACTTCGATCTTGCTGAGGAGCGAGACCGACACTCCCGCACGTCGAGCAAGGGCTACCTGGCTCAGCCCACGTTCCTTACGTCGCTTGGCCACGTTGGTTCCGGGACCGGGGACCTGTTGTGTAGCGCCCATGTCCTTCGCCTTACCCGCTCGGCTACCTGCTCACCTGGCCATCGTGTCAAAGATCGAGCGAGCACGCCCGACAACTGTGCAAGAAGTGTGCAAGTGGCGCCCCCACTCCCACCGTTGACTAGCCATGACAGACCCCCGCGACGTTGCTGGAGCGGCGAACGTCCGGGGGCATGGCCATCAACCGCATGGAGGTTGACAGCATGCGCAAACATAGCGCGTGGATCTTCGAACTGCTGTTGCGGGTGTTACTGCCCGCGCGGGGGCGTCACCGGTCCGCCGGCGCACTGCCCGCCGTGAGATGGGAGGACGCGCCGACGCTCGCACTTCCCCGTGTCCCCATCGGGCAGACGGGGCTGCTGCGGGGTGAGGACATTCCCCTGATCCGCCCGTACGTCCTCACGCCCGAGGAGCGGCATGAACGACGCTTGCAGCGCGGACGGCGGCGGGCACTGTGGCTCGCAGCACATGGGATCGACGCCGGGCCGCGCTGGATCCATGGCGTAGAGGTGATGGGCTGATGCCTCGGAATTGCCGCACCGTTCACCTGATGGACCCGGTTCCGGTACCGGAGCCCGACCCGGTACCCGGGTGCGATGTGTGCACCGCCCTAGCCAGGCAGCGCGCAGCGGCCCGTGCCGTCGGCGACCAGACGACGGCGATCGACTGCAACATCGAGATCCGCCGCCACCCGCACCCGAAGCGGGAGGGACGATGACGACCCAGGCACGCACGGTCAGCCAGGCGGCAGCGAGCGCCTACCGTGAACTGCAACTCGCCCTCGCTGGCGCGAAGATGGCGTTCCCGGAAATGACGCTCAGCGACACCGCCGACGGGCACATCCGGATCAACCTCGGGCGCGTCGGCATCCGCACGGCCGCGAAGCTGGCCCGCGCACTGAATGCGGCGCGGACATGAGCGCGGGCGCCTGGTCACAGCTGCTGGTCTGGGCCGAGGAAGTGTGGGACCGGCACGTCCGATATCGGGAGCTGTACCGGCAGCTTGACCGGATGCGGGCCGAGGTCAAGGCCCGTACCGCGTGGCTGGATGACCTGACCGAAGAGGACATGGCGGAGATGCTGCGCGGTCTCACCAAGTGCATCGACGCCATGCAGGCAGCGGGCAGCGACGTTCCGGACCGGCCGGATGGCGCGCTCAGCTCTCGCCCCGGTCCGTCCAGCGGAGCGAGTCCTAGGCGCGCTCTTCACGGATGCCGCGCCTGTCACGCGGTGAGGGAAACAGGTCCCGCCCGAATGATCTCCTGCACCGGGCGGGACCACCCCTGAACCCCCGATCCGGTCGTCCCCAGCACGACGGTCGGCCGCCGGAGCGGGTACCCGAAGAACGACTCTCCAGAAAGAAACACGAAGCGCGTGAGCAAGAGCAAAAAGACCGTAGACGCCGCCAAGGGACGCCGAGACCGCGACTCCACGGAAGCAGGGGCACAGGGGTCGAAGGAGAGGCAACAGCAAGTGTCTACGCCCCTCCACAAGCGGGGATACCGCGAAAGCCGCTGGTACGGGCAGGACCCGAGCTAGTAATGAGCTCCCGCCCCGGTTCTCGCCCCCGAGAGAGCCGGGGCCGTCCAACCAGACAGACCCGGCAGCGCGACCGGAGGCAGCCGCAACAACAGGAGTAGAAGCCTTGCCCGGCAAGATCTGTGAGCACTGTGGAGCAGAGCGAGCGCAGGAGTTTCACCCCCCGCCGTGGCCCCGGCCGACGGGCGACACCAGGTCGCGGCACGTGGGCGACGGCGTGGGCGTGTGCCCTTCCCGGACCGCGACGGGCACGGTACGTTCCGCCACATGGCCGTGCTCGCCCGCTCCCGCACCGTCGCCCCGCCCGGATGGAGCCGATGGCTCGTCCCGCCCGCCGCCCTGTCCATCCACCTCGCCATCGGACAGGCCTACGCCTGGAGCGTGTTCAAACCGCCGCTGGAATCCGCGCTGAAGCTGTCCGGGACGGCCTCCGCGCTCCCCTTCCAGCTGGCCGTGGTGATGCTCGGTTTGTCCGCTGCGTTCGGTGGCACGCTCGTCGAACGCAACGGCCCGCGCTGGGCCATGTGCGTCTCGGCGGTCTGCTTCTCCTCCGGTTTCCTCATCGCCGCGCTCGGCGCGGCCACCGCCCAGTACTGGCTGGTCGTCCTCGGCTACGGCGCCGTCGGCGGGGTCGGCCTGGGCATCGGCTACATCTCCCCCGTCTCCACCCTGCTCAGGTGGTTCCCCGACCGCCCCGGCACGGCCACCGGCATCGCCATCATGGGCTTCGGCGGCGGCGCCCTGATCGCCTCCCCCGCCTCCGCCGAACTCCTCGCCGTCTTCGGCCGGGACGCCTCCGGGATCGCCCGGACCTTCCTGGTCATGGGCCTGGCCTACGCGGTGTTCATGTCCCTCGGGGTGCTGCTGGTGCGGATCCCCGCCGCGGACTGGCGGCCGCCGGCCCGGCCGGCCCCGGGCGCGTCCGCGGACCGGCCGCTGGTGACGCACGCCCAGGTCTCGGCCCGCAGCGCGCTGCGCACCCCGCAGTTCTGGTGCCTGTGGGTCGTCCTCTGCACGAACGTCACGGCGGGCATCGGCATCCTGGAGAAGGCCGCCCCGATGGTCTCCGACGTCTTCGCGCACTCCGCGGCGCCGGTCGGCGCCACCGCGGCGGCCGGCTTCGTCGGCCTGCTCTCGCTGGCCAACATGCTCGGCCGGATCGTCTGGTCCTCGGCCTCCGACCTGATCGGCCGCAAGCACGTCTACCGCCTCTACCTGGGCGTCGGCGCCCTGATGTACCTGCTGATCGCGCTGGCCGGCGATGCCTCCAAGCCACTGTTCCTGGTCTGTGCGGCGGTCGTCCTGTCCTTCTACGGCGGTGGGTTCGCCACCGTTCCGGCCTATCTGAAGGACCTGTTCGGCACCTACCAGGTCGGGGCGATCCACGGCCGGCTGCTGACGGCCTGGTCCACCGCGGGCGTGCTCGGCCCGCTGATCGTCAACGCCGTCGCCGACGCCGGGAAGGCGGCCGGCCGCAGCGGTCCGGACCTCTACACCAGGTCCTTCGTCCTGATGATCGGCCTGCTGCTGGTGGGGTTCGTCGCCAACGAACTCATCCGCCCGGTGCACCCCCGCCACCACGAACCCACCGAGGCCGACGGGCGGTTCGCACCCGCGGCGCACCCGGCGCGGCCGGCCCCGCCCACCGACCCCGAGGGAGCCGACCGATGACCGCCCGCCGCACCGCCCTGCTGGTCCTCGTGTGGCTCTGGGTGGGTGTCCCGTTCCTGTACGGCCTTTACGAACTCACCCTGAAGCTGAAACAACTGTTCACGGGCTGACCACCCACACCGGCAGCGCGCCCGGCGCGGGCGTCGGCCCGTCCGCCCGTACGGCAGCAGGGCCGTACGGGCAGCGTCTCCCACGCCCGCGGGGCGTGGGAGGTACCCCAGAGAGGCGGACGTCCATGGCCGAACTGCACGATCTGACCGCGCTCGAACAGGCCGCGGGGATCCGGGCCGGTGAGCTCTCCCCCGTCGAACTGACCGAGCACTACCTCGCGCGGATCGACCGGCTCGACGACACACTGGGCGCATTCCTCACCCGTACCCCGGAGATCGCCCGCAAGCAGGCCGCGGAGGCCGAGAGCGAGGCCGTCGCGGCCCGCCGCGAGGGCCGTGAACTCCCGCCGCTGCACGGCGTTCCGGTCCCGGTCAAGGACCTCAACCAGGTCGCCGGGGTGCGCTGCACCATGGGCTCGCGGGCGCTGGCCGAGCATGTGCCGGACGTCGACGACCATGTGGTCGACAAGCTGCGGGCGGGCGGCACGATCCTGCTCGGCAAGACCAACACCCCCGAGTTCGGGCTGCCCAGCCACACCGAGAACGGCATCGCACCGCCCGCCCGTACCCCCTGGGACCTGGAGCGCTCGGCGGGTGGCTCCAGCGGCGGGGCGGGCGCGGCGGTCGCCGGCGGGCTGGCGCCGATCGCACACGCCACCGACGGCGGCGGCTCGATCCGGATCCCGGCGTCGGTGTGCGGGTTGTACGGCATCAAGCCCAGCCGCGGCCGGATCAGCGGTGGCCCGCTGCTGCACGACATCACCGGCCTGGCGACCTCCGGCCCGCTGGCCCGTACGGTCGCCGACGCGGCCACCCTGCTGGACGTGATGGCCGGCCCCATGCCCGGGGACCCGTACGCGGCGCCGTCGCTGCCGCCCGGCGAGACCTTCGCCTCGTACGTGCTGCGCGACCCCGGCCGGCTGCGGATCGCCTACCTGACCGGGACGCCGGTACCGGGCGTGCAGGTGCACCCCGACTGCCGCGCGGCCACCACGGACACCGCGGCGCTGCTGACCGGACTCGGCCATGAGGTCGAGGAGTTGTCGCTGCCGGCCGACGACGCGCTCCTGATCGCCTTCACCCGGGTCTGGTCCGTGCTGGCCGCGATCCGCCCGGTGCCGCCGGCGGGCGAGGAGCTGCTGATGCCGCTCACCCGCTATCTGCGGGGTCGCGGCGCCGAGGTCGCCGGCGCGGACTTCGCCACGTCGATGTACGCCTTCCGGGCGCTCGCCCAGTTCATGGCGGACGGCCTGATGGCGCCGGGCGGCGGCTACGACGTGATCCTCTCGCCGACCCTGGCCACGCCCCCGGCGGCGGTCGGCGGGCTGCGCAACGACGCCGATCCGCAGGCCGAGTTCGCGGCGATCGGGGCCTTCACACCGTTCACCGCGGTCTACAACGCCACCGGTCAGCCCGCGGTGAACGTCCCGTTGCAGTGGAACGCCGAGGGGCTGCCGATCGGGGTGATGCTGGCCGGCCGGTACGGCGACGAGGCGACGTTGATCGCGCTGTCCGCCCAGTTGGAGCAGGCCCGCCCGTGGGCGGCCCGCAAGCCGTCCGTCTGGTGACGGTGCAGGACGTCTGACCGGGTGCGCCCGCCCCTGCCGTGGGGGCGGGCGCACCCGATGCTACTCCGCGTCCTGCGGGGCGTCCGCAGAGCCCGTGGCGCGCCGGTCGACCCGCAGCCGGCGTGCGCCGGGCCCCTGGACGCCGAGGTTGTCGTACGGGTTGGACAGCGCGCAGTTCTGTAGCGACAGGCAGCCGCAGCCGATGCAGTCGGTCAGGCGGTCGCGCAGTTCGACGAGTTGGCCGATCCGCTCGTCCAGCTCGGAGCGCCAGGCCTCGGAGAGCCGGGCCCAGTCCTCGCGGTTGGGGGTGCGCTCGTCCGGCAGCTCGGCCAGCGCGTCCCGGATCACCGCGAGCGGGATCCCGACCCGCTGCGCCGCGCGGACGAAGGCGACCCGGCGGAGCGCGTCGCGGGTGTAGCGGCGCTGGTTGCCGGCGGTCCGGGTGCTGCTGATCAGTCCCTTGGACTCGTAGAAGTGCAGCGCGGACACCGCGGCGCCGCTACGCGCGGAGAGCTGGCCGACGGAGAGCTCGTGGACCTTGTACGGAAGCTGGGGCACGCATCAACCCTAGGCGGTGCCTCCCCGTCGAGCCGCCCGGGCGTTGACAGCGGGTGCGGCCACCCGCATGCTGAGCAAGCGCTTAGTAAGGCGTCGGCCGGTGCACGACGGCGGACGGACCCCGAGGAGGCAGACGGAGATGGCAGAGCCCCGAGTGTTTGGATCGCTCGACGAGCTGCGGGCCGCGGTCGGCGAGGAGCTGGGCACCACCGACTGGCTGGAGGTCGACCAGAAGCGGATCGATCTGTTCGCCGAGGCCACCGGCGATCACCAGTGGATCCACGTGGACCAGGAGAAGGCCGCGGCCGGACCGTTCGGCACCACCATCGCGCACGGGTATCTGACGCTGTCGCTGCTGCCGGCGCTGGTGCCGCGGCTGATGCGGGTCGAGAACGTGAAGATGGGGATCAACTACGGCACCAACAAGGTGCGCTTCCCCGCCACCGTCCCGGTCGGCTCGCGGCTGCGCGCCTCCGCCCGGATCGCGGACGTGGCCGAGGTGACCGGCGGCGTCCAGCTCACCACGGTGGTGACGATCGAGCGGGAGGGCGGCGAGAAGCCGGTGTGCGTGGCCGAGACGGTCAGCCGTTTCTACCTGTAGCGGGTCCCACCGCGGCGCCCACCATGCGCAGCACGAGGTCGGCGTAGAGCGCGCCGACCTCGTCGGGCGTGCGCGGGCCGTCCGCCGAGAACCAGCGGGCGACGTCCACGCAGAGCGACAGCACCGCGAGGGTGGTCCCGGGCACGTCGTCGACCCGGAACTCCCCGCTGTCCGCGCCGTCCTGGATGATCTGCCGCAGCAACCGGTCGGTGCGGCGGCGCAGTTGGGCGATCTCGGCGTAGTGCTCCGGGCCCAGCGCCTGGAGTTCGTACTGGATGACCCGGGCGGTGGTGTGGTGCTCGGCGTGCCAGCGGGCGAAGGTCCGCACCGCGTCCCGCAGCCGCTCGGTGGCGCTGCCCTCGGCCTCGGCGGCGGCGCCCATGATGCGCAGCGCCTTCTCGTGGCCGATGCCGCTGATGCGGTAGAGCAGCTCCTCCTTGGTCTTGTAGTGGATGTAGAGGGCGGCCGGACTCATACCGGCCCGGCCGGCGATGTCACGGGTGGTGGTGGCGTGGTAGCCGCGCTCGGCGAACGCCTCGACCGCGGCGCCGACCAGGCGCCGCGCGGCGTCCGGGGTCACCCCGGCCCACTCCTCGTTCTCCTCCGCAGCCCGCTGTGCAGCCGCACCCATCGCGCACCCCGCTCCTCGATCCGCCAGGGACGTTCCCCTGACGGATCGAACACCATACCGCGCCACTGAGCAAGCGCTTAGGTCCGGTCGTGGGTACCGGGCGAGGTGGGGAGTCGTGGATCAGAAGGCGGACACACCGGTCAGCGCCCGGCCGATGACCAGCTTCTGGATCTGGCTGGTGCCCTCGTAGAGGGTCATCACCCGGGCGTCCCGCAGCAGCTTGCCGACCGGGTACTCGTCGATGTAGCCGTAGCCGCCGAACACCTGGAGGGCGTTGTTGGCGGCCCGCACCGCGGCCTCCGAGGCGAACAGCTTGGCCTGCGACGCGGCGGTGGCGAACGGCTCGCCGCGGTCGATCAGATCGGCCACCCGCCAGGTCAGCAGCCGGGCCGCCTCGATGTCCACCGCGATGTCGCTGATCAGCTCCTGCACCAGTTGGTGCCGGGCGATGGGCTTGCCGAACTGCTCGCGCTGACCGGCGTAGCCGAGCGCGGCGTCCAGGGCGGCCCGGCCGATGCCCACACAGCCGGCGGCGACCGACATCCGCCCCTTGGCCAGTGCGGACATCGCCACCGCGAACCCCTTGCCCTCGGGGCCGAGCATCGCGTCCGCGGGGACCCGTACGCCGGCCAGCACCAGCTCGGCGGTGGCCTGGCCGCGCAACCCCAACTTGCCGTGGATCGGGCGGCGTTGGAGCCCGGGAGCGTCGGTCGGGACGAGGAAGGCGCTGACGCCCCTGTGGCCGGGCTCGGTGCCGGTGCGGGCGAAGAGCAGCACCACATCGGCCCAGGTGCCGTTGGTGATGAACATCTTGCTGCCGTCGATGACGTAGTCGGCACCGTCGCGCACGGCCCTGGTGGCGAGGTTGCCCGCGTCCGAGCCGGTGCCGGGTTCGGTCAGGCCGAAGCAGCCGACGGCCCGTCCGGAGGTCAGGCCGGGCAGCCACCGCCGCTTCTGCTCCTCGTCGCCCCAGGAGGCGATGGTCTTGGCGACCAGCCCCAGGGAGACCGAGACGATGCCGCGCACGGCGGAGTCGCCGCGCCCCAGCTCCTCGGTGACCAGGGCGTACGCGAGGTGGTCGCCGCCGGAGCCGCCGTACTCCTCGGGCACGGTCAGCCCCAGGAAGCCCAGCGCGCCGAGCTTCTCCACGATGCCGCGGTCGACCTCCTCGGCGCGGTCCCACGCGGCGGCGTTCGGAGCGATCTCACGGTCGACGAAGTCCCGCGCGAGCCGCCGCACGGCGGTCTGCTCCTCGCTCAGCTCCAGGTTCATCAGGGCCTCTCGGAACGGAGGGACAGGCTTAACTACCACTGCTAGTTTTCGCGCGACAGCCTCTACTATGTGCGTCATGGCCCGACCCCGCAAGCCCCTTCTGAGTCGTGCGCGCATCGTCACCACGGCGCTGGAGCTGATCGACGCCGAAGGGCTGCCGGCGCTCTCCACCCGGCGGCTGGCGGCGGAGCTGGGCGTGAGCGGCCCGTCCCTCTACAACCACTTCACGACCAAGGACGAGATCCTCGACGCGGTCGCGGACACGGTCATCGCCGAGGTCGACGTGTCGGCGTTCGAGCGGGGTGCGGACTGGCGCGCCGGGCTGCTGGCCTGGGCCCGTTCCTACCGTGCGGCGCTCGCCGCCCATCCGCACATCGTGCCGTTCCTCGCCCAGGGCCCGGGCCGCCGCCCCGCCGGGCTGAAGATGGCCGATGCGGCGTTCGGCGGGATGGTCGGGGCGGGATGGCCGCCCGCCCAGGCCACCCGGGTCTGCGCCATGGTCCGCTACTTCGTGGCGGGCTCCGCGCTGGGCTCGTTCGCGCGCGGCTTCGTGGACGACCCGAGCGCGTACGACCCCGCCGACTATCCGCACCTGGGCCAGGCGCACCTGCTCGCGGAGCACCAGCGCCAGGTGGACGAGGGCGCGTTCGAGGCCGGTCTACAGGCACTGGTGGACGGTCTGGCGCTGCACCACCCCGAGCGCGTACCGCCGGCCGCCGACTGACCGCCGCACGGCCCCTTCCGGGCCCCCTGCCTCAGTCCGTGGTCTCCACGGGGATCCACAGCCGGGCGACCGCAGCCTCCTTCCTGTCGGCCTGTCTCACAGGCTCTGGAAGACCACCAGTTCCTGTCGGCCTGTCTCACGGGCCCTGGAAGACCACCAGCGCCCGTCCGCCCGTGCCCGCCAGCATGGCGTCGAAGGCGGCCGGAATGTCGTCGAGGCCGATGCGGTCGGTGACCAGGGCGGCGAGGTCGAGGGCGCCGGAGCGGACGTGGCCGGCGATGACGGGGAGGTCGCGGGCCGGGTCGCTGTTGCCGTAGACGCAGCCGCTCAGGGTCCGGCCGAAGTAGAAGAGCTCCAGGGCGGAGAAGGACACCTGCTGGTCCTGGCCGCCGATGCCGACGACCGTGGTGCGGCCGCCGCGGCGGGTGGACGACCAGGCCGTACGGATGGTGTCGGCGCGGCCCACGCACTCGATGGCGACGTCGGCGCCGACGCCCCCGGTGAGCGCGCGGATCCGCCGGGCGCCCTCCTTCTCGAAGAACGCGGCGTCACCGGCCACCAGGAACTCGGTGGCGCCGGCGGCGCGGGCCAGCTCCTCCTTCTCCGGGGAGACGTCCACCGCGACGATCGGACCCGCGCCGGCGATCCGTGCCGCCTGCAACGTGGCCAGGCCCACCCCGCCGACGCCGAAGACCACCACCGACTCCCCGGCACGCACCCGGGCGCTGTGGTGAACGGCACCCCAGCCGGTGAGCACCGCACAGCCCAGGAGTGCGGCGTCGGCGAGCGGCACCCCGGCCGGCAGCGGCAGCGCCGCCCGCGCGGGCACGAGCGTCTCCTCGGCGAAGGCGGCGGTGCCCAGGCCCGGGTAGAGCGCGCTGCCGTCGGCGGCCAGCTCGGCGTACGGGGCGTTCGCGGCGAGGCCGGAGTGAGCGCACAGCCAGGGCTCGGCCAGGCCGCAGAAGTGGCAGTCACCGCAGGACGGCGCCCAGTTGAGGACGACCGGGTCGCCGGGGGCCACACCGGTCACCCCGGGGCCGACGGCGGTGACGGTGCCGGCGCCCTCGTGCCCGAGGACGGCGGGCGCGGGCTGGCGCAGGGTGCCGTTGGACAGCGAGAGGTCGGAGTGGCAGACCCCGGCGGCGGCGAGCCGGATCCGGACCTGGCCGGGGCCGGGTTCGGGCAGCTCGATCTCGGCGACCCGGAGCGGGGCGTTGACGGCGGGCAGGACGGCGGCGCGGACGGTGACGCTCACGGTTGTCAAGGCTCCTAGAACTGGAGGGACTTGGTCTGGAGGTACTCGGTGAGCCCGTGCGGGCCCAGCTCGCGGCCGACCCCGGACTGCTTGTAGCCGCCGAACGGGGCGAGCGGGTTGAAGCGGCCGCCGTTGATGTCGACCTGCCCGGTCTGGAGCCCCCGTGCGAAGGCCACCGCCTCGGCGTCGTCGCCGGCCCAGACGGCACCGGCGAGCCCGTACACCGTGCCGTTCGCGATCCGCAGCGCGTCCTCCTCGTCCTCGTACCGGATGATCGACAGCACCGGGCCGAAGATCTCCTCCTGGGCGACGGTCATCTCGGCGGTCACCTCGGCGAAGACCGTGGGCTGGACGAAGTAGCCCTGCTCGCGCGGGGATTCGGATCCGCCGACCACGATCCGCGCGCCCTCGGCGACGCCCTTCTCGATGTACCCGCGCACGCGTTCCTGCTGACGGGCGTTGACCAACGGGCCGATGCGCTCGCCGTACTTCGCCGCGGCGGCCGCGGCCAGCTCGACGGCCTCGTCGTACCGGTCGGTGTGCACCAGCATCCGGGTCCAGGCGCTACAGGTCTGGCCGGAGTTGGCCATCACGTTGGCGACGCCGACGGAGACGGCCTTGGCGAGATCCGCGCTCGGCAGGATGACGTTGGCGGACTTGCCGCCGAGTTCGAGGGCGACCCGCTTGACGGCTGCGCCGGCCGTCGCGCCGATCTGCCGGCCGACCGCGGTGGAGCCGGTGAAGGAGACCAGGTCGACGCCGTCGTGCTCGGCCAGCGCCCGGCCGGCCACCGGGCCGAGGCCGGTGACCAGGTTGAACACCCCGGCGGGCACCCCGGCCGCCGCGACGCACTCGGCGAACAGCCGGGCCACCAGCGGGGTGTCCTCGGCGGGCTTGAGCACCACCGTGCAGCCGGCCGCGAGCGCCGGGGCGACCTTGGCCACGATCTGGTGCAGCGGGTAGTTCCAGGGCGTGATCGCGCCGACCACGCCGACCGGTTCCAGCAGCACCGTGGAGGTGCCTATCGTCTCCTCGAAGGAGTACGTCCGGGCCAGGTCGGCGTACGAGCCGCAGACCGCGATCGGCACCCCGGCCTGCACCGTCCTGCTGAACGCGAGCGGCGCACCGAGCTCGGCGGTGATGGTCTCGGCGATCTCGTCGATGCGCGCCACGAGTTGGTCGCGCAGCGCGGCCAGCCGGTCGGCGCGCTCCTGGGGCGGGGTGGCGGCCCAGCCGGGAAGGGCGGCGCGGGCGGCGCGCACCGCGGCGTCCACGTCCTCGGCGGTCCCGGCCGGGACGGTGGCGATGACCCGCCCGTCGGCCGGGTCGACGACCTCGATGGTGCCGCTGCCCGCAGCGGGCCGCCAGCGTCCGTCGATGTACATCCCGTCGTGCTGCTTCACGTCGTGGTCCCTTCCACGGCCGGTGGTCGTCCGCGCCCTGCGCGCAGGGCCCAAACTAGCGCCGGTAGTTTTGCGCCGCCAGACGGCCCCCCGCCACACCCGACCGGCGCCGCCGGCCATGCCGCCGACCGTGCCCCGGGCCATTCCGCCGGCCGTACCCCGGGCCATTCCGCCGGCGCCCTGCCGCGGGCCGTACCGCCGGACGTGCCGCCGACGGCAGTCACGAGCCTAGACGGTGCCTCAGCGCCCGGCTCGGGCGGACGGCTTGCGCATCTCCTCGATGACGCTGACGAATCCGGCATTGCCGTGGCCGCCTGCGATGGTCCGGTCGGCGAGACCCTTGACGGCGGTGAGCACCTCGGTGTTCAGGCCGCGCCCCTCGGCCGCCTCGATGATGTGGGCGATGCCGGCCGCCTCCATGACGATGTTGTCCTGGTCGCCCGAGTAGACCCCGCGGTCCAGGTCCTCGGCCATCCCCGCGGCGAGGGCCGGCAGGATGCCCACGATCGTCTCCGTGAACGGCGCGAACTCCTTCGCCGGCACGCCCTCGGTGCCGGACAGCGCGAAGCCGTGCATCAGCCCGGCCATCGCCGAGAAGAAGAAGCCGAGCAGGGACAGGTCGTACACCGCCGCCGTGCCGTGGTCCGCGCCGAGGTACGACGCCCGGCCGCCCAGCGCCCGCAGGGTCGCCTCGTGGGTCTCGAAGGTCTCCCGCGAGCCGCTGTAGAGGATGGTCGCGTCGGGCTGCCCGATGACCGGGGTGGGCACCATGATCGAGCCGTCGAGGTAGTCGATGCCGTGCCCGGCGGCCCAGGCGGCGGCCGCCCGCGCACGCTCGGGGGTGTCGGAGGTGAGGTTGACCAGCGCCCGGCCGGACAGTTGGGCGCCGACCGGCTCCAGGATCGACCGGGACGCCTCGTAGTCCAGGACGCAGACGACCACCAGCGGGCTGGCGGCCACCGCCTCGGCCACCTCGGCCGCGCGGACCGCGCCGCGCGCCACCAGCGCGTCGGCCCGGCCCGGTGTGCGGTTCCAGACCGTCGTGGGGTGCCCGGCCGTCAGGAAGGCGGCGGCCAGCGCGCGCCCCATGGCGCCGAGGCCGAGGACGGTGACGGGGGTGCGGGTGGTGTGCTCGGTGCTCATGGTGTGCGCTCCGTGAGTCGTTCCGGGCCCGGTCCCAATACCGGGCCCGCTGCTGCACACCACCCTGCCGACCTGCGCTTACGGTTCCCTTCGGATCCGCTTGCGGTCCCTGGGGCCGACCGCCCACGGCGCCCGGGACCGACCGCTCACGGCGCCCGGGCCCGGCCGCGGCAGTCGGCTCCGGCCGGGCCCCGCGGGTCGGTCGCCGCCGGCTAGACGATGCCGAAGAGCAGGCTCGCTCCCAGCACCACGAGGGAGGTGAGCGCGGCCCACTTGACGGTGAACCTGGTGTGGTCGCCGAACTCGACCTTGGCCATGCCGACCAGGACGTAGACGGCCGGGACCAGCGGACTGGACATGTGCAGGGCCTGGCCGACGAGGGAGGCGCGGGCGATCTCGACGGGCGCGACGCCGTGGGCGGCGCCGGCCTCGGCGAGGATCGGCACGATGCCGAAGTAGAAGCCGTCGTTGGACATGAAGTACGTCAGCGGGATGCTCAGCACGCCGGTCACGACTCCCATGTGCGGGCCGAGTGCGTCCGGGATGCCGGAGACCAGCCAGCGCGCCATGTGCTCGACCATGCCGGTGCCGGTGAGCACGCCGGTGAAGACGGCGGCGGCGAAGACCATGCCGGCGACGTTGAGGACGTTCTCGGCGTGCGCGGCGACCCGGGCCTTCTGGTCCTTCATGTGCGGGAAGTTGACGGTCAGCGCGACCGCGGCGCCGAGCAGGAAGAGCACCGGGATCGGCAGGGTCTGAAGGATCAGCAGGGTGAGCAGCGCGACGGTGAGCGCGGCGTTGAACCAGTAGAGCTTGGGGCGCAGGGTGGCGCGCCGGGGGTCGAGGCCCTGGAGGTCCGGGTCCGGGTCCGGGTCCGGGTTCCGGCCGTCGTCCTCGGCGCCGTCGCCGGCGCCCGGGGAGCCGCCGGTGGTGCGCTGCGGGACGGCCGGTGCGCGGCCCGTGCCGTCGGCGCCGACGCCGACGAGCACCTGCTCGGTCTCCCTCGCCTCGGCCTCCTCGGCCCCTTCGACGACGCGTGCCGCGCCCCGGGTGTCGTCGAGGGTGAGCAGGCCGAGCCGCTTGCGCTCGCGCCGGCCGAGGACGTACGCG
This sequence comes from Streptomyces sp. NPDC048506, assembly GCF_040651315.1. Classification (NCBI taxonomy): domain Bacteria; kingdom Bacillati; phylum Actinomycetota; class Actinomycetes; order Kitasatosporales; family Streptomycetaceae; genus Streptomyces; species Streptomyces sp. NPDC048506. Next base: position 20,193 of record NZ_JBEZIX010000031.1, read on the forward strand.
AGGGCGAAGACCGCGACCAGTCCGACGGCGAGCGCCGGGATCATCGGGACGAAGATGTCGCCGGCGTCGAGCTTGAGCGCGGTGGCGGCGCGGGCGGTCGGGCCGCCCCAGGGGAGGGTGTTCATCACGCCGTTGGCGGTGGCGGCGACACCGGTCATCACGACCAGGCTCATCCTCAGCCGCTTGTAGAGCGGGTAGAGCGCGGACACGGTGATCATGAACGTGGTGGAGCCGTCGCCGTCGAGCGAGACGATCGCGGCGAGCAGCGCGGTACCGACCACCACACGGACCGGGTCGGCCTTGCAGAACCTCAGGATGCCGCGGACGACCGGGTCGAAGAGCCCGACGTCGATCATCACCCCGAAGTAGACGATGGCGAACATCAACATCGCGGCCGTGGGGGCCAGGTCGCCGATGCCCTTGAGGACGTAGTCGCCCAGGTGCGCGCCCTGTCCGACCAGGACGCAGAACAGCGCCGGGATCAGCACGAGCGCTGCCATCGGTGACATCTTCTTCAGCATGATCAGCACCAGGAAGGTGGCGATCATGACGAATCCGAGGATCGTCAGCATTGGGGGTACCTCACGTTCGCCCTTGAACATCTGCCGGGGGTGGCGTGGAGGCGACGTTAGGTCCCCGAAACTTTTGTTAACAAGGCCTTGACGCGCGAGCAATACGAGCAAAACCCCAGGTCAACAGGGCACCACGGCAACGAGGCTCAGCGAACGGGCGTGAGCTGCACGGGCAGCCCGTTGAGGACCGCGGTGCCCGAGAGCGGGTCCAACAGCCGCCCGGCGTTGAGCCGGTTGACGTTGACGCCGGGGTCGGCCCCGGCGACCGAGAGCCGGGTGCCGGGCCGGTCGTGGCCCCAACCGTGCGGCAGGCTCACCACGCCCGGGCGTACCGCGTCGGTGATCTCGACGGGCACCTCCACCTCGCCGCCGTCCCCCTTCAGCCGCGCCAGCCCGCCGTCGGTGAGGTCCAGCCGCGCCGCGTCGTCCGGGTGCACCTGGACGGTGCAGCGGTTGCTGCCGCCGACGAGGGCCGGGACGTTGTGCAGCCAGCTGTTGTTGGAGCGCAGATGGCGGCGGCCGACGAGCAGCACGCCGGCGGGTTCGGTGCCGAGCCGGCCGCGCAGCCGGTCGGCCTCGGCGGCGATCGGCCCGGGGCACATCTCGACGGTGCCGCTGCGGGTCCGCAGGACGGACGGGACGCGCGGGGCGAGCGGGCCGAGGTCGATGCCGTGCGGGTGGTCCAGCAGCCGGGCCAGTGAGAGCCCCTCGGGGGCGGCGCCGAAGCCGTCGCCGTACGGGCCGAGCCGGAGCATCATGTCGAGCCGGCGTTCGGCACCGTTCCGACCCGTCAACTCCCTTGCGAGTTCGGCCGGTTGGCGGCCGTGGACCGGGGAGAGCGGATCGGCGACGGCCTTGCCGAGCGCGGTGTCGATCACCATGGCGTCGATCAGCGCGGGGTCGGCGCCGTCCTGGCCGCCCAGGCAGAGGATCAGCCGGGCGTGGATCTCGCACTCGTCCGGCTGCCCGTCGGCGAGCGGCAGGACGGGCCGGGTGTAGCGGACCTGGTTGCGCACCGCGAGCGCGTTGAAGGCGAAGTCGAAGTGCGCGCTGCGGGAGGGCGGGGGCGGCGGCAGCACGACATCGGCGTGCCGGGAGGTCTCGTTGAGGTACGGGTCGACGCTGACCATGAAGTCCAGCGAGGCGAGCGCGGTGTCGAGCCGGTCGCCGTCGGGGGCGGACAGGACGGGGTTGGCGGCGATGACGACGGCGGCCCGCACCCGGCCCTCGCCGGGGGTGTCGATCTCCTCGGCCAGTGCCGCGATGGGCAGTTCGGACTTGGCCTCCGGGTGGCCGGAGACCCGGCTGTGCCAGCGGCCCAGGGCGAACCCACGGCCGGGCCCCGGCCGGCGCGGCGCCGGGCCGGTCGCGGAGAGCGGGAACATGATGCCGCCGGGGCGGTCGAAGTTCCCGGTGAGGACGGCGAGGACGTCCACCAGCCAGCTGGTGAGGGTGCCGAACTCGACGGTGGTGGAGCCGATCCGGCCGTACACCGCGGCGCTCGGCGCGGCGGCCAGGTCGCGGGCCAGCCGCCGGATCCGCTCGGCGGGGATGTCGCACGCCCCGGCGACCGCCTCGGGGGTGAAGTCGGCCGCCAGCCGCCGGACGTCCTCGACCTGGCTGAGGTGCGCGGCCCGCTCCCCCGGATCGGCCAGGCCCTCCTCGAAGAGCGTCTGCACCATGGCGAAGAGCAACAGCGCATCGGTGCCGGGCCGGATCGCCAGGTGCTCGTCGGCCAGCCGGGCGGTGCGGGTGCGGCGCGGGTCGACGACGGTCAGCCGTCCACCGCGGCGGCGCAGCGCCCGGATGCGGCCGGGGAAGTCCGGCGCGGTGCACAGGCTCCCGTTGGAGTCCATCGGGTTGGCGCCGATGACCAGGAGGTGGTCGGTGCGGTCCAGGTCCGGCACCGGGATGGCCAGCGGGTCGCCGTAGAGCAGTCCGCTGGAGACGTGCTTGGGCATCTGGTCGACGGTGGAGGCGGTGAAGACGCTGCGCGAACGCAGGCCGGCGAGGAGCACCGGCGGGTAGAGGGCCCCGGCGACGGTGTGCACATTGGGGTTGCCGAGCACCACGGCGACCGGCGGTCCGCCCGGTGCGAGCGGGGCCGGGGAGGTGGCGGAATCCGGGCCGTGGGCCTCGACGAGGGGGCGCAGTCCGGCCTGGACGGCGGCGAACGCCTCGTCCCAGGTGACCTCGGCGAGCCGGCCGTCGCGCCGGACCAGGGGGCGGGTGAGCCGGTCGGGGTCGGCGTCCAGCTCACCGAAGGAGGCGCCCTTGGGGCAGATGAATCCCCTGCTGAAGACGTCGTCCCGGTCACCGCGGGCGGCGGTGATCCGGTCGTCGTCGAGGGTGACGGTGAGCCCGCAGGTGGCCTCGCAGAGCGGGCAGATGCGCAGGGCGGTACGGGTCATCGGTCCCTCCCGGGGACAGGTCCGGCGGCGGACTGCGTACCACCCGACCATACCGACCGGTAGGCATGAAGGGAGGGACCTGACGGAAATCCGCCACGTGGCGTCCGCGGCACGACCCGCGGTCACCGCCGGACCTCACCCCGCGCGGTCCTCGTGGTGCTCGCCGGGCTCACCATCCTCGTGGTGCTCGCCGGGCTCACCATCCTCGTGGTGCTCGCCGGGCCCGCCGTCCTCGTGGCGCTCGCCGGGCCCGCCCGCCGCGTCGAGGTAGCGCGCCAGATACGCCTGGAGCAGCACCTTGGTCTCGGCGACGATCGCGGGGTCGCCGTCCGGGTCCATCCGGAAGGCGAGCTGTAGCAGCGCGTCGGCCGTCTCGACGCCCACCAGGAAGGCGGTGCGCAGCCGCTCGTCCGCGGGGTCGAGGCCGAGGCGGCCGGCGAACAGGGACATCAGGCGGTCGGCGACCAGGTAGTTGGCCTGCCGGGTCTCGCGGGGCGCGGGGACGGTGAACTCCACCAGGGCGAAGCCCGGCACGGTCCGTTTCATGTCGAGGTACTCGTCGACCACCACGTCCATCGCGTGCCGCCACTCCAGCGGCTCGCCGGCCGGGGCGGCGAGCCGGGTGGTGATGCTGCGCGCGTAGGCGTCGAGGTTGCGCTGGGCGAGCGCCTCGGCCATGGCGCGCTTGTTCGGGAAGAAACGGTAGACCGAGCCGATCGGCACGCCGGCGCGGCCGGCCACCGCGCGGGTGCTCAGGTCCTCGTATCCGGTCTCCTCCAGCACTTCGGCGCAGGCGTCGAGGATTCTGGCCAGGCGCTGGACGCTGCGCCGCTGGACGGGGGCGCGGCGGAGCGGGGTGGCTGGTGGGTCGGGGTGACTGGTGGGCTGCTGCACCTGACCATCCTGCCTCGTCTCCGGACCGGTGGCGCACCCTGCACCCCGCACCCGTCACCCCGATCCGGTCAGGACGGCCGGGAGTCTCCGTTGACGGCCCCCCAGCGCAATCCTAAGGTCTTGCATAGGATTCCTTGAGCGGCGGGAGTGCGCGATGGCAGGCACGGGCAACGAACAGGCGCGGAAGACGGCCGAGGGGCTGGTGTACGCCACCGGCTTCGGCAACGAGCACAGCTCGGAGGCCGTCCCGGGGGCACTGCCGGTGGGCCGCAACTCCCCGCAGCGGGCACCGCTCGGCCTGTACGCCGAGCAGCTCAGCGGGTCGGCGTTCACCGAGCCGCGCGACCACAACCACCGCTCCTGGCTCTACCGCATCCGCCCGTCGGCCGCGCACCCGCCGTTCGTCCGCGCCGCCCAGCGCTCGCTCCGCTCGGCGCCGTTCACCGACTGCGTCCCCGACCCCAACCGGCTGCGCTGGAACCCGCTGCCCGCCCCCGAGGGCCCCACCGACTTCCTCGACGGCCTGTGGACGCTGGGCGGCAACGGCGACGCGACCCAGCGCAGCGGGATGGCCGTGCACCTGTACCACGCGAACGCCTCCATGGACCGGCGGGTCTTCGGCAACGCGGACGGCGAGCTGCTGATCGTGCCGGAGCGGGGCGCACTGCTGCTGCGCACCGAGCTCGGCCTGCTGCGCGCCGAACCGGGCGAGGTGGCGCTGATCCCGCGCGGCGTCCGCTTCCGCGTCGAGCTGCTGGACGCCGCGCCCGACGGCGGGAAGACCCCGACCGCCCGCGGCTATGTCTGCGAGAACTACGGCCGGCCGTTCCGGCTCCCCGACCTCGGCCCGATCGGCGCCAACGGCCTGGCCAACCCCCGGGACTTCCGCGCCCCGGTCGCCGCCTACGAGGACGTCGAGGGCCCCGTCGAGGTCGTCAACAAGTTCTGCGGCACGCTGTGGACCGCCACCTACGACCACTCACCGCTGGACGTCGTCGCCTGGCACGGCAACCACGCCCCGTACGTCTACGACCTGCGGCTCTTCAACGTCATCGGGTCGATCAGCTACGACCACCCCGACCCGTCGATCTTCACCGTGCTGACCGCGCCCTCCGACACCCCGGGCCTGGCCGGCGTGGACTTCGTGGTCTTCGCACCGCGCTGGCTGGTCGGCGAGGACACCTTCCGGCCGCCGTACTTCCACCGCAACGTGATGACCGAGTACATGGGCCTGATCGAGGGCGCCTACGACGCCAAGGCGGCCGGCGAGGGCGGCTTCGTACCGGGCGGCGGATCGCTGCACAACATGATGTCGGCGCACGGGCCGGACCGGGAGACCTTCGACCGGGCCAGCGCCGCCGAGCTGGTGCCGCAGAAGATCGACGACGGGTTGGCCTTCATGTTCGAGACCCGCTGGCCGCTGACGCTGACCGAGCAGGCCCGGGACGCCGGACACCTACAGCGCGGCTACGACGACGTATGGCAGGGTCTCCAGCGCCATTTCCGCCAGTGACACCGGGGATCCCGTGACCACCTTCGCTCCCGACTCGCTCGCCCTGAACCGCAAGCTGCCGCTGTGGTACCAGGTCTCGCAGTCGCTGCGCGCCTCCATACTGGGCCGCGCTCCCGAGGCGCCGCTGCGGCTGCCCACCGAGGACGCGCTCGCCGCGCACTACGGCGTGAGCGTGCTGACCATGCGCCAGGCCCTCAAGGAGCTGGAGGCGGAGGGGCTGATCAGCCGGCACCGGCGGCGCGGCACGTTCATCGAGCCGAGCGCGCAGCGCGGGGCGCCGGTGCGGCTGCTCGGCTCGGTGGACGCGATCGTGGCCCAGCAGTCCGGTATGCGCACCGAGCTGCTGGACCACGGGCCGGTCGCGGTGCCCACCGATCTGTCGGAGCACTTCGAGGGCGTGGCGGAGGTGGTCGGCTACACCCGGTTGCGCAGCGACGAGGAGACCGGCGAGCCGACCAACCACGCGCGCAACTACGTACGGCCCGAGGTCGCCGTCCGGATCGATCCGGACGATCTGCTGCGCTGGCCGATGACGAAGGTGCTGCGGGACGCGGTCGGCGTGCGGATCGGCCGGATCACCGACACCGTCGAGGCCCGGCTGGCCGACCCGGAGACCGCGCGGCTGCTGAGGGTCCCGCTGCTCAGCCCGATCCTGCACTACACCGGCGTCACCTACGACGCCGACGGCCGGGTCGTCGACGTCGCCCGGATCCACTACCGCGGTGACCGCTTCTCCTTCACCGTCACGCTGGACGCGCACTGACATCGTCGTCGGCGGCCCGCCCCGCCCCGTCCGCCGGCCACAGCTCCGCGCACCCGTCGAGGAGCCGGGGCACCGCCGGGTGCGGGTGCTCGGCCCGCCAGACCGCGTCGAGGCGGAGCTCGGGGCGGGGTGGGGCGAGCGGTACGAGGGTGATGCCGCGCGGGAGTTGGTGGGCGAGCGAGGCCACGACGAGGTTGACGCCGCGCCCGGCGGCGATCTGGGCCCAGGCGTTGGAGCCGGAGGCGGTCTCGTCCAGCACCGGCTCGAAGCCCGCGCCCCGGCAGGCGCCGACCACCGCGTCGTAGTAGCCGGGCGCCATCTCGCGCGGCCACAGCTGGAACGTCTCGTCCCGGAGCCCGGCCAGCTCCACCGCCGGGCGGTCGGCGAGCGGGTGGCCGTCGCCGACCGCGGCCATCAGCTCCTCGCGCCGCACGGTCCGTCGGGCGATGCCCTTCGGATGGTCGGTCCGGGGCGCCAGCGCGATGTCGCAGCGCTCGTCCCGCAGCATCCGGCAGACGTCGGCCGCGAAGATCTCCCGGGTCTGCACCCGCAGCCCGGGCGCCTGCCGGGCGAGGTGCGCGGTGAGCACCGGCAGGGTGTCGTAGACCGCGGTGACGGTGTAGGCGACCCGCAGCGTGCCCACCTCGCCGGCCGCCACCGCCCGGGCGTGCCGGGCGGCCCGGGACGCGGCGGAGAGCAGCCGCTTGCAGTCGGCCAGGTAGGCGGCGCCGGCCGGGGTGAGGTCGACCCGGCGGGAGGTGCGGTCCAGCAGCCGTACGCCGAGGGTCTCCTCCAGCGCCTTGATCTGCTGGCTGAGCGCCTGCTGGGCGACGAAGACGTCCTCGGCGGCGCGGGTGAAGCTGCGGCGTTCGGCGACCGCCACGAAGTACCGCAGCTGGCGCAGCTCGGGTTCCATGCGACCGCATCGTAGGGCCGCGCGGCGCGCCCGTCGACAAGTCGGGCTTGTCGGCCGACAACAAGCCGCGCTTGTTGACGAAGGGTGCCGCCCGTAGCGTTGACCTGGCTCAACACCAAAGCCGCCAGGAGGACTTGACGGTCCATCAGTCATTTGCCAGGCATTCGTCAGGTGTCCGTCAGGTATCCGTCAGGCACCCTTTCGGCACTCCGCCCCGCACCTCGTACAGGAGAACTCCCGATGACCGTCGAGTACATCCGCTACACCCTCACCGACCCCGAGCGCCGGGCCGCCTTCGAGCGGGCGTACACCGCCGCCGCCGCACAGCTGGACGCGGCGCCCGAGTGTCTCGGCTACGACCTGGCGCAGGGCGTCGAGGAGCCCGAGCACTACATCCTGCGGATCGAGTGGACCTCCGTCGAGGACCACCTCAAGGGCTTCCGCGGCGGTCCGCACTTCCCCGCGTTCCTCGACCACGTGCGCCCGTACATCGACGACATCGAGGAGATGAAGCACTACGCGCCCACGGCGGTGCGCTCCGCGCGGACGTGACCGGACGGGGTCCTCGCCGTCACGGGCGGCGAGGACCCCGGTCGTCAGATGCGCTCCAGGCTCCGCCCGGTGGTACGCGGCCCCAGCAGCGCCACGTCCAGGCAGAGCAGCAGCATCAGCCCGGCGGAGCCGGTGAACACCGCGGCCGGCCCGAGGCGGTTCAGCACGCCCAGCGCGACGAACGGCAGCACGACCGAGGTGAGCCGGGACAGCGAGTAGGCGATGCCGATGGCGCTGCTGCGCAGACCGGTGGGGAAGATCTCGGTCTGGTAGACGTGGAAGGCGTTGGAGAAGACGTTGCTGCACACCGTCAGCAGGAAGCCGAAGGCCACGACGGCCCAGGTGGCGGTGGCGAAGCCGAAGGCCAGGCCGCAGCCGGCGATGCCCAGCGCGGAGGCGACGATCAGGGTGCGGCGCTCGATCCGGTCGATGAGCGGGATCGACAGCGCCGAGCCGATCGGGTAGCCGCAGAAGCTCAGGGCCGCGTACAGCAGCGACTCGGTGACGGTGTGGCCCTTGGCGGTGAGCACCACCGGCGCCAGCGTGCCGAAGCCGTAGTAGCCGACGGTCTGTAGCACCTGGAAGATCCACCACATGACGGTCCGCTGTCGGTGGTCGCCGCGGAACATCTCGCCCAGCGGCACCCGGCGCTCCGGGACGCTCTCCACCGCGGCGACGGACGGCAGGCTGCCTCCGGTCTCCCGGGCCACCCGCTCCTCGATCCCGGCCACGATCCGCCCGGCCTCCTCGCCCCGCCCCTGCACGGCCAGCCACCGTGGCGACTCCGGGAGTTGGCGGCGCATCAGCTGGAGGAAGCCGGCCCCGAGGGCGCCGGCGACCAGCAGCCAGCGCCAGCCGTCGACGCCCAGCGGCTGGTGGGCGGCCACCAGCCGGGCGCCGAGCAGCGCGGCGACCGGTACGCCGACGAAGCCCAGGGTGTAGGCGTGGGCGAGGTAGCGGCCGCGTACCGCGCGGGGCAGGAGCTCGGCGAGGTAGGTGTCGACCAGGACGAGCTCGGCGCCGAGCCCCAGACCGGACAGGAAGCGCAGCACCAGCAGCCACCGCAGGTCCGGGGCGGCGGCGCACAGCAGCGAGAAGAGCGCGTAGCCACCGAGGTTGACCAGGAACATCCGACGCCGCCCCAGCCGGTCGGCGAGCACCGACAGGACGTTCGCGCCGACGAACATGCCGAGGAAGCCGGCCGCGATCACCGCGGACTTCGCGGTGTGGCCGAGGTGCCACTGGTCGGCGAGGACGGCGGCCAGCACCCCGCCGAGGAAGATCTCGTAGAGGTCGAAGAAGGCACCGATGCCGACGACGAGGGTGATCCGGCGGTGCCACCGGGACGGCGGCAGCCGGTCCAGCCGCGCGGCGACCCGTTGTCCCCCGCGCCGTGCCGACGAGGTGGTGTCCACCATGGCGGTCCTCCCCTGAGCAGGTGCCGGCGCACGAGCGGAGCGTCCGCACCGTGCGGCCGGGCGTACGGCCAGGACCGTACTCCTTCAAGATCAGCAAGCGGAAGACCGCGTCGGACCGCAGCGCCGGAGCGGGGCGCACGGCGGGGCCCCGGGAGGCGGCGGTCCGGTGGATACCATGCCGGGGGTCGAACCAACGGTCCGGGAGGGGCTCCGCGTGACGGCGAAGCAGGACGCGCCACGGCTGTCCGAACTCATGCCGTGGTCCGTGGCACCGCTACGGCTCGGCCGTTCCTGGGTGATGGCACCGGATCCGGCCACCCTGCGCGCCCGGTGGCGGGCGCTGGTGGACGCCGCGGACGCCACCGACCGCGAGCGGCTGTTCCGGCCCTCGCGCGCCCGGACCCTGCACTCCGCGGTCGCCCAGCTGCCGGGCCAGGCCACGCCGACCGGGCGGCTGTACCGGGCGGACGGGCCGTGCCCCGAGCCGGTACGGATCCTGCACGGACCGTTCGACCAGCAGTGGCTGCTGCCCGACCACCGGTTGATCGACACCGCCCGCCCGGAGCTGTGGCGGGTGGCCGACGAACGGCAGCTGTACGCGGTGGAGTCGGCGCCGCTGCCGCAGCCGTCCGGCCCGCCGGTGGTGGGATCGGCGCTGCTGCCCGACGGGCGCTCCCCGGCCGGCCGCCCCGGCCGGATCCATCCGCTCTACCGGCGGCCCGGTGGCCAGGAGCCCAACCTCGCACCGGGCCTGCTGGCGCTGCTCGCCCGCCGCCTGGACCGCCCGGTGGCCCCCACGGGCCTGCTGGCCTGGGCCGTCGCCGTCGCCCAGCACTCCCCCGACGGCGTCGTGGTGCCGCTGACCGCCGACCCGGAGCTCTGGGAGCGCGGTGTCGGGCTGGGGGAACGGCTGTTGTGGCTCACCACCCGCGGCGGGTACGCGCCCGGGCCGGGGCGCCCGTCGCCGGGCTCCGGCGACCGGCCGCGGATGCCCGGTGGCCGCCGCCCGTACGTGCGCGCCGCCCTGCCCGCCCGCGGCCTGCCGGCGGACCTCGGCTACGACCCGGAGGAGGAGGCGTTGTTGCTCGGCGGCGGGCGGATCGCGCCGGTGCCGGTGGGCGCCTGGGACTTCTGCGCGGGTGGCGTACGGGTCCTTGCGGCCTGGTTCGCCCGGCGGGCCGGCGGGCCGGCGGACGGGGCGGAGCCGGCCGAGGCCGGTTCGCTGGCCGCGCTGCGCCCGGTGGACTGGCCGCAGGAGTGGACCTCGGAGCTGCTGGAGCTGATCACCGTATTGGCGTTGCTGGCCGAACTGGAGCCGCAGCGTGTGGCGTTGGGCGCGCGCACGGCGGACGGGCGGCAGCTGGACCGGACCGAGCTGCGGGCGGCCGGGGTGCTGCCGGCGCCGCTCTCCGCGCGCCGCCCGGCATCCGTCCTCGACCACCACGAGGAGGGCCCGGAGGGCCAGTTCGCGCTGCTGTGAGCAACGGCATACCGGGTCGGCCGCACCGTCCCGGCCGGCGGGAACCCCAACGAAGCTTCGGGAACCCACAACGGGCCGACGGGCACCGCAACGGGCCGACAGGTACCGCAACGAAAAGACCACCCGTCACACAGTGACGGGTGGTGCCGAGCGGACCGGCCGGCGGGGACAGGCCGGGCCGCTCGAGATGCCGCAAGTGACTACGGGTCAGCCGTGCCCGCCGAAGAGCGAGCGCCGCAGCCTGCGCAGCGGTGCGAACAGCGAGACCCTGGCGCCGCGGCCGTTTCGCGCCCGCGTGTGGTCACGTGCCGTGAGCTCCTGCATCAGCGATGTCGCGCCCTCCGCCTCGCGCTGCGGGATGGCGGGGCCACCCAACACCGCGAGGTGGCGGTCGAGACGCGCGCTGGACGCACTACTCCCGCACTTGATGGCAGGGACTCGTGCCCTGCTACGCATTGTTATCTGTTCCATGACTCTCCCCACCCTTACGAGGGCACCCGGCCCGGGCAGGGTAACCCTATCTCTCTCGGAGGACATGCGTGCAGACCGGTCAACGGATTCACCTGCCTCGCTTTGACGTTGACGCACACCATACGGAATGTCACGTACGAGCCGTGTACCAGGGCGAGTTGAGCGACCATCGGGAGGCTCCGGGAGGCGCGCAGGGCGCCTGACGGAGCGCCGGAGTGCGCGAGGAGAGACCGGGATCTCACGATCTCTCCCGGCGCACGGTGCGCGGTTCGTCACGCAGCGGAGTCGAACACCGGCAGATAGCCACCGGACTGGCCGGCCGCGGTGGGGTGGTAGGACTCCTCGACAGGGAAGGTCACGCTGTGCAACCACGCACTGCCGGAGCAGAGTTCGTGGCCGACGAAGGTGGTGTTGACATCGGCGAAGCTGAAGCCATGGTCGGCGGCGCGCTTGGCGGTGACCGCGTTGATGTCGTCGGCGGCGGCATCGATCGCGGCCCGGGACTTCTCGGAGAGGCCGACGGAGCAGGTGCCGTTGAGCTTGTAGAAACGCGGATAGCCCAGGACCACCACATGGGCGGCCGGGGCCTTGGCGCCGATGGCGTCGTACACCGCGTCGAGCCGACCGGGCAGGGTGGTGTCGACGTAGTTCCTGGCCTTGGCGACCCGGGCCAGGCAGGCGCTCTCGCCCTGGAGGGCACAGGTCGTCATGGTGTCGGCGAATCCGGCGTCGTTGCCGCCGATGGTGACGCTGACCAGCCCGGTGGAGCTGTTGAGCGGGCCGAGCTGATTGTTCACCACATCACCCGTTCGGGCCCCGGAACAGGCGGTGAAGGCGAACGACGAAGGGGAGTGCGAGGCGGCCCAGAGGGCCGGGTAGGACTTGGTGCTGCGCTTGCAGGAGCCGCTGGCGCTGTCGTAGCTGCCGGCACCGACGCCCGAGGAGTAGGAGTCGCCGAGTGCCACATAGCCGGTTGCGGTGGGGAGTTGGGCGGACGCGGCGGCGCTCGCGCCGGTGAGCGCGAGCGCCGAGGTGACGAAGAAGGCGGACGTCAAGGCCGCGAATCGGGACAGTCTCATGGAACCTCCCTTAGCAGGATCTCTGCCACATCCGTCGTACCAAGACACCCGTGGCGCCGGAAGTGTCCATGCCAAAGGTCGTCCACGGTTCACGGCAAATCTGCCGATCCGGACGGATGTTCACCGCCCGGTCATTGCTTCGCCGCGCCACCCGCACGACATCCGGACGCCCCGTCACACCCCACCCCGCGACAACCGCGAGCGCGCCGCACGGGAACATCCCTCGACACCACCGCGTTGTGGCCCCGCAGGGGGCTTTCTCGTCCCCTACGGAAAGCGTTCGACCGCCCCGTAAGGCTCCGACAAGGCCACGAACAAGGCCTCCGGCAAGGTCTCCGGCAAGGCCTCCAGCACGCTCCGGAGCGTCGCCCCTCAGCGCCCGCCCCAGGGCCTCCCCCAGCCCTCAGTGCTCCAGTCGGTCCTCAGTGCTCCAGTCGGTCCTCAGTGCTCCAGTCGGTCCTCAGTGCTCCAGTCGGTCCTCAGTGCTCCAGTCGGTCCTCAGTGCTCCAGGAGCTTCCCTGGCGGAGCGTCAGTCCTCGGTGGGCGAACGGTGGCGGGAGAGGCCGGACACGAACAGCGCGGTGGCCGCCTCGAAGGCCGCCACCAGCAGGATCACCAGCATCGGACGGGTCCCCAGGCCGACCATCCCGGCGCCGAGGAGGCCGCCGGCGACCATCGCGCCCACCGAGGCCAGTCGGCGGGCGCCGGAACGGGTGCCGTACCCCAGCCGCTCGTCGTGGCCCAGCGGCGACCCGCTGACCAGCGCCGTCATCGCCCGGGTCTCCACCGTGGTGGTGAGGTCCGGGGAGGCGACCCGTATGGCGGTGACGTTCCGCATGCCCATCGCCGCCGCCATCAGCCCGATCACGGTGGCCCGCCGGCCCGGTGGCAGCCCCCGGGCCGGGCCCGACTCCCAGGCGGCGACGGCCGCCGCGGCCAGCAGCACCGCCTCCGCGGCCAGCGCCTGCGGGAACCACTGCTGCCGGTGGCGCGCCAGCGTCGACTCCAGCCGGGCCCCCAGCGCCGCGCCGGCGGCGAAGGCGCCGAGCGAGACGACGGTCGCGACCACGGACAGGCCGCCCTGGCCGGCGATCCCGAAGCCCAGGAAGAGCAGGTTGCCGGTCTGGGTGGCGGTGAAGACCTGACCGAGGGCCAGAAAGCTGACCGCGTCGAGGATGCCGGTGGCCACGGTCAGTCCCACCATGGCCACGGTCAGACCGGTTCCGGTCGGTGGCTCCACGAACCCGGCTCCTTCCGGCGGACACGTCCCCACAAGTCTCCGAACGCACGGCGCGCAGTGCCGTCATTGCGCCGTCTGTGGGCGCCCCCGTTCCGCCCCCGTCCGCCGCCCGCACCGTCTTGACGGGTCTCAAAGCGCTGCATGACATTGAGGCCCGGCATTCGGCGCCTATGGGAGGCAAAGCTGCCCATGCACACCAAGACCATCAACCGCGACGGATCGGTGGGCGTACCGCTGACCGGTCGGCGGCCGGTGACCGGGCCGCATGCGTTCCTCGCGGGTGCGGCGGTGGCCGTCGCCGCCTTGGGGGCCGTGCTGGCACTGGCCGATGTCCCCTCACCGCTGCGTGCGCCGTGCACGCTCTTCCTCCTCCTGGGTGCGCCGGCCCTCGCGATCGGCACGGCGCTCGGCCGGATGGATCCGCTCGGCCGGGCGGTCGTCGGCACGGCCGGTGCGCTCGCCGTCGACCTGCTGGTGGCCCAGGCCATGCTGGCGCTGCATCTGTGGTCGGTACGCGGCGGAGTGGTCGCCGTGGCGGGGCTCAGCGGCGCCGTGCTGTCGGTGACGGCGGTGCGCCGGGCCGTCGCGGCGAGGCGGGCGGACTGACGTGGACATCACCGTGCACCGCCCCGGCGAGCTGACCGGGGCGGACCGGTCCGCCTGGACCGCTCTCCAGTCCGCGGCACCGGCGATGGGCGCACCGCACCTGGCGAACCCGTTCCTCGCACCCGAGTTCACGCTGGCCGTCGGCCGGTGCCGGAGCGGGGTGCGGATCGCGGTGATCCGGGAGGACGGTCGGCCGACGGCGTTCCTGCCCTTCCAGCGTTCGCCGCTCGGCGTGGGCCGGGCGATCGGCCTCGGCGTCTCGGACGCGCAGGGGCTGGTGCACCGGCCCGGCCTGCGGTGGGACGCGCGGGAGTTGCTGCGGGCCTGCGGACTTTCGGTGCTGGAGTTCGACCATCTGGTGGAGGGGCAACGCCCCTTCGACGAGGGCTTGTTGCGACCGCACGCCTCACCGGTCATCGACGTGGACCAGGGGTTCGGGCGGTATCTGGAGCGGCTCCGCGCGCAGTCACCGAAGTTCGTCCGGACCACCCTGGCCAAGGAGCGCCGGCTCGGCCGTGACGTCGGTCCGGTGCGCTACGTCCATGACGAGCGGGACCCGAACGCGCTGCGCACCCTCGCCCGATGGAAGTCCGCGCAGTACCGCAGGACGGGGCGGAGCGACCGCTTCGCCCGGCCCTGGATCGTGCGGCTGGTACGGGAGCTCTTCCACACCCGCACCGACTCCTTCGCGGGCCTGCTGTCCGTGCTGTACGCCGGCGAGCGGCCGATCGCGGCGCACTTCGGGCCGCGGACCGGGTCCGTGCTGTCCTGTTGGTTCCCGGCGTACGACCCGGCGTACGCGAAGTACTCGCCGGGGCTGGTGCTGCATCTGCGGATGGCCGAGGCGGCGGCCGGGGCGTCGATGGCGTACCTCGACATGGGGCGTGGCGGGGCCGCGTACAAGGACTCGTTGAAGACCCGGGAACTGCGGGTCGCCGAGGGGTGGGTGATGCGGGCGCATCCGGTCGCTCTGGGGCACTGGGCCCGTCGGGCGCCGGTACGGGCGCTGCGCGAGGCGGTGCTGGCCCGACCGGAGCTGCGCGGGCCGGCGGATCGCTTGCTCAAGCAGGTGGGCAGGCTCCGGTCGGGGCGGTGAGGGCGGCCGGCGCGGGCCCGGCGCACTCGGGCTTTCCGCGGGGTTCGAGACGGCGCAAGAGGGCGCACGCCGGTGCACAAATACCGGAGTACATCCGTATGTCCCAGCCAATCACGCCAAACGGTATTTGGCGTGGAACGTCTTGCCTTACAGTCCCATTCGTCAACACCGTCGCACTTCCACCCGCATCGGACGATCTTCGCGTGGCGGCTCAAGGGGCGTGGCAGACACCCCCAGGGGAGGGCTCAGCGCGATGGCGGTCCGGTGCGGTGCGCGGTTGGGGGGGTCCCGTGCGCTCTGTCCCGGCTTGCCTGCTGCTGGCCGACGACCGGAGCACGAGCCGCGCGTCCGGCACCGCACATGCCAGTTCACCCTGCTCCCACGGCGGATCCCGCCGTGCCGAACGGGGTGTGAACCCCCCTGTCGACCCGGATATCGAGCACGGACCGCCCGGGGGCGGGCGGTCCACCGGACGAGAGGGAAATCCACCCATGAGCTCGTTCCTTCGCCCGGCCGATGCGGATGAACCGCCGCTGACGCTGCTGCCGGACCAGTCCTCCTACCGTCCCGTCTCCTCGCACCTGGCCATCGCTCCGCCGGTCAGCGTCGTCATTCCGGCGATGAACGAGGCCGAGAACCTCCCGTACGTCTTCAAGACCCTCCCCGACTGGATCCACGAGGTGATCCTGGTCGACGGGAACTCCACCGACGACACCGTCCGCGTCGCCCGTGAGCTGCGGCCGGACGTCACGGTCGTGACGCAGCGCGGCAGAGGCAAGGGCGACGCGCTGATCAGCGGCTTCGCGGCCTGCACCGGCAAGATCATCGTGATGGTCGACGCGGACGGGTCGGCGGACGGCGGTGAGATCGTCAGCTACGTCTCGGCGCTGGTCTCCGGGGCCGACTTCGCCAAGGGCTCACGGTTCGCCAACGGCGGCGGCACGGACGACATGACGCTGATCCGCAAGCTCGGCAACCGGGTGCTGACCGCCCTGGTCAACGCCAAGTTCGGCGCCCGCTACACGGACCTGTGCTACGGCTACAACGCCTTCTGGCGGCACTGCCTGGACGAAATCGCCCTGGACTGCGCCGGGTTCGAGGTGGAGACGCTGATGAACATCCGGGTGGTGAAGGCCGGACTGCGGGTGCAGGAGATCCCCAGTCACGAGTACAACCGCATCCACGGCGTCAGCAACCTCCGGGCGGTGCGCGACGGGCTGCGGGTGCTGAAGGTGGTGCTCCGCGAGCGGGGCACCCGCAAGCGGATCGCCCGGCCCGCGCTGATCACCGGGGACGCACGATGAACTCCCCGAGACCGGCGGTCGGGCCGGCGCTGCGGATCTCCGTCGTGATCTGCGTCCACACCGAGGACCGGTGGGACGACATCCTGGCCGCGGTGGCGTCCGTACGCGAGCAGTCCCATCCCGCCCACGAGCTGCTGCTGGTGGTGGACCACCACCGGCGGCTGCTCGGCCGCCTCAGAGAGCACTTCTCCGGGGGCGTACCCCCGAACGGAGCAACGCCAACTCCCCTGCGGATCATGGCCAATTCGGGCTCCCGCGGACTCTCGGCCGGCCGTAACACCGGTATCGCCGCGGCCGACGGCGAGGTCATCGCGTTCCTCGACGACGACGCGGTGGCCGAGCGGGACTGGCTGCGCCACTTCGCCGCGGCGTACGCCGATCCGGCGGTGATGGCGGTCGGCGGGCGCACCGAACCGGCCTGGGCGTCCGGGCGTCGACCGGTGTGGTTCCCCGAGGAGTTCGACTGGGTGGTGGGCTGCACCTACCGCGGCCTGCCGCCGGGGAGGGCGCGGGTGCGCAACGTCCTGGGTGGCAACGCCTCCTTCCGCAGGGTGGCGTTCGACCTGGTCGGCGGATTCACGACCGGCATCGGCCGGGACGGTGACCGGCGCCCGCTGGGCGGTGAGGAGACCGAGCTGTGCATCCGCATCAGCCGCGGGATGCCGGATGCGGTGTTGCTGATCGACGACCGCTCGGTGATCCACCACCGGGTGCCGGCCGCCCGCCAGAGCTTCGGCTACTTCCGCCGCCGGGCGTACGCGGAGGGCCTGTCCAAGGCGCTGGTGGCGCGCAGTGTCGGCGCCCGGGACGGGTTGGCGTCCGAGCGGCGCTACACCACCCGGGTGCTGCCCGCGGGTGTGCTGCGCGGCGTCCGGGACGCGCTGTTGGGGCGGCCGGGCGGGGCCGGCCGGGCGGGGGCCATCGTGGTCGGTGTGGCCGCCGCGGCGGGCGGATATCTGTGGGGCACGCTGCGGCCGGCGCCGGCCGTCCCGCGCACCGGGCCGCCGCCGGTGGGCACACCGTACGAGAGGGAGGCGGCGTGACCGGCCGCCTGCCGGCGGTCCCCATCCTGATGTACCACGCGGTGACCGTCGCCCCGACACCCGCGGTGGTGGACCTGTCCGTCACCCCGGCCGCCTTCGCCGAGCAGCTCGCCGTGCTGGCCGACCGCGGCTTCACCCCGCTGACCGCCGCCGACCTCGCCACGGCCTGGCGGCAGGGCCGACCGCTGCCCGACCGTCCGGTGCTGATCACCTTCGACGACGGCTACGAAGGCGTCTACCGCCACGCCCTGCCCGCCCTCGCCCGGCACGGCTTCCCGGCCACCCTCTTCGTCTCCACGGGCTGGCTGCGCGGCCCCTACGACACCGGGGGCGCGCTGGACACCCCGCTCGACTGGGACCAGGTGCGGAAGCTGGCCGGGGCCGGGGTGGAGATCGGCGGGCACAGCCACACCCACGCCCGGCTGGACGACCTCGACGACGACCGGCTGCGGCACGAGCTGCTGCGCTGCAAGGAGATCATCGCCGATGAGGTCGGGACGGCGCCGGAGTCCTTCGCCTACCCCTACGGTCACTCCAGCCGCCGGGTGCGGCGGGCGGTGCGCGGGCTGGGCTTCCGGCAGGCGCTCGCGGTGGGCAATACCCTGGCGGCCCGCCGCCAGGGCCCGTACGCGCTGGCCCGGCTGACGGTGCGACACCGCACGGGCACCGAGGAGTTCGCCCGGATGGTGGAGGGCCGCGGTCTGGTCCGCGCCTTCGCCCGGGACCGGGTGCTCACCAAGGGGTACGCGGTGGTCCGCAGATCGCGACAGGCGGTCCGGCTGTGCACGCCGGGCCCCTGAAGGAGGAGCAGCAGAGCCGGTGTCCGAGACGACCACCAAGCCCGGGGAGCGCACGGAGCCGGCGCGCCCGGACGCCCGGGGCCAGGGCAGTCCGCTGTTCCGCAACGCCTATGCGCTGATGCTCAACACCGGTGTGTCCGGGCTGCTCGGTCTGGGGTTCTGGCTGGTCGCGGCCCGTTACTACACCGAGTCCGCGGTCGGTCAGGGGTCGGCCGCGATCGCCGCGATGAAGCTGCTCGCGGGCCTGACGGCGGTGACGCTGACCGGCGCGCTGTCCCGCTTCATCCCGGTGGCCGGCCACACCACCGGCCAACTGGTCCGGCGCACGTACGCGGGCAGCTCCCTGGTCGTGGCGCTCGCCGCCGGCGCCTTCCTCCTCACCCTCGACCTGTGGGGCCCCTCCTACCGCTTTCTGCGCGGCCCCTGGGGCGGCCTCGGCTTCCTCCTCGCCGTCGTCGCCTGGTCGTTGCTCACCCTCCAGGACGGCGTCCTGACCGGGCTGCGCAGCGCGCTGTGGGTGCCCGTCGGCAACCTCGCCTTCTCCACGGTCAAGCTCGGGCTGCTGGTGCTGTTCGCCGCCGCGCTGCCCACCGCCGGCGTCTTCGTCTCCTGGGTGGCCGCCATCGCCGTCTCGGTGCTCCCCCTGGGCCTCCTGGTCTTCCGCCGGCTGATCCCCCGTCACGTCCACCGCACGCAGCGCACCGCCCGCCCGCCGTCGCTGCGCCAGATGGGCCGCTTCGTCGCCGGCGACTCCACCGGGTCCCTCTTCTCGCTCGCCGTGGTCTACCTGGTGCCCGTCCTGGTCGCGTCGCAGGTCAGCGCGGCGGACAACGCGTACTTCTACATCGCCACCACCATCGGCGGCACGGTCAACCTGCTCGCCCTCAACATGGGCTCGTCGCTGACCGTCGAGGGGGCCCACGACCCGGCGCGGCTGGCCCAGCACACCCGGGCCGCGCTCCGCCGGATGGCCCGCATCATGTTCCCGGTCTGCCTGGCCCTGTTCGTCCTCGCGCCGTACCTCCTGGCGATCTTCGGGCCCGGCTATGCGGAGGCGGCCACCCCGCTGCTGCGCTGGCTGGCGGTCGGGGCCGCGCTGCGCGTGGTGATGGAGGTGCACTTCGCGGTCCTGCGCGCCCAGAGCCGCACCTCCGGACTCGCCGCCCTACAGGGCCTGTTGTGCGTGCTGGTCCTGGGGCTGACGCTGGTGCTGCTGCCGCGGATGGGTTTGCCGGGTGCCGGCGTCGCCGAGATCTGTAGCCTGGTGGTGATCGTCGCCTTCGCCGGCCGGCGGCTGCGGCGGGTGCTGCGCGGCGACGTGGTGACCGCCCCGCTGACCCGGGCCCCGGTGGGCGGGCTGGCCCCCGACGGCGACCTGGCGGACCTCGCGGTGTACGGGGACCTCGGTGACGGCGCCCGCCCTCATGACGTGGAGCGCCGAGCCGACGTCCCGCCGCCGGCCAGCACTCCGCACCGCCCCCGCGCGGGAGGGGCCGGGCCGGAGGACGACGTCCGCAGGGCCGGCAGCGCCCTGGACGGCCGCACGCCCGCCGCGGGCGCACCGGCGAAGGGCCGGCGGGGCGGCCGGGCCGGCGCCGGCGGGCGGGCGCGCCACCTCGTCGGATGGGTCTTCCTGGCCGCCGGGTCGACCCTCTTCTGGCTCCCCCTGCGCGGGCTGGGCGACGCCGCCCTGGACCGGATGACCGGCCTGGGGCTGATCTCGGTACTGCCGGCCGCCACGCTGGCCGGCGCCGCCCTGCTCGTGGCCGCGTTCGCCTGGGGGCTGTCGCTGCCGGCGCCGCGGCGGGCGCTGCTCGCCGCCGTGCTCCTGCTGACCGTGGTGGCGCTGCACGCGCTGCCGGCCGTCCTGGAGACCGAGCCCCGCTTCCCCACCGCCTGGCAGCACCTGGGCTTCCTCGACTACCTCGGCAGGACCGGTACCGCCGTCCCGGACCTGGACGCCCGCTGGAGCTGGCCCGGCTTCTTCGCCGGGGTGCAGTTCGTCGCCGGGGCCTGCGGGGTCACCGACGTCACCGGGGTGCTGCGCTGGTGGCCGACGGCCGTCCAACTGCTCTGTCTGGCGCCGTTGTTCCTGCTGCTGAAGGCGGTGCGGGCGGGCTGGCGGGCGAAGTGGTGCGCGGCCTGGCTGTTCACGCTGTGCGGCTGGGTCGGCCAGGACTACTTCTCGCCGCAGGGGTTCACCTACCTCCTCTACCTCGCCTTCGTGGCGATCCTGCTGGTCTGGTTCCGCGCGCCGCACCCGGTCCCGCCCGGCCGCCGGCAGCCGGGCGAGGCCGCCGCGCACCCCGCGGGCCGCGCCCAGCTGACGGTGCTGCTCGCCACCCTCATCGCGCTCTTCGCGGCGTCGGTGGCGGGCCACCAGCTCACCCCGTTCGTGATGCTCGGCGTGCTCACCGCCTTGGTGCTGGCCCGCCGGTCGACCCTCTACGGGCTGCCCCTGCTGTGCGGGGTGCTGGTCGCGGCCTGGGTGGGGTTCCTCGCCGAGCCGTACTGGTCGGGGCACTTCGACGAGCTGTTCGGTGGGCTCGGCGGCATCGGCGGCAACGTCTCCTCGTCCGTGACCGACCGGATCGGCGGCGGCGACCCGACCCACCAGCTGGTCCTGTACACCCGGGTGGCGCTGGCCGGCGGGGTGGTGGCACTGGCCGGTTGGGGCGCACTGCGGCGCCGCGCCGCCGGCTTCACCGAGCGCTCCCTGTTGACCCTCACCTTCGTGCCCTTCCTGGCGTTCGGGATGCAGTCCTACGGCGGTGAGATGGCGCTGCGGGTCTTCCTGTTCGCGCTCCCCGGCGCCTGTGTGCTGGCCGCCCTGGCACTCTTCCCGCGCGGTGCCGGAGCGGCCCGCCGCGGTGGCGCCGGTGCCCGCTGTGCTCCGGCCGGTCCCCGCCGCGGCCTCGGCCCGCTCGCGGCGCTGCTGACGGGTCTGCTGCTGGCGCTCGGCTTCCTCGTCGCCCGCTGGGGCAACGAGCCGTTCGAACGCGTCCGGCCGGGCGAGGTGGCCGCGATGGACTTCGTCTACGCGCACGACCGGCCCACGGTGCGGCTGCTGTGGCTGAGCCACGACCCGGTGGGCAGCGTCACTCCGGCGATGCCCTGGGGCGCCAAGGACATGGAGCGGGTGGAGTACACACCGACCCTGGCGCCCCGTGATCCGGCCCGCATCGGCCCGGTCGTCAGCGCGCTGCGGGCGGCCGGCCCGCAGTCGTACCTCATCGTCAACCACGCCCAGGCGGAGTCGCTGCGGCTGGACTCCGGCTACCCCGCGGGCTGGGAGCGGCGGCTGCGCGCCGCCCTGGACCGGCGCCCCGAGCTGCGGCGGGTGCTGTCGAACACGCACGCCGCGGTCTACGAGCTGGCGCAGCGCCCGGCGGGGACGGTACCCGCGCCCCGGCCCGGCCCACCCGGCCCGAAGGTGACCTGGACGCCGTGGACGGTGCTCGGTGCGCTCGCCCTGCTGGTCCTGCTCGCGGTGCTGGTGGCCCGGGAGGTGGTCCGGGTCGCGGCGCCGCCGGGCGCGCGTCAACGGCACTGGATGCAGGGCCTGTTCTGGTTCGCGCTGCCGCTGCTGCTGGTGTTCCTGGCGTCGCTGGTGCAGCGGTTCGCGACGATGTCATGAACCGCCGTCGGCGCTGCCCCCCGTCAGTGCGTGCCCGATGTGGTCGCCGAGCCGGGGCAGCCAGTCGGGCCGTGCGTTGCCGAGGAGGTGATCACCGTGCGGGACGGAGAGGTAGGTGCCGTGCGGCGCCCGACGGGCCAGCGGCTCGCCGTTCGTCACGCCGGGAATGACGTCCTGGCCTCCGTCCACGACCAGCAGCGGGGCCGCGATGCGGGGGGCCAGGGCGGAGAGGTCCACCTGGCCGGCGAACGCGCGGGCCGCCTCGGCCCCGCCGGTGCGTCGGGCCATGATGTCCCGCACCGGCGCGGGCAGTTGCTCCCAGTCGAGGCGGAAGGGACCGCTGACGGTCGCGACCGCCGCCACCCGCGGCTCCAGCGCCGCGGTCCGGGCCGCGAAGTAGCCGCCGAGGCTGAGGCCGACGAGCCCGATGCGTGCGACGCCGAGGGCGTCGACGACCCGGCCCACGACCCGCTCGTAGTCCGGCCCGAGGGTCGTCGTGGCCGCGAGCACGCCCTGCCCGGGGCCGTCCATCGCGAACACGGCGAGCCCCCTGGCCAGCAGCGCGGACACCACATCGAGGAACTCCTCCTTGGCCGAGTCCAGGCCGGGGACGACGACCACGGTGCCGGGTGCGTCGGCGGGGCCGCGCAGCCAGCCGGTGAATCCCTCGCCGCTCACCCGCCGGGCACCGGACTCCAGCACCGTGAGCGCTCTGCTCAGCGCGCGGTCCGCCGCGGCCGCGGCACGGCCGGCCTCCGGGTACGGCGCGAGCGTGGCGAGGTGGAACCACCGGGCCGCCATCAGCAGGTGCTCGCCCGCCGAGGCCGGCGTTGCGGCGCTCTCCGCGCGCTCCAGGTGGGCGTGTCCGGTGCGCAGGAAGGACGGTCCCCAGTCGGCGACGGAGGCGAGGCCCTCGGTGACGCGCCGGTACTCGTGGGGGTCGACCCCCGCACCGGTGGCGCGTGTCCACTGGGCGGCGGCGAACTCAGGGGCGCTCATCGTGCTCATCGTGCTCCTCCCGTCAGCAGGACGGCCTTGCCGCGTATCCGGCGCGCTCGCAGGTCGACCAGGGTGTCGGCGGTCTCCGCCCAGTCGGCGATCCGGCCGATCTCCGGATGCAGCCGGTCCCGTTCCACCAGGCGCACCAGTGCCGCGAGGTCGGCGCCGTACGGGGCGCCGGCGTAGTGGAAGTGCTGGATCGTGACCCGCTCGGGCCCGCCCAGCAGTTGGAAGAAGTCCAGGGTCACCGGGGTGCGGCTGGCCTGGCCGAACCAGACGAGCGTGCCGCCCGGGCGCACCTTCGCGAGGGCGACCGGCAGATCCGGCCCGCCGGTGGACTCCAGCACGACGTCGAACGGCCCTTCCGCCGCCGCGACGTCGTGCACCACCTCCGCGCCCAGCTCCGCGAGCCGCTCGCCGCGCACCGGCGTGGCCGTCACCGCGGTCAGTTCGGCCCCGGCCCCGACGGCCAGCTCGGTGACGTAGTGGCCGACGCCGCCGGAGGCGCCGGTCAGCAGCACCCGTCGGCCGGCCAGGGAGCCGGCCGTGCGCAGCAGTCGCAGGGCGGTGATCCCGGCCAGCGGCAGGGCTGCCGCCCGGGCGCTGTCGATTCCGTCCGGGAGCACGGCGAGCGAGTGTGTGGGCACGGCGGCGTACTCGGCCCAGCCGCCCTGCGCCGGGTGCCCGACCACGCGGGTGCCGAGGCCGGGGCCCGAGCCGTCCGCGGCGGCCTGTACGACGAGGCCGGCGATGTCCTTGCCGGGCAGCAGCCCCGGCCGGGGGTGTTCGAGGAGGAACGTCTCGCCCCGGTTCGGTGCGAACGCCTCGACCTTGATCAGTGCCTCGTCGGGCTCCGGGACGGGCTGGGGGACCTCGGCGAAGACGACCGGACGCGCCGCTTCCCCCGTGGGAATCAGTCTGTGCATGTCGAGCATGCAACCCCCGCGGCCGCCCCGGCATCCAACAACGCACCGGCGCCACCGACAACCGTTGGTTGTCACCCATGGTGGGAGCGGTGGATCTCGACGTGGCGCAGGTACGTGCCGTCGTGCGCGCCGCCGAGGAACTGCGCGGTTTGCTCGGCCGAGCAAGAACCTCCTTGCTCGGCTGAGCAAACCGCGCTACCGTCTTGCTCATGCAAGCAAGGAATAGCTCGGCCAAGCAAAACTCGGGACGCAAGACCGGGGCCTCCTTCACGGAGACCGGCCGCCGCACCCAGATCGTCGCCGCGGCGATCGACGTCATCGCCGAGATCGGGTACCACCGGGCGTCGTTCGCGAAGATCGCGGAGCGCGCCGGGCTGAGCAGCACGGGGATGATCTCCTACCACTTCGACGGGCGGGACGACCTGATGCGCGAGGTCGTCACCGAGGTGATGCAACTCGCGGACGGATACCTCCGCCCCCGCATCGAGGCCCACGAGAGCTACGCCGCCCGCCTGCGGGCCTCCATCGAGGGCAACCTCGACCTGTTCGCCGAGTACCCGAACCACCTCGCGGCGATCGTCGAGATCCTCTCCAACCTCCGCGGCGGCGACCCCGGCATGGTCGCCTTCCTCGACACGACGGAGGCGAACCTCGTCATCCAGGCGGAGCAGCTCCGCAAGGCGCAGCGCGCGGGCGAGTTCTGCGTCTTCGACCCGTGGGTGATGATGCGCGCGATCCGCGCCGCCATCGACGACGTGGTGCGCCGCGCCACCCACGATCCCGATCTCGATGTACGGGCCGCCGGCCGGGAGTTGGCGGACCTGTTCGACCGCGCCACCAGGAGGGCGTCATGACCACAGCGGACACGGGGACACACACCATGGCAACGCAGCGGGCACCACAGACCGACGCCGACCGGGCCGCCGCGGCGAACGCCCGACGCCGCACGGTGGCACTGCGCCAGCGGCTCGCCGCGCAGCTGTTCTTCGAGCTCGCCCTCCCGCTCGGCTCCTACTACGGGCTGCGCGCGGTCGGCCTCGACCAGTGGCTCGCGATGGCCGTCGGCGGCGTGCTGCTGCTGCCGTGGATCATCTACGGCATCGTGCGGCAGCGCCGCGTGGAGGCGATGGCGGTCTTCACGCTGAGCCTGGTGGTGATCGGAACGGTGCTGACCCTGATCACCGGCAGCCCGCGGGTGCTGATGATCCGGGACAGCTGGGTGACCGCCGCGATCGGCTTCTGGGTGCTCGGCACGCTGCTCACCCGGCGTCCGTTCATCATGACGGCCTCGCGCGGCATCGTCATCGCCAAGGTCGGCGAGGTCGGACTGGTCGAATGGGAGGCGCGGTGGGACACCGAGCCGATGTTCCGTCACCACCTGCGGCTGGTCACCGCGGTGTGGGGCGCGGTCTTCCTGCTCGACGCGGTACTGCGGGTGGTGCTGGCGTACACGATCCCGGTGGACGCCTTCCCGCTCACCAGCACCGTGCTCTGGCTGGTCATGCTCGGCGGGCTGCTGACGTGGCACAACTGGTACCTCACCCGGCACGGCATGAAGCTGTAGGGGGAGCCATGGACACCGACATCGAGGTGCTGATCGCGGGGGCGGGCCCGACCGGCCTGCTGCTCGCCAACGAGTTGGGCCTGGCCGGGGTGCGGGCGGCCGTCGTGGAGCGGCTGCCCCACCGGACCGGCCAGTCCAAGGCCCTCAACCTCCAGCCGCGCACCGCCGAGGTGCTGGACTGCCGAGGCTGGCTGGAGCCGGTCATGGACCGGTCGCTGGCCCTCCTCCCCGCCGGCCACTTCGCCGGGCTGCCGCTCGACTACGGCGCGCTGGACACCGCGTTCCCGCACCAGGTCGGCATCCCACAGGCCAGGGTCGAGGAGTTCCTGGAGGACCACCTCGCCGAGTACGGCGTCCCGGTGCTGCGGGGCCGGGAGCTGACGTCGTTCCGGCAGGACGCGGACGGCGTCACCGCCACCCTCCGCGGGCCCGACGGCGCCGAGTGCACCGTCCGGGCCGGATACCTGGTCGGCGCGGACGGCGGGCGCAGCACGGTGCGCCGCGTCCTGGGCGTGCCCTTCCCGGGGCGGGACGGCCGGGTCGGCATGGCCGTCGCCGACATCGAACTCGCCCCCGCGGAGACCGGATCCGGCGCCCCCGGCGATTCCTGGCGCCTCCCCGACCTCAGCCCGGACCCCTCGGGTCTCGCCTTCCTGCTCCCGCTCGGCGACGGCGTGCACCGGCTGATCTTCGGCGGCCCCGCACAGCAGGATGCCGACCGGGACGCCCCGGTCACCGCGGACGAGGTGCGCGCGGCGCTCGCCCTCAGCCCCGGCCCGCCGCGCGAACTGCGCGCCGTCCGCTGGGCGTCCCGCTTCACCGACGCCTCCCGGCAGGCCGAGCGGTACGCCGACGGCCGGGTGCTGCTGGCCGGTGACGCCGCCCACATCCACGCCCCCGCCGGCGGCCAGGGCCTCAACCTCGGCATGCAGGACGCGTTCAACCTGGGCTGGAAGCTGGCCGCCGTGATCCGCGACCGGGCCCCGGACGAGCTGCTGGCCACCTACCACGCCGAGCGGCACCCGGTCGGCGCCCGGGTGCTGGCCAACACCCGCGCCCAGACGGTGCTGACGCTCCCCGACCCGGACGCCGTGGTGGTGCGCGAGCTGCTCGCCGACCTGCTCACCGCGCCGGAGACCAACCTCCGCATCGCCGCCATGATCGCCGGCACGGACATCCGCTACCCGATGCCCGGCGCGCCGGATCACCCGCTGCTGGGGGCGCGGGCGCCCGGCGTCCGGCTGCCGTACGGTCGCGGAGCCCTGCTGGCCGACGCCGCGTCAGCGGTCGCCGCCGCGGCCGACGGTTGGGTGGGCCGGGTCGACCGCGTCGGCCGTCCGGACCACGGGCCCGCGGCCGACGGCGGCGAGGCGTTGCTGGTCCGTCCGGACGGGTACGTCTGCTGGGCCGGCCGGGATGACGACGCGGACGGCCTGCGCGCCGCCCTCGCCCGTTGGTTCGGTGCGCCGCGAGCCGCCGGCGTACCGGGCGGCGGACCGAGCAGCGCCGTCGACGTGGTGGGCTGACCGGCCGGGAGCGCCCGCTCGGGGGACGGGTTCCCGGACGGGTCCCGACCGCCTGCGCGCGGCGTGGGCGGCGACAGCGGGGCCCCGGCCACGGTCGGGGCCCCGCTGTCGCGACCTCAGGGGCGGTCGATCCAGCGCACCTGGTAGCCGTCGAGGGCGATGTCCTGCCCGTCCACCGTCGCCGTGTCGGGCCGGGCCGAGGTGTTCACCAGCAGCGCGGTGTGCTCACCGGCCAGCCCCAGCACCTGCGCACGCCCGGTGGCGAGCTCCCGCGGCGGCCGGGCCCCCGGCGGGAACGCGGCGGAGAACCGGGACAGCAGCTGCATCATCGGCAACTCCCGTCCGCCGTCGTCGCGTTCGGTGCTGCTCCACAGGCACCCGGGACAGCCGCCGCCCCCGCCGTCCCCTCCCCCGCCCTCGTCCTCCGGGTTCCAGTAGAACCCGCCGGCGGCGCCGCCCGCCGCCATCTCGACCAGCGCGGTGGCCTGGGCGGCGATCCGCCGGCGTTCGCTCCAGACCTTCGCCCGGTCGCCCCCACCGCCGGCCGCGATCTCGACGTACCACTCCGACCACCACAGCGGCAGCCCGGTCCGCGCGCGCAGCCACCGCCCCACGTCGGCGAACTTCCGGGCCGCGGTGAACGGATCCGGTGCGTACCGGCCGTCCTTGCTGTAGCTGGAGCCGTCGACGGTCACGAAGTCCGCGCCCGCCCTGTGCGCGTTCCAGTACCCGAAGGCGTCGAGAGTGCGCTGGTCGATGCTGCCCCACGGTCCCTTGACGTCGGACGCATGGGTGTCGTCACCCGGCACGAAGCTGTCCATCACGAGATAGGGCCCGCCCACCTGGTTCTCCGCGTTCACCTTCTTCAGCTCCCGGTACACCAGGTTGTACATCCGGGTGTACCCCTCGTAGTCCCAGCGCCCCTTCCGGTCGTCGAAGAAGCCCTTGAACTCGTTCCAGACGACGAAGTGCCGGACGTCCGGGTAGCGTTGGGCGACCTTTCCGGCGAGGGCGGCGAAGTCCGCGTAGTGCGCCGGCTCGGGGGCCTTCTCCAGCGCGTCCCAGTCGGTCTGTCCCGCCGTTCCGCCCTTCATCCAGTCGGGCGCGCAGCACAGGGTCAGCACGGGTGTGCCGCCGGTGCGCCGGATCAGCGCGACCCGGCGGTCCAGGTCGGTGAAGTCGTAGCGGCCCGGGCTCGGTTCGGGGTTCCCGGCGCCCCAGCCCATGAGGTGTTGGTTCTGCGGCATCGGGTGGGCCGACAGCAGCCGGGAGACCCGGTCCGTCGCCGCATCGGTGCCGTGGTCGGCGCTGAACTGCGTATGGGTGAACCCCCAGCCCACCACGGGCCCGGCCGTCCGCGGCCGGGAGGGCCCCTTCGCGTCCCGGTCCGGCGCGCCCGCGGGGGAGCACCTGACCAGCATGACCAGCAGCATCGCCAGGACGACCACCGCGGCCGCGATCGCCGAGGCCGGACCCGGACGTTTTCCACCACGACGTAGCACAAAAGGAGGTTAGCGAGCCGACCGCCCGGTACACCCGGCTTTCGGGTTATCGGTCCCGGTCGTGCGACGGGAGGGCCCGGGGCGGTCCGGGGCGGCCCGGGGGCGGCGCCGGCCGGGATATTCCGTGTACGCGGCGGCCGGCCGTGGCAGATCATGTCGCCATGTGTGCCGAACACGTCCCACCGTCCGTCGCCGCCGAGCCGCCCGCGCTCCGGGTGACCGTGGACGACGGCGACTCCCCGTCCGACGTCGTCGACGCGCTGCTCCTGGGGCGGTTCGCCGGGGGCGAGCAGCCCTACGCCCGCAGTCGTTCGGTGGACCGGGTGAAGCCCGGGCTGACGCTGCTCCCGCCCGACGTACGGGTCCTGCGGTCCGCGCGGGCCGACGACCGCAGCGCCGTCCTCGCCGAGGGCGACGGCTACACCCTGCTGGTCTCCCGCTGGAACCGCGGCGCCGACGTGACGGTCACCGCGGTCCGCGACGAACTGGCCGAGCAGGTGCTGGCCCGGGTCGTGGACGGCGCGGAGGACCAGCCGGAGCCACAGCCGGAGAACGTCCCCATGGGCTTCTGGTACTTCTCCCCGCGCCGTGGACCGCACCGCACCACCCGGCAGATCTCGGCCGGGACGTGGGAGGAGATCCGGCCCAACTACACGGCGCCGGTGGCCGATGCTCTGGACCGGCTGATGAAGGTGGCGCCCGAGGAGATCTCCGGGCGGCTGCTGTTGCTGCACGGTCCGCCCGGCACCGGCAAGACGTCCGCGCTGCGCACCCTCGCACGCTCCTGGCGCGACTGGTGCCAGGTGGACTGCGTGCTGGACCCGGAGCGGCTGTTCAACGACGTCGGCTACCTCATGGACATCGCGATCGGCGAGGACGACAGCACCGGCCAGGGCCGCTGGCGGCTGCTGCTCCTGGAGGACTGCGACGAACTGATCCGCGGCGAGGCCAAGCACGCCGCGGGCCAGGCGCTGTCCCGGCTGCTCAACCTCACCGACGGACTGCTCGGTCAGGGCCGCAACGTCCTGGTCGGCGTGACCACCAACGAGGACCTGGAACGGATGCACCCCGCGGTGGTCCGCCCCGGCCGCTGCCTGGCCCGTATCGAGGTCGGACCCCTGACCCGTCCCGAGGCGGTCGGCTGGCTCGGCACGGACCACGGGATCGGCCGCGACGGCGCCTCGCTGGCCGAGCTGTACGCCCTGCGACGCGGTACGGGCCCCGCATCGGTCCCGCCCCAGGACCCGCGGGCCGATGCGGGGTTGTATCTCTGAGGCCTACGGGAGCCCGACGGCCTTCGGCGCCGGGCGGCCGGCGCCGACGTGCCGGGCCGCGGCGAGGCGCCGGCGTGCGCCCCGCCCCGCCGTGCCCCCGCCCCGACCTCACCTCCCGGGCGTCACCCGGACCTCGAAGCCGACCAGCCCCGCCGGCTCCTCCTCCGTCACGGACACCGCCTCGACCCTCGCCAGGGGCGGCCCTTCGTGCGCCCACTCCACCAGCGCCGCCACCGCCGCGGGCGCCCCCTCGAACACCGCCTCCACCGTGCCGTCCGGAACGTTGCGCACCCAGCCGGCCACACCGTTGGCGCCCGCCACGCGCCGGCAGGTGTCCCGGAAGAACACGCCGTGCACGTCTCCGGAGACCACCACCCGTCTGCGGATCATCCGCGCCTCACCTCGTCCACTCGCCCCGTCCACGCACCTCGTCGCCTCGGCGCCCCGTCTCGCCCATGGACGCATGAGCGCAGATACCTCCCGCACATCCCGTATATCCCGTATATCCCGGCGGGCGTGCCGTCCCCCTTCAGCGCGCGGCGCCCCGCCCGGACGGCGTACGGCTCACGGCGCGGCCCGCGGTCGAGACCGCCCGCGCGAAGGCGGTGGCGTCGAGCACGGCCGCCCCGCCCAGGTCGTTGTTGAAGTACGCGTAGACGTCGGCCCGGGCCGGCCAGGTGTCGGCGATGCGCCACGCCCAGGTGGTGAGCGCCTGTTTGCCGTAGCGCGGCCAGGGTTCGGCGCGGCCCTCGTGGAAGCGCAGGTACCCCCAGTCGGCGGTCCGCCAGAGCGGCGTCACGGGCCGCGCTCCGCGGTCCGCCCAGCACAGTGCGGCGCCCCGCCGCTCCAGCACGGTGCGGATCTCGGCCGTCCACCACGAGTCGTGCCGGGGCTCGACGGCCACCCGGGCACCGCTGGGGAAGCAGCCGAGGCAGTCGTCGAGGAGTGCCGGGTCCGCGTGCAGGGTGGGCGGCAGCTGCAACAGGACGGGCCCGAGCCGGGGGCCCAGGCCGGCGGCGCGCGCCATCAACCGTCCGACGGGCTCAACCGGATCGCGCAGCCGCTTGATGTGCGTCAGATAGCGGCTGGCCTTCACGGCCATCACAAACCCTTCCGGCGTCCGGTCCCGCCAGTCGGCGAAGGTCTTCTCCTCGGGGAGCCGGTAGAAGGCGGCGTTGCTCTCGACGGTGGCGAACTGCCGGGCGTACTCCTCCAGCCACCGCCGCTGGGGAACGTCCTGCGGGTAGAGGACGTCGCGCCAGTCCTTGTACTGCCAGCCAGAGGTTCCGACGAGCACGGTCATACCCGGATCCCTGCCCCTTGTGGGACGAGCCCTATCAGCCGCGGCACCGGTCGCCGCACGCCGGCAGAGTGGTCCGGCCGTGGCGCCCTTGCGGGGCCGGGAGGTTACGGCCACTGTGGTCACAGGCGGCCACCCGCCCCGGTCGTCGACCGCTTCCCCGGCCCGCCGACGCCTCGACATGCCTGGAGGGCTCGTGGCCTTCGTCCTGCCCCACACCCTGCACGGATCGGGACCGCACAAGGTCATGGCCGTCCACGGGTGGTTCGCCGACCGCTCCGCCTACGACCCGATCGTGCCGGACCTCGACCAGGACGCGTTCCAGTACGCGCTGGTCGACCTCCGCGGCTACGGCGAGGCGAAGGACGCGGCCGGCGCGTACACCACGACCGAGGGCGCGACCGATGTGCTGGCGCTCGCCGACCGGCTGGGCTGGGCGCGGTTCTCGGTGATCGGCCATTCGATGGGCGGCAGCGTCGTGCAACGGGTGCTGGCCGCGGCACCGCACCGCGTCCGCCGGCTGGTCGGCATCTCACCGGTGCCCGCCTCCGGACTGCCGTTGCCACCGCAGCAGTGGGAGCTGTTCAGCGCCGCGGCGCACCTGCCGGAGAACCGCCGGGCCATCATCGACCTCACCACGGGTGGCCGGCGGCCCGCCGCCTGGCTGGACCGCATGGTCCGGCGGTCACTGGAACGCAGCGACCCCGGGGCGTTCCGCGCCTGGCTCGACTCCTGGGCGACGGAGGGGTTCGCCGGCGAGGTCGAGGGCTCGTCGGTGCCGGCGCTGGCGGTGACCGGTTCGCTGGACCCGGCGCTGACCGCCGAACTGACGCGTCGGACCTGGATGCGGTGGTACGCGGACGCCCGACTGGTCGAGCTGTCGTCGGCCGGGCACTACGCCATGGACGAGACCCCGCTGGAGCTGCTCCGGGCCGTCGAGGACTTCCTCCGCGCCGACGGCGACCGGGACGGAGCCGCCCGGACCGACCGCGACGGCCCGGACGCCGGATGACCGTGCCCGCGGACCGTCCGATACCGCCGGGCCCCGGGCCGGGAGCCGCGGACCCCCGGTCGTCGCCGGACCCCCGGTCGTCGTCGGACCCCGGGTCGTCGTCGGCCGTACCGGACGTCTTCGACCCCCGCGGCTATGCGCACGGGCTGCCGCACGCCGCGTACCGGCTGCTGCGCGATCGGCACCCGGTGGTGTGGCAGGACGAGCCCGCGGTGCTCGGGTGGCCCGCCGGCCCCGGGTTCTGGGCGGTCACCCGGCACCGCGACGTCGTACGGGTCCTGAAGGACGCCCGCACCTTCTCCTCCCACCTGGGTGCCACCCAGATCCGCGATCCCGACCCGGCCGACCTACCCTTCATCCGGCGCATGATGCTCAATCAGGATCCGCCGGACCACGGGCGGCTGCGCCGCTCGGTGAGCCGGGCCTTCACCCGCGGACGGGTCGACCGCTTCGGCACCGTCGTCCGGGCACGGGCCCGTGGTCTGCTGGCGTCGGCGGTCGAGTCGGCCCGTGCCGGGAGCGGCGCCTGCGACGTCGTCGCCGCCGTCACCGACGACTACGCGCTGCTCAACCTCGCCGATCTGCTCGGTGTGCCGGCCGGTGAGCGCGGGCTGCTCCTGGACTGGACCCGGCGGGTGATCGGGTACCAGGACCCGGACGAGGCCGGCCCCCGGGTGACCGGCCCGGACGGGAACCCCACCAACCCCCGCTCCCCCGCGATGCTTCAGGACATGTTCGGCTTCGCCCGCGAGTTGGCCGCGCACAAGCGCCGGCACCCCGCCGACGACGTCATGTCCGCGCTCGCCACGGACCCCGAACTGACCACGCCTGAGCTGGAGATGTCCTTCTTCCTGCTCACCGTCGCGGGCAACGACACGGTCCGCAGCGCCGCCCCCGGTGGTCTGCTGGCACTCGCGCGGCATCCGGGCGCGTACCGGACGCTGCGCGCACGGGCCGTGGCGGGGCCGGCGGCGATGGCACCGTGCGTGGAGGAGCTGCTGCGCTGGCATCCGCCGGTGCTCAGTTTCCGCCGGACCGCGACCTGCGACACCGAGTTGGCGGGCCGCCGGATGGCCGCCGGTGACAAGGTGGTGGTCTTCCACGGTGCGGCGAACTACGACGAGCGGGCCTTCCCCACCCCGCACCGACTCGACCTGGACCGCACGCCCAACCCGCACGTCTCCTTCGGCGACGGCCCGCACGTCTGCCTGGGCGCCCACCTCGCCCGTCTGCAACTGCGTCTGCTCTACGAGGAGACCGCCCGTCTGCTGCCCACCCTGGCGCTCGCCGCCCCGCCGCAACGGCTCGTCTCGAACTTCATCAACGGGGTGAAGTCGTTGTCGTTGTGCCCGGGGGTGTAGCGGGCTCGCCGCGTCAGCGTTCCCGGCCGCGGGGCTTGAGGTGGACCGGGGGCAGGTCGGGCGCGGGCAGCCGCTCCCCGGCGTAGCCGTGGACGTCGCCGAAGCGGGTGCCGGCCATCCAGTCGTCGCGGGCCCGGGCGATGTCCTCGTGGGAGCGGCCGACGAAGTTCCACCACATGACGATCTGCTCTTCGAAGGGTTCGCCGCCGAGGAGCATCAGGCTGCTGTCGGTGGAGGCGCGCAGGGGCAGTTCGGTGCGGCCGCAGCCGAGGTAGAGGAGGGCGCCGGGGGCGAGGCGGACGCCGTCGACCTCGGTCTCGCCGGAGATGGTGAGGGCCGCGTACTCGAAGTCGGGGTCGACGGGGAGGCGGGTGTCGGTGCCGGCGGTGAGGGTGAGGTCGGCGCCGACCAGCGGCGAGTAGGTGGTGCCGGGCGAGGTGGCGCCGTCGAGGGTGCCGAGGATGACGGTCGCGGTGAGGCCACCGCCGCCGGTGATCAGCGGCAGGTCGGTGTGGTGCTCGAAGTGCGGTGCGGTGTCGCGGTGTTCACCGGGGAGCGCGACCCAGAGCTGGGCGCCGTGCAGCAGGGGGCCGTGGCCGTGCGGGGACTCCTCGGAGTGGGCGATGGCCCGGCCCGACGTCATCAGGCCGAGTTCGGTGGGGCGTACCGTCTGTAGGCTGCCGAGGCTGTCACGGTGCAGCACCTCGCCCGCGCGCAGCCAGCTGACGGTCTGTAGGCCCATGTGCGGATGCGGGGGTACCTGCATGCCGGGCTGGTCGACGATGTCGTCGGGGCCGTAGTGGTCGATGAAGCACCAGGCGCCGACCATGCGCCGGCCGAGGTTGGGCAGGAGCCTGCGGACCACGGTGCTCTCGCCGAGGGGCACCTGTTTGCCGGGCTGGACGTCGCGGACCGGGCCCGTACGGGCGTTGCCTCCGCACAAGTTGGGCGTGGGTCTGAGGTCGAGGTTGCTCATGGCGTCACGATAGGCCTGCTGTGGCGGGTGGTCGGGGAGGTACGGGAGGTGCGGGAGGTGCCGTGTCCTGGGGAGGGGACCCTCGCCCCGGTCATGCGTACAGGTCGCGGAGGCGTACGGACAGGCAGGTGACGCACCCCTCCAGCTTTTCGAACTCGCCGATGTCCACGACGACCGGCTGGTAGCCGAGGTCGGCGAAGAGCTCGGCGCTGCGGGGAGCGCTGGCCGCCATCAGGAGCCGGTCGCCGCCGAGCAGGACGACGTGGGCACCGGCCTCCTCGGGGACGGGCAGGAAGCGCGGGAAGAGGGTGGGGTCGTCGACCAGGGGCGGGTAGCCGATGACGGTGCCGTCCGGGAGTGCGGTCACGGCGGATTTGAGGTGCAGCACACGGCTGACCGGTACGGCCACCACGCGGGCGCCCAACGGTTCGAAGGCGGCGCGGAGTTGGCGTACCCCGTCGGCGTTGGTGCGGCCGCCCCGGCCGACGTAGACGGTGTCGCCGATCTTGAGGATGTCGCCGCCGTCGAGGGTGCCGGGCGGCCGGATCTCGTTGACGGAGCAGCCGAGGGCCACGACCGCGGCGCGGGCGTCCGCCGTCTCGGGGCGGCGCTGTGCGGCGCCGGGGCGGGCGAGGAGCGCGACATTGCGGAACACGACCATGGTGTCCTCGACGAAGACCGCGTCGGGGCAGTCATCGGCGGGGGCCACTTCGGTGGTGTGCCAGCCGTGGTCGTGCAGCGCCCCTCGGTACGCCTCCCACTGGCGAAGCGCGCGGGCGGGGTCGACGGGACGCCGGTCGATATGGGTGACCAGACCCTCGGCGAGGCGGGGGCCGGGGCGGCGGACGAGGGCCTGCGGGGTGGGCATGCGGCGGTGTCCTTTCGGGTGGGCCGCGGCCGGGGACGGTGGGCCGGGGTGGGCTCCGTACGCGGTGGTCAGGACGCCTCCCCGTACGTGGCGCGCAGCGCGTCCTCGACGGCGGCGAGGGCGGCGCGGTGGTCCAGGCCGAGGCGTCGGGCGCGCTGCGCGTAGGCCGCGGCGGCTGCGGCGGCCTCCTTGTCAGCGGCGTCGCCGGCCGCGGCGATGAAGCTGCCGTTGCGGCCGCGGGTCTCGATCACGCCGTCGGTCTCCAGGGCGCGGTAGGCCTTGGCGACGGTGTTGGCGGCGAGGCCGAGGTCCTCGGCCAGGCCGCGGACGGTGGGGAGTTTGTAGCCGACCGGCAGTCCGCCGTCCCTGGCCTGGTCCGCGATCTGGGTGCGTACCTGCTCGAACGGCGCGGCGGCGGAGGCCGGGTCGATGGTGAGGGTGAGGGTCGGGGCCTGCGGGGACACGGGGCGCTCCTGGTGCTGGTGGTGGGGCGGGCGGGTGCGGTGCGGGTCCGTGCCCCGGAGGGACCGGGGTGTGGGGTGCCCGTACCCGTCGGTGCGCATGTTTTGTCGCATCCATTGTGCGCCAGGAGCGCCGGCCGTGCCGGGTGGTTCACGGTGCGCGTGGTTCGCGGTGCGTACTTCGCGGTGCACCTGCTTCGCGATGCGCGTGTGCTTCACGGTGCACGCGCGTCACGGTGTGCCCGGTCAGAGCTCCAGGGTGGTGCCGGTGGTCCGGAGCCAGGCGTTCATGCCGAGGACGAGTTCGGCTCCCGGGCGGATGTCGTTGGTGGCGTGGTCGGCGGTGGCTTCCGCGAGGGCGGTGGCGTCCAGGAGCGGCCGGACGGGGGCGTCGCGGTCGGCGGCGAGGTGGCGGAGCTCGGTGCGCAGCGCCTCGCCGTAGCGGGGGTCCTGGGTGCTGGGGTAGGGGCTCTTGACGCGTTCGGCGACGAGGTCGGGCAGGACGTCGCGGGTGGCGGCGCGGAGCAGCGACTTCTCGCGGCCGTCGAAGGTCTTCATGGCCCAGGGGGTGTTGAAGACGTACTCGACGAGGCGGTGGTCGCAGAACGGGACGCGGACCTCCAGGCCGACGGCCATGCTGGCGCGGTCCTTGCGGTCGAGCAGGATCTGGACGAAGCGGGTGAGGTGGAGGTAGCTGATTTCGCGCATCCGCCGCTGGTGGCCGGTGTCGCCGTCGAGGTAGGGCACCTCGGCGAGCGCCTCGCGGTAGCGGCGGGCCTCGTACCCGGGCAGGTCGAGCTTGCCGAGCAGCCCGGTGTCCAGCAGGGCCTCGCGGGTGGCGTGGCCGCCGGCGAAGCGGCCGGAGAGGCCGGCGGCGATCCAGGGGAAGGTGTTCGCGTTGACCGCGTCGGGGTCGTGGAACCAGCGGTAGCCGCCGAAGATCTCGTCGGCGGACTCGCCGGAGAGGGCGACGGTGGACTGTTCGCGGACGGCCTTGAACAGCAGGTAGAGGGAGGTGTCGCCGTCGCCGAGGCCGTTGGGCAGGTCGCGGGCGGCGAGGACCGCCGCGCGGTGACCGGGGTCCATCAGGGTGGCGGTGTCCAGGACGATGTCGCGGTGGTCGGCGCGGACGTGCTCGGCCAGGGCGTGGGCGTAGGGCCCGTCGGGGGTGCCGCGGAGGTCGTCGGGGGTGAAGTTCTCCGTGTAGCCGACGAAGTCGACGGCGAAGGAGCGCACCGGTCCCTTGCCCTGGGCGGCCAGTGCGCCGGCGGCGAGCGCGGTGATGGCGGACGAGTCGAGGCCGCCGGAGAGCAGGGTGCAGAGCGGGACGTCGGCGATCAGTTGGCGGGCGACGATGTCGTCGAGCAGCGCGCGGATGTGGGCGATGGTGGTGTCGAGATCGTCGGTGTGCTCGCGGGCTTCGAGGGCCCAGTAGCGACTGACGGTCAGTCCGGCGCGGTTGACCCGGACGAAATGGCCGGGGCGGACCTCGTGCATGCCTCGGTAGACGGCGTGGCCGGGGGTCTTGGTGAAGGTGATGAGTTCGGCGAGGCCCTCGGCGTCGACGGTGGGGCGTACGGCGGGGTGGGCGAGGATGGCCTTGGGTTCGGAGCCGAAGAGCACACCGTCGGGGGTCGGGTAGTAGTAGAGGGGTTTGATGCCCATCCGGTCGCGGACCAGGAGGAGTTCCTGGGTGCGGGGGTCCCAGAGGGCGAAGGCGTACATGCCGTTGAGGCGTTCGGTGCAGGCCTCGCCCCACTGGAGGTAGGCGTGCAGCACCACTTCGGTGTCGCTGCTGGTGCGGAAGGTGTGGCCGAGCTGCTCCAGTTCGGCGCGGAGTTCGCGGTAGTTGTAGACCTCGCCGCTGTAGGTGGTGACGAGCTGGGTGCGGCCGTCGTGTTCGACGGTCATGGGCTGTCTGCCGCCGTCGATGTCGATGACGGCGAGCCGGCGGTGGCCGAACGCGGCGTGGGTGTCGAACCAGGTGCCGGCGGCGTCGGGCCCACGGCAGGCCATGGTCGCGGTCATCGCGTCGAGGGTGGGGCGCTGGGTGGTCAGGTCGTTGTCGTAGGAGATCCATCCGGTGATTCCGCACATGGGCGCGGCTCCTTCCTTCTGGCGGCGGGCGGCGCTGTCCCGGCTGCGCCCGCTCGATCACCGTACGCCGAGATAGGTGTATGAGCCATCGAGGCCGGTGGGCGGCGTCCGGAATGAGCCACTGGCGCGCCGCAACGCGGAAAAGCGAGGGCACAACGCAGCTCATCCTCCGGAAAAGGGGCGGCAAAAAGGAGCTTCGGCGCGTACCGTCCGCCGTCATGACGTTCACCGTGCGCGACTACCGCCCCGCCGACGCCAAGGCCGTCGCCGACCTGCGACGGCTCACCATGCCGCATCTGCTCGTCACCCCGCAGGGCTTCGCCTGGGAGGTCTCCACCGCCTCCCCGGCACAGTCGCTGCGGGTGTTCGTCGCCGAGCGGGACGGCAGGGTCGTCGGCGCGATCCGGGCCGCGCTGCTGCACGACAGCAGCGTCCCGGGCCAGGCGCAGGCCACCCCGCACGTCCACCCCGAGCATCGGGGCCGGGGCATCGGCCGGGCCCTGCTGGACTCGGCCGAGGAGCACCTCTCCGCCGCCGGCGCCACCCACCTGTACGCCTGGGTCGTCGACGAGCCCGGGGCACACTCCTTCGCGGAGCGTCACGGCTACCGGCGCACCCGCGCGGGCCGTTTCCTCCGGCTCGATCTCGCGGGGGCCGCGCTGCCGCCGCTCCCCTCCGCACTGCCACCCGGCGTCCGGCTGCACACCGGCGCGGACCTGGAGGCCGATCCGCGGCCGCTGTACGCGGCGGACGCCGAGGCCTCCGCCGACGAGCCGGGCGACGTCGCGGCCGACGCGATGTCCTATGAGGACTGGCTGCTGCGCACCTGGGAACACCCCCTCATCGACCCGGGCCTGACGTCGGTGGTGACCCTCGACGGCCAGGTCGTCTCCTTCAGCCTGGCCGCGACCGACGGCCGGGGCCGCTACGCCTCGGCCATGACCGGCACCCGCCGCGCCTTCCGCGGCCGGGGCCTGGCCCGGCTGGCCAAGACCGCCTCGCTGCACCGCGCCCGCGACGCCGGCTGCACCGAGGCCTTCACCGGCAATGACGCCGGCAACGCCCCGATGCTGGCGATCAACCGGGCCTTCGGCTACCGGCCGATCGCCGACGAGTGGCGGTACGTACGGGAGTTGGGACGGGACGACGACGCGTAGCGGGGCACCTCGTCACCGCGGCGTGACACGCGGTGGAGCCACCACGCCGGCGGGCCGGCGCGGGAGGTCGGCTATCAGGGCGTAGCGCTCGTCGGACACCTCCTTGCCCCACAGCACCGGGTCGCGGGAGAGGTCCTCCACGGCGGTGTGTGCGACCAACGGGCCGACGAGTCCGGTGAGTTCGACCGCGGTCAGGCCGGTCGGGTCGGACGTGCCCCAGCGGCCCTCCACCAGGACCAGCCGGCCTCCGGGGGCGAGCAGACCGGCCCAGTGGCGCAACGCGGCGGCCGGATCGGGCAGCGCCCACACCACGTGGCGCGCCAGGACGACGTCGAACCGCCGCTCCCCCACGGGTGGTTCGGCCGCATCGCCGACCAGGAACGCGGCGTCCCGCCCGGCGAGTTTGGCGCGCGCCCGCTCGACCATCGCCGTCGACCGGTCGACGCCGGTGAGGCGGTGCCCCTGCTCGGCGGCGAGCAGGGCGAGGCTTCCCGTGCCGCACCCCAGGTCGAGGACGTGGGCGGACCGGGACGGCAACCAGGAGCGGAGCCGTGCGTCCCAGGCGGCACGGACGTCGGGGTCGCGCAGACCGTGGTCGGGTTCGTCGTCGAAGGTGGCGGCGGCCGTCTCCCAGTAGGCGGCGTCGGGTCGGTCGAGGGGTTGCGGGGCCGGGTCGGCGGGGGCGTTGCTGGTCATGTTCCCGATGGTGCCAGCCACCACTGACAACGCCCCCGGTGCCCAGCCACCTCGGGCCGCACGTGGCGGCGGTTGCCGCCGGTGTCGACGGCCGTCGACCGATCCGAAGAGAGCTACGGATCAAACGGCGCCGGACGCTCGCTCATGGCTACGCATCCTCTGCGCCACGCCTCAGGAGCTCGTCCTCGACGGCGCGCAGCTTCGTGCGCCAGTCACGGGCAGCCTTGGGGTTGCGGCCCATGCCTCGCGCTGCGGCGTCCTGAGCGCGCCGGGCAGCAAAAGCCCGGCGCTCACGGAGCTGCTCGACGGTGAGGCCGGCGAGATCGGTGTGCCAGTTGTCATGCGGCTTCCAGCGACTCATGGCTCCAGGATGCCGCCAACCACAGTCCGGCCGCTTCGCATTTTCGACCCCGACTGCGCGTGAACTGGCCGGAAGAGCCGGGGGCCGGTCGGTGAAGGCAGCCGACAAACGGAGGCGAATCCAGGTGGACCGACGCGGACTGTCGCGGGCGGCCCTCGACTCAACTCCTGGTCACGGCAGCCCCTTTCGCCCCCTCTTCCTATCCCCCCGCTTAGCGGCTCCTTAAGGGCACCATAAAGATCGTCCCGATCGCCGTTGACGCGTCAAATCCGCTGCTCAGCGGGGCTAGCGTGCGGTGCACAAGGCGGCGTTGCGGGTCGTCTGCGCCGTTCACCGGGGGACGGCGCAGGCAGACGCATCCCGACCCCCCACGCTCCACAGCCGCCCTCCCCTGACCCCCGGTCGACGCACCTGATGAGACTGATGAAGGAGACCCCCACGATGACCGCTCGTCGTAAGGCCACCGGGATCGCACTGGTCGGTATCGCCCCGCTGGCGCTGAC
Organism: Streptomyces sp. NPDC048506; assembly: GCF_040651315.1. Taxonomy (NCBI): domain Bacteria; kingdom Bacillati; phylum Actinomycetota; class Actinomycetes; order Kitasatosporales; family Streptomycetaceae; genus Streptomyces; species Streptomyces sp. NPDC048506. The sequence goes on from NZ_JBEZIX010000031.1 coordinate 60,571, forward strand.
CGCGCTCACCGCGAGCCCGGCCGTTGCGCACGGTTCGATGTCGGACCCGGTCAGCCGGGTCTCGGCCTGCTACGCGGAGGGGCCCGAGAGCCCGAAGTCCGCGGCGTGCAAGGCCGCCGTGCAGGTCGGCGGGGCGCAGGCGCTGTACGACTGGAACGGGGTGCGGGACGGCAACGCCGGCGGGAAGTCGAAGGAGAAGATCCCGGACGGCAAGCTGTGCAGCGGCGGCAACGCCGAGTACAAAGGCCTGGACCTGCCGCGCGCCGACTGGCCGTCGTCGGCCATGCGGGCCGGCAACCACACGTTCCGCTACCGGGCCACCGCCCCGCACAAGGGCTCGTTCGAGCTGTACCTCACCAAGGCCGGCTACGACCCGACCAAGCCGCTGAAGTGGTCCGACCTGGAGTCGAAGCCGTTCGTGAAGGTCACCGACCCGAAGCTGACCAACGGGTCGTACGTCTTCGACGGGAAGGTACCGGCACGGTCCGGGCGTCACCTGATCTACAGCATCTGGCAGCGGTCGGACAGCCCGGAGGCGTTCTACACCTGCTCGGACGTGGTGTTCGGCAAGAGCCGGTCCGGCGCTGCGGCCGGGGCACCGGCGCCGACCGCCTCCGCACCGACGGACCGCCAGATCGCGGCGGGTGCCGACAAGTCGTCGATGGACATGAGCCAGCACACCCACCAGGCCGGTGGCACGGGTGGCCACGCCGGTGCGGCACCGGCGGCCGGGGACGGTGCGCCGGTGGCCGAGGGCGGTGCGGCACCGGCGGCGGGCGCCGGGGCGGGCAGCGGCAACGCGGCGCGGCCCGACGGGGCCGGCAGGCCGGTCAACGGGCAGCGGCTCGCGGAGACCGGTGGTGACGCCTCCACCACCCCGATGGCCGTCGCCGGCGCGGCCGTGCTGGCCATGGGTGCCGCGGTGCTGTTCGCCACCACCCGTCGCAAGGCCGCCCGCCACCGCGGCTGACCCGTCCCGCCACGGCCTCGACGCGCGCCGCCGTCCCCAGGGGTGTCCTTCCTCGCCTCGGGGGACGGCGGCGCGTCGTCATGGGCCGTTCGGCGGCAGCGGCTCGATGACGTCGTTGGCGACGTGCTGGTAGATGACCGAGCTGCGGCAGTCGACGACTTCGCGGCGCTTGAAGACCTGGTCCATCAGGAGGGCGTGCAGCCGGTCGACGTCCGGGACGGCGACGTGGACCAGGAAGTCGTCGCCGCCCGCGACGACGTAGATGCTGAGCACCTCCGGCAGCGCGGTCAGGAACGTCTTGAAGCGCTCGATGACCTCGCGGTTCATGGGGCGGATGCGGATGGTGAGCAGCGCCTGCACGGGCCGGTTGAGGGCGCGCAGGTCCACCGTGGCGCGATAGCCGGTGATCACCCCGCGGGCGCGCAGTGCGCGGACCCGTTCCAGGCAGGTGGAGGGCGCGATGTCGAGCATGCGGGCCAGCTCGCGGTTGGTCTGCCGTGCATCGCGCTGTAGTTCGCGGACAATCGCCGAATCAATGTCGTCCATGGCCCCCATGGTGGCGCATGGACCGAATTTCGTTCGGTGAGGCGCCTGCTTGATCAGGTGGACGGTTACCTTCTGCGACTGTGACCGTGCAAGAGACATCCATTGCCGCATCTGAACGGGCCCCTGTACGGCGGCTCGGCATCGGCAGCGGCACCGCACTGTGCGCCGGTGCGGTGCTCGGCCCCGGCGTCCTGACCCTGCCGTCGTTGGCCGCCGCCGCGGCCGGCCCGGCCTCGCTCCTGGCCTGGGTGGTGCTGTTGGCCATGTGCGTGCCGGTGGCCGCCTCGTTCGCGGCGCTGGGTGCGCGGTTCCCCGACGGCGGGGGCGTGGCCACGTACGTCCACCGGGCGATCGGGCCGCGCGCCGCGGCGGTGGTGGGCTGGTGGTTCTACGGGGCGGTGCCGATCGGCGTGGTGTCGGCCTCCTGGATCGGCGGGACGTACGTGGCCGGGGCGGCCTGTTGGGGCCACACGGGTGCGGCCGCGGTGGCCGGGGCGGTGCTGGTCGGGTCGCTGGTCTCCAATGCGGTGGGGCTGCGGATGTCGGGACGGGTGCAGTTGCTGCTCGGCGGGCTGCTGGCGGCGGTGCTGCTGTGCGCGGTGCTGGCCGCCGCTCCCGAGGTGTCCGCGGAGCGCTTCACCCCGTTCCTGCCCGGCGGCTGGACCTCGGTCGGCTCGGCGGCCTCGGTGCTGTTCTTCGCGTTCGCCGGCTGGGAGGCGGCCAGTCATCTGTCGGGGGAGTTCGCCGATCCGGCGCGGGACCTGCCGCGGGTGACGCGCCGTACGCTCGCCGTCATCACCGTGCTCTACCTGGGGCTGGCGGTGGCCACGATCGGCGCGCTGGGGCCGGCCGCGGCCGACACCGACACCCCGTTGACCGCGCTGCTGGCCCTGAGCGTGGGCCCGGCCGCCCGCCCGGTGGCCGCCGTGGCGGCGCTCTTCCTCTCGTTCGGGGCGGTCAACTCGTACCTGGCCGGGGCCTCCCGGCTCGGCGCCGCGCTCGGCCGGGACGGGGCGGCGCCGCGGTGGCTGGCCAAGGGCGGGGCGCCGGGTCAGGTGCCGCGGCGGTCCCTCGCGGTGCTGGGCGGGGCGGCGGTGCTGCTGGGGGTGGTGACCGGCCTCGGCCACGCCGATCTGGACGTCCTGATGAGGGCCACCGCCACCTGTCTGGCGGCGGTGACCCTCGCCGGCCTGGCCGCCGCGCTGGTGCTGCTGCCGCGCCGCACTCCCCTGTGGTGCGGCGCGGTCGCGAGCACCCTGTTGACCGCGACGGTGTTGGCCTTCTGCGGGTGGCTGCTGGTGATCCCGGCGGTCCTCGCGTGCGCCGCCTTCGGCTTCCTGACGCTGCGTCGGGTCAGGGTCTGACGTCAGATCCCGACGTCAGATCCCGACATCAGACGGCGACGTCAGACAGCGACGCCAGGCAGCGCGCGGTGGCGGCACGGCCGGGCCGGTCATCTGCTCAGGCGGCGCAGCAGGCGGACGTAGCGGTTCCATCGGGCGGGCCTGGCGACGGTGCCCGTGCAGACGCGTTCGGCGCGGTCCAGGCTGTCCTCCAGGACCGCGTCGTGGAAGTGGCGGAAGGCCAACGGCCAGGTGAGCCGGGCCGGCCCGCGGGCGCGCATGGCGAGGGTGTGGCGCAGCAGGGTGCGGTCCGGGCCGAGCGGGTGGACGGTGTACTCGTGGAAGCCGTCGAAGCCGCGCGGCCCGCTGAACGTGAAGCGGACCCATCGGCCCGGAACGTACGCCGCCACGGTGTAGCGGACCGGGCCGTGCCCGCCGGTCGCACCGGACGCCAGGGGGCCGTCGAGCAGCATGGGGGGCCAGTCGCGGCGCGGCCAGAGCAGGTCGTCGTCGCCGGCCAGGCCGTCGAGCAGCCCACCGACCTCGACCCCGGGCACCGGCAGCACCCGTTCGTGCACGTTGTAGACGCCCATGGGGCAGCCCTTTCCGCCTCGTTCCCGAGGCACGCCCGACAGGCCCCGAGGGGCGGCCGGACCCGCCCGGGCGCGCCCCGGTAGCCGTTCTAGAGATGCCTCTCTAATATACTGGAGAGTACCCTCTAGAACATGGCCAGGCCACCGCGTTTCGACATGTCACAGCTCCTCGACGCCGCCGTACGACTGGCCGCCGAGCACGGCCCCTCCGGTGTCACCATGTCCGCGGTCGCGGCGGCAGCCGGTGCGCCCAGCGGTTCCCTCTACCACCGCTTCGCCGGCCGGCCGGCGCTGCTCGCGGAGGTGTGGCTGCGGACCGTCGAGGACTTCCAGGACGGCTACTTCAAGGCCCTGGAATCCGCGGACGACCCCCGGGCCGGCGGGCGGGCGGCGTCCCGGCACGTGGTGGCGTGGAGCCGGGAGCACCCCCGGGAGGCCGCGCTGCTGCTGTACGGGGCACACGAATTCGGCCGGGACGACTGGTCGGAGGACCATCTGCGCCGGGCCGACGAGGGAAACATGAAGGTCAGGGCGGCTGTGGCGGCGCTGGCGGGGGCGCTGGGGGTGCACGGCAGGCTGGGCCTGGAGCGGGTGTCGCTCGCGATCATCGATCTTCCGCTGTCGCTGGTGCGTCGCCATCTGCGCGGCGGCGAACCGCTGCCCGCGCACGCCGAGGAACTGGCCGAGGAGTGCACCGATGCCCTGCTGGCCGCCGGCTGACCTGCTGACCTGCTGACTGCCGAGGGGAGTGCGGCCCGGCCCTCTGCGGGTGACGGGCCGCACTCCCGGTCAGGTCGAGGTGCAGGTGGTCGGGGTGGCGTGGGCCGGATCGAGGGCGTTGGCCGTCTCGTGGAAGGCCACGCGGTCCGCCAGGCCGATGGCGACGTGCTCGGAGATGTCGATCGCACACAGGTCCTGGAGCAGGACGTTGTGGACGTCGGGGCCGTCGAGGAACTGGGTCCGGTAGGGCGTGGCGACCTCGTCGTACTTGGTGGCGATGACGGTGTAGTGCACCCCGGGGACGGTGTCGCCGCCCTCGTTGAGGCGGTCGAGGACGTCGGAGCCGACGATCTGGTCGGAGAGCCCGGGGGTGAGGTGCTCCAGGAACCGTTCGGCGCCGGGGAAGTAGGGCAGCAGGTGGGTCAGCCCGTCCAGGTCGGTGCCGTGGTTGTCGGGGGCCAGCCCGACCAGGGTGTTGACCTTGTCCGCACCGCCGTGGAACTTCAGGTAGACCCGCGGCATCATGCCGCCCTGCGAGTGGCCGACCAGGTCGGTCTTCTGCGCCCCGGTGGCGGCCAGTACCTTGTCGACGAACGCGGCGAGCTGCTGGGCGGAGGCGTCGACCGGCCCCAGGCCGTGGAAGACCGGGACGCCGGGCAGTTGGCCGTAGTCAAGCGAGAAGACGCAGTAGCCGCGGGCCACCAAGTAGGGCGCCAGGCCGAGCCAGTTGTCGACGGAGTTTCCGAAGGTGCCGTGCACCAGGATCACCGGCCGGGGGTGGGCGGCCGACGGCTTGCAGGAGTAGTCGTTCCAACCGCTGCCGACGGCGGCGGTGCCGGCAGCAGCCGGCGGAGTCGTGACGCCGAGGGCCAGGGCGAGGGCGGGGAGGAGGGTGAGCGCTCGTGACCAGCGCAGCTTCATACGATGCTCCTTGCGGGGTGAGGGGACGCCGAAGTGCTCGGTGAGCCGTTCACCTGCGATCCGGATCGCAAGGGCCAACGCAGTTGACTGGCAAGTAAGTTACGGCCGGGTAAGCACGGCGGACCAGCGGTGTGACGGTGAAGGAAACTGCACTGAACCCTCACCGTACGTACGGGGTCCGCAGCGCCCGTTCTGTGCATGCGCCGTGTCCCGCGCACCACTCCGACACCGCACCCGAGCGGGTGTCAGACCCTTCGCCTAGAGTCGAAAGCAGGTTGACCAGGCGTGCGACCGAGGGGAGAGGCCGATGGAGACGGCGGGAACGGCAGGGACGGCGGGAACAACGGGGATGGCGGGAACGGCAGGAGAGGCAGGAACGGCAGGAGCGGCGGATCTGACCGGGATCGAGGAGGTCTCCTCGGAGGCGGAGCTGCGCGAGCTGATCGGCGTGCCCACCTCCCATGCCGCGAACAAGACCCGCCGCCGGCTGGACGCGCTCGACCGCCAGTGGCTGGCGCGCTCACCGTTCTGCGTGCTGGCCACCGCCGACGCGCAGGGCCGCTGCGACGCCTCGCCCAAGGGCGACCCCGCGGGCTTCACCCACGTCCTGGACGACACCACGCTCGTGATACCGGACCGCCCCGGCAACAAGCGCCTGGACGGGCTCGTGAACGTCCTCAGCAATCCCCATGTCGGGCTGAACTACGTCCTTCCGGGGCGCGGCGACACGCTGCGGATCAACGGCCGGGCCCGGCTGCTGCGCGATGCGCCGTTCTTCGACGCGCTGGTGGTCAGGGGCAACCGCCCGCGGCTGGCGCTGCTGGTGGAGGTCGAGGAGGTCTTCTACCACTGCTCGAAGGCCTTCCTCCGCTCGGAGCTGTGGAATCCGGAGACCTGGCAGCCGGACGCGCTGCCCTCGCGGGCCCGGATCGTCAAGAGCCTGGAGGCGAAGGACCGGTCGCTGGCGGAGCTGGAGGAGCACTACGGCCCGCGGTATGCGGAGCGGCTCTACGGCTGAGGCCGGTCCCGCCGCGGGCTGCTGCCGCCCAGGGCGGCCGCGGGCCGTACGACCGCGGCGCCGAAGCGCGCCCGGGCCCGGTCGACGGCCGCCTCGATGCGGTGCGCCTTGTCGTCGGACGGGTCGAAGGTCAGCTGCCGCGCGGCGAGTTCGGCGCGACACAGGTCCTCGGCCCGCAGCGCCACGGACCGCACCCGGGCCCGCTGGAGTCCGAGCGCGGCGTGCAGTGCGTAGGCCGCTTCGGTCAGGGCGGGCCCGTGTGCGGTGGGCCCGTCCAGTCGCCGGGTGCGGGTGGTCGTGGAGCGGTCGGCGTAGCGCACGGTGAGGGTGAGCGCGCGGGCCACCTGCCCGCTCGCCCGCATCCGGGCCCCGAGGCCGTCGGCGAGCGAGAGCAGTGCCCGGCGGCGCCGGACCGGGTCCAGTTCGTCGTGCGCGAAGCGGTGTTCGGCGCCCATCGAGCGGGCGGCGGCGTTGGGCGCCACCGGCGTCGGATCGATACCGCGGGCCCGCTCGTGGACGACCCGGCCGGTCTTCGCGCCCAGGATGCGCTGCAAGGTCGCAGGCGGTGCGGCGGCGACCCGGCCGATGCTGTCGAGCCCGTACGCGGACAGGGCGCGTGCGGTCGCCGGGCCGACGCCGTGCAGCGCCGAGGGCGGCCGGCGGTCGAGGAAGGCCGCGACGGCCTCGGCGTCGTCGGGGACGGCCCGGGTCTCTCCGGGCGCCGCCCCCTGGGCCGCCATCCGGGCGAGCAGCGGGTTGGCGCCCACCCCGATCGTGCACCGCACGCCGTGCCAGACCAGCGCGCGCAGCCGGATCAGCTCGGCGATGCCCTCCGCGTCCCGGTCGAAGTAGCGCAGCGCACCGCGCACGTCGACCAGTGCGGCGTCCGGGGGCAGCGCCTCGACCGTCGGCGTGAACTGGGCCAGCAGCCGCAGCAGTTGCTCGAACTGGCCGGCGCCGACCGGAGTGCCGTCTGCGGAGGCGAAGCGTACGTGGAGCACGCCCGGCAGCCGCGGGGCACCGGGGGGCTCCGGCAGCACGGCGGGTCCGACGCCGGGGGTCATCCCGCGCTCCCCGGGCTGGAGTGCCACAGCTTGCGGCCGGTGGCGGCGCGTTCGCCCGGAGGCTGGAGGTCGGCCCAGGGGTGCAGCTCATAGCCGGTCTCCAGCCGGATGGTGCGGCCCCCGGCGGCCACCTTCTCGGGTTCCCCGTCGGCGCTTTCGCCGGCCGGCGCACCCGGTCCGGGCCCCTGGTGCGCGCCGGCCGCGGCCCGGTCCGGCTCCGCGGCGAGCCGGGCGGTGACCGCCTCCAAGCCGCCCGTACGACGGAGTTCGGCCAGCTCGGCGAGGTTCCAGGCGGCGGCGCCCACCACGCTGAGGCTGCGCGGCCCGCGCCGCTGGACCGTACCGCGCACCAGCAGCAGCCAGGAGTGGAAGACGGTGTGCGCGCAGGCCTCGTGGCTGTCCTCGAAGAAGGCGCAGTCGACCAGCCCCGTGCTGTCGTCGAGGGTGGTGAAGATGACCCGGCGGCCGGAGCGGATCGGCGGCGTCTGGGTGGCCGCCTTGGCCCCGGCGACCAGCACCGTCTCGCCGTGCCGGGCGCGTTGCAGCAGCCGGGCCGGGACGGCGCCCAGCTCCGTGAGGAACTCCTGGTGATCGGCCATCAGGTGGCGGGAGGCATCCATGCCGAGGACGCCCAGCTCGGCGCTGAGCCGTTCGACGTCGGTGAGGTCGGGCAGCCCCACCGGCTCGACCGGTGCGGCCCGCTCCGGTCGGTCGTCCGTGTGCAGCGTCAACTGGCCGTCGGACGCGCGCCGCCCGTGGTGGTGCAGTTCGGCGACGTACAGCAGCAGATCGCGGCGGTTCGCGCCGAAGGCGTCCAGGGCGCCCACCCGGGCGAGGCGTTCGGCGACCGGGCGGGACGGCCGGGCCCGCTGCCACAGGTCCTGGAGGGAGTGGTAGGGCTGCCCGGCCGCGATCCGCCGCGCCTCGGCCTCGCTCATGCCGTGGACGTCGGAGAGGGCCAGCCGCAGTCCCCAGCTCCCCCGGGAGCCCTCCGCACCGGAACCACCGGACACCAGTTCGATCCGGTGGGTGACCGCCGAGCGGTTCACGTCCAACGGCAGCACCGGCACCCCGCGCCGCCGGGCGTCCGCCAGCAACAGCCGCTTCGGATACATCCCCGGGTCGTGGGTGAGCAGCCCGGCGTAGAAGGCGGCCGGGTGGTGCGCCTTGAGCCAGGCGGACTGGTAGGTGGGCACCGCGAAGGCCACCGCGTGCGCCTTGCAGAAGCCGTACGAGCCGAAGGCCTCGACGATCTCCCAGGTGCGCGCGATCACGTCGGGCCCGTAGCCGCGCTGCTCGGCACGCCGGGCGAACCAGACGCGCACCCGGCCCTGGAGCTCCGGGTCCGACAGCGCGCGCCGCTTCTCGTCCGCCTCGTCCCGCGCGCAGCCGGTCATGATCCGCAGCACCTCGATGATCTGCTCGTGGAAGACCACCACCCCGTAGGTCTCGCGCAGCGGTTCCTCCAGGTCGGGGTGCGGGTAGCGGACGGGCTTCCGGCCGTGCCGGGCCTCGATGAAGGGCCGCACCATGTCGGCGGCGACCGGCCCCGGCCGGAACAGGGAGATGTCGACGACCAGGTCGTGGAAGGTGGCCGGTTGCAGCCGCCCGATCAGGTCGCGCTGGCCGGGCGACTCGATCTGGAAGCAACCGAGCGTTTCGGTCGAGCGGATCAGGTCGTAGGTGGCCGGATCGCCGGGCGGCACCTGTGCGGGGTCGTCGAGGTCGAGCCGGTGCCCGGTGGCCCGGCCGATCTCGGCGACCGCATGGGCCATCGCGGACTGCATCCGTACGCCCAGCACATCGAGCTTGAGCAGCCCCATCTCCTCCACGTCGTCCTTGTCGAACTGGGACATGGCGAAGCCCTCGCCGCTGGTGGGCACGACGGGCGTGCGGTCCAGCAGGGTGGCGTCCGACAGCAGTACCCCGCACGGGTGCATGGCGATTCCGCGCGGCAGCGCGTCCAGCGCCTCGACCAGCTGCCACAGCCGTTCGGTGCCGGCCTCCCGCACCCCGCGCAGCTCCGGCAGCTCGGCCAGCGCCGCCCGGGCGTCACGGGCGCGGATGTGCGGGAAGGCCTTGGCGAGCCGGTCCACCAACGCCGGGTCCATGCCCAGGGCGGCGCCCACGTCCCGTACGGCGTGCCGTACGCGGTAGGTCTCGGGCATCGAGACCGTGGCAACCCGCTCGGTGCCGAAGCGGTCGAAGATCGCGCGGTAGACCTCCAGCCGGCGGGCGGATTCGACGTCTATGTCGATGTCCGGCAACGCCGCCCGCCGTTCGGACAGGAAGCGCTCCATCAGCAGCCCGTGCTCGACCGGATCGGCGTGCGCGATACCCAGGAGGTGGTTGACCAGCGACCCGGCACCGGACCCACGGGCCGCGACCCGTATACCCATCTCCCTTATGTCATCCACGACTTGAGCGACCGTCAGGAAGTACGAGGGGTAGCCGAGCCGTTCGATGGTGCGCAGTTCGTCGTGCAGCCGCGCCCAGCGTGCGCGGTCGTGGTCGTAGCCGCGCAGCACCATGCCGGCGGCGCAGCGCGAGCGCAGCACCCGGGCGGCGGTGCGGTGCTCGGCGCCGACCAGTCGCGGCTCGGGGAAGTGGATCCGGCCGAGCCCGATGTCGTCCTGCGGGTCGACCACGCACGCCCCGGCGGTCTCCTCGGTCATGGCGAGCAGTCGGTGCGCCAGGCCGCGGCGGAAGCCGGCCGCCTCGGCGATCCGCTCGGCGGTGCGGCCCATCGCGGCGGCGTCCTTGAGCCAGCGTTCACCGCTGTCCCAGGACTCGGGGCGGTGCGGGTCCACCGGCACCAGGCGGCGGGCGGAGTCCAGGACGTCGGCGACCGGGCCCTGGCCGGGGTCGGCGTAGCGGACCGCGTTGGTCAGGACGGCGCGGATGCCCTGGTCGACGGCGAAGCCGAGGGTGCGGGCGGCGAGCCGCGGGGAGCCGGGGCCGCTGCCGGGCCGGCCGTGGTCGACGACTTCGAGGCGGAGCGCCTCGCCGTACAGATCACGCCAGGGGGCGACGAGCCGGGCGGCGCGGTCCGGGCGGCCGGCGGCGAGCGCCCGGCCGACGTCGGAGTCCGGCCCGAGCAGCACGGTCAGTCCGTCGGGGGCGGCCTCCAGGGCGTCCCAGGGGAGGAGGGGCTGCTCGGTCCGCCCGGCGTGGGCGGCCGAGACCAGCCGGCACAGGGCGGCCCAGCCGGCCACTCCGTCACGGGCCAGGAAGACCGCGCGGGCGGCGGACTCGTCGAGGAAGGCGCCGCCGCGGACCGGGGTGCGCGGCCGCGTGGCGGACGCGCCGGCCGCCGGCCCCGGCTCACGTCCGGCCACGGCGAGTTCGCCACCGAAGAGTGGCCGGATACCGGCCTCGGCGGCGGCCTTGGCGAAGCGTACGGCCCCGGAGAGCCCGTCCCGGTCGGTCAGCGCGAGGGCGTCCATACCGCGCTCGGCGGCGCGCTCGGCGAGCCGCTCCGGATGGGAGGCGCCGTAGCGCAGGGAGAACCCCGAAGCGGTGTGCAGATGCGTGAACCCGGGCACCCGCACCTCCTTGCACCTCATCCGCCCCCTGGCTGACCTGTGTCCCTCGTTCCTCCCTTCCACCATAACCCGTCGATCGAACATTCGTACGAACGCCACGCCGAGCGACCTCTCCCGCCTCACCGGCAGCCCCGATCGGCCCCGCCCGATCTGCGACACCCGGCCACCGATCGCAAGATATGTGAGCAAAAGCCCCACATCGGCAGTCGCCTCTGCGCATCGCAGTCGCCTCTGCTCATGGCGGTCGCCCCTGCCCATCGCGGTCGCCCCTGCGGCGAGGAGCGATGCATGGCCACGACGGACGACGGCACCCGCACCACCTTCCGCGGGGAGGTGAAGAGCGCGGTGACGCCGCACGCCTCGCTGCTGGTGCTCGGCGTACTGGGCCTGATGATCGCGTTCATCACCTCGTACACCGGCGCCTTCCACCACCCCGAGCCGACCGACGTCCCGCTCGCCGTGGTCGCTCCCCAGCCCGCCCGCGGTCCGCTGGTCCACACGCTGGACCAGCTGCCCGGCTCCCCCCTGGACCCGCACCCGGTCGCCTCCGAGCGGGCCGCACGACAGCAGATCGCCGACCGGACGATCGACGGCGCCCTGATCGTCGACCCGCGCGGCACCACCGACCGGCTGCTGGTCGCCAGCGGCGGCGGCGCCTCCCTCTCCCAGGCCGTCGAACTGATCGTCCGCGCGGCCGAGAAGGCCCAGCACCGCACCGTGCGCACCGTGGACGTCGCGCCCGCCGCACCGGGCGACAGCCGCAGCCTCACGTCCTTCTACCTCGTCGTCGGCTGGTGCGTGGGCGGCTATCTGTGCGCCGCGATCCTCGCGATCAGCGCCGGGGCGCGCCCCTCCAACGGGCACCGGGCGGTCATCCGACTGGCGGCGCTCACCCTGTACGCGGTCGCCGCCGGACTGGCCGGCGCGATCATCGTCGGCCCGGTCCTGGACGCACTGCCCGGCACGTTCGTCGGACTGTGGGGCCTGGGCGCCCTGATCGTCTTCGCGGTCGGCGCCACCACCCTGGCCTGCCAGGCCCTGTTGGGCATCATCGGCATCGGCCTGGCGATCCTGCTGATCGTCATCCTCGGCAACCCGAGCGCGGGCGGCGCCTACCCCTACCCCCTGCTGCCGCCCTTCTGGCGGGCGATCGGGCCGGCTCTGCCGCCCGGCGCCGGCACCTGGACGGCCCGTTCACTCGCCTACTTCCACGGCACCGCCGTGACCGGCCCCCTCCTGGTGCTCTCCGCCTGGGCGGTGGGCGGCACCGCGCTCACCCTGATCCTCTCGGTCTTCCGGAAAAAAGGAGCAGAGACATGACCGTCCCCGTCGACCGGCTCTCCCACCCCGCGGTACGCGCCCTGGTCAGTGCCCTCAACGCCAACGACGAGCAGGCGTTCTTCGCCGCGCTCACGCCCGACGCCACCATGTCCGACGACGGCTCGGACCGGAACCTGCGGGAGTGGACCGACCGCGAGATCTTCGGCTCCCGCGGGCACATGGAGGTGCAGTCCGAGTCCGACGACGGGCTGTCCCTGGTGGCGAACTATCGCAACGACACCTGGGGCGAGATGCGTACCAGCTGGCAGTTCACGGTGGCGAACGGCAAGGTGAGCCGCTTCGAGACCGGACAGGCCTGAGCGCCCCACCCCGCCGGCACCGCATCCGTCCGCCAACGGGTGGCCGATCGCCGGGCCGTGGCGGGCCTGTAAGGCGGTCCGCGGGCCGACGTCTCTTACCCCGACCGCCGGGCCGGGCTGGTCGGAGGCTGCCTCCGCCCCCCCTCTTCAGCCAATCGACGGAGATCGAAACCCGCCCGAACGGCCGGTCGGCGGCCGGATTCCTCCCTTCCGGGCGCGATCGGCTCTTGCCACGAGCATGACGGCCACGGCATCCGGGCTGGCCGCACACACTTTCTCCCCGACTCCCCCGCACGACCTCCGACTTGTTCGCGCCATTACACTCAGCTTTCACCCAACGACTCAAAGCGATCGGCCGGCGCGCGATCAGGATGCTTTCGGAGTGCGGTTGGGCCAGACTCCCGTCCGGCATCTGCACCCGCAAACAAGGGAGTGTTCGTCATGCGGTACATCACTGGGGCGATCGCGCTCGGCACGGCCCTGGTCCTCGGCACCCTCGCCACCACCGCCCAGGCCGCCGCCGCACCGGCGCAGCCCGCGCGATCCGGAGGCCTGTACGCGCCGACGGAACTGGTGCTGACAGTCGGCCAGGGCGAAAGCCGCGCGACCGCCACGGTGCAGCGTGCGGTGACGCTCAGCTGTACGCCGGTGGCAACCGGCAGCCACCCGAACCCGAGAGGCGCCTGCGCCGAACTGCGCGCGGCGGCCGGCGACTTCGGCACGGTGACCAGCACCGTCTCGGACCGCCTGTGCACCAAGGAATGGGCACCGATCGTCGTCACCGCGGACGGCGTGTGGCAGGGCAAGCGAGTGTCGTACACGTACACATTCGCCAACGCCTGCACAATGGCCGGCGGCAGCGGCTCGGTCTTCGAGTTCTGACGGCGACCCCTGACCAGATCCCCGGGCACCGGACGGCGGTGCCCGGGGATCTTCACGTTCAGCCCGAGGACGTTCGACCCGAGGCTCCGGCCCCGGGGGCCTCCGGTGGCCGGTGCCAGAGGCCGGTGGCCGGTGGCCGGTGACCGGTGACCGGAGGCGCAGGCGACAGGCGGTGGGAGGTGGACGGCAGGTGGTGGGTGGTGGACGGCAGGTGGTGGACGGTGGGTGGTGGACGGCAGGCGGTGGGATCGGATGAGCGACGACACCACGGACAGCAGTCCCAAGGACGACGGACCCGAAGGAGACGGACGCAAGGACGACCGCTCCGAGGGCGACCGTCCCAAGGGCGCCCGACCCGGCGGGCCGGGACCGTGGTGCCGGCCCCCGGGCGTCGAGGGCGTCCAGGGGCCGGCACCGGCCCGTCATGCACCGTACGCGTCAGCCGATCTGCGCCCCGTAGGCCTGAAGGGCCTCCGGCACCGGCTGGAAGAAGGTCTCGCCGCCGCCGGAGCAGTCGCCGCTGCCGCCGGAGGTGAGACCGAGCGCGGTCTCGCCGTCGAAGAGCGCGCCACCGCTGTCACCGGGCTCGGCGCAGACGTCGGTCTGGATCAGACCGTCGACCGTGCCCTCCTGGTAGTTGACGCTGGCGTTGAGCGCCTTGACGGTGCCGTCGTGCACCTGGGTGGTGCTGCCGCTGCGCTTCACCTTCTCACCGACCGTGGCGTCCCCGGCCTTGGTGATCTTCTGGGTGCTGCCGTCGTAGAGGTCGACCTCGCTCGGGTGCTCGGTGTCGCCCGTGTACTTGGCGATCGAGAAGTCGTCACCGGGGAACTTGGAGTCCTCGGTGGTCGCGATCTCCGAGCCGCCCTGCTGGTCGGACCAGCTCTTGACGGCGTTGCCGCAGTGACCGGCCGTCAGGAAGTACGGCTGGCCGTCCTTGACGACGTTGAAGCCGAGCGAGCAGCGGGCGCCGCTCCCCCAGATCGCGTCGCCGCCGCCGATGAACGGTTTGAACTCGCCTTTGCTGTACCGGAGTTCGACCCTGTCACCCAGGCTCTTGGTGACCTTGGTGAGCCGGTCCAGCTTGGCGCCCTTGACCGTGCGGTCGGCGGTCACCACGACCTTGTTGGTCTGCGGGTCGATCCCCCAGGCCGTACCGGGGATGGTCGCCTTCGTCTTCAGCGTCTGCCGGGCCGCGTCGAGCTGGGCCAGCGTGTGCTTGACCAGTCTGGCCTCGGCGCCCTTCGCCCGTACCGCCTTGGCCGCCGCCTCGCTGACGACGTTGACCACCAGTTTCCGGGCCTTGGCGTCATAGAACGCGCCGGCCGTGCCGGCCTTGAGCTGGGACGCCAGGGTGGACGCCGCGGCGGAGGTCAGCTTGGCAAGCGTGGGGGTGGAGGGGGCCGGGGCCGCCTGGGCGTTGGCGAGGGTGACGGTGGCCGTGGCAGCGAGCGCGAGCGCTCCCGCACCCGCCACCAGGGCACGCCTGTTGGGTATGCGTCGGTGCTTCAACTCAGAGCCTCCCGTGGGGGGATGGGCCCGGACTGTGGGGAGTTGCACGGGCCCGGAGAGTGAGGTGTTCGGGGCACGAACGGATCCGCCCCGCAAGACAGCGCTCGGGGAGTCGCGTCCATGCCAACGTGCGGAGCCGAGTATTCCCATCCGCCTCACTCGTGCACAAGACCGAGTTCCGGTCTCACATACGGGAGTTCACGCTTTCGTCACACGGTCGCCACACCGCTGTCCGCGCCGCCAGATCCTGAGTGCGGACATCAGAGGGCATGCGGAGCGATCGGGGCCGAGACCGTTTGTGAGAACCAGGAGTGGCCGGAACGGACCCCTGGGAGGGAGGGAGAGGAAGCGCGGGCGGGCGGGCGCGAGTGAGATGGGTGAGGTAGGTGAGATGGGTGAGAACTGGCACTGCGTGCTGCGTATCGCGAGCCGCAGGAATATCGCCCGACCCCACCCCGTTGTGGCTCCGCAGGGGGCCCTCACACCCCCTACGGGATGCGTTCGCCACCCCCCTACGGCCCCACGTCACGCCCCGCGACCACTCCCTAGGGACCACCACGTAGGGGACCAACGCCCAGGGGACCAAGACCTGGCCAAGATCCAGGCCCCCGGAACCACCGCCTACCGGGCCACCACCTACCGGTACCTACCGGACCACCCCCCTACGGCAGGTTCTCCACCTTCGGGAGTTCCTCCAGCACCGGCGGTGGCTCCTCCCCGGCGCGGGTCCCGAGGGGCGGCCCCTCAGGAACCGCCGGCTCCTCGGGAGCGGCCAGCTCCTCGGGAACTACCGACCCCTCGGGAACTACCGACCCCTGAGGAACGGCCGACCCCTGGGAAACGGCCGACTCCTCGGGAACCGGGGCCGACCGCGCCACGCGCTCCCGCGCGGCCTCCGCCTCGGCCCGTTCGGTCGGTGTCGGCGCCTGCCCTCCGGAGCGCTCCAGGAACCGCAGCAGCTCAACAGGGAAGGGCAGGACCAGCGTGGAGTTCTTCTCGGCGGCGACCGCCACCACGGTCTGTAGCAGCCGCAGTTGCAGCGCCGCGGGCTGGTCGGACATCGCCGCGGCGGCCTCGGCCAGCTTCTTCGACGCCTGCAACTCGGCATCGGCGTTGATCACCCGGGCACGCCGGTCCCGGGTCGCCTCCGCCTGGCGGGCCATCGACCGCTTCATGGTCTCCGGCAGCGACACGTCCTTGATCTCCACCCGGTCGACGGTCACGCCCCAGCCGATGGCCGGGCTGTCCATCATCAGCTCCAGGCCCTGGTTGAGCTTCTCGCGGTTCGACAGCAGGTCGTCCAGTTCGCTCTTGCCGATGATCGACCGCAGCGAGGTCTGGGCCATCTGGGAGACCGCGAAGCGGTAGTCCTCGACCCGGACGACCGCGTCGGCGGCGTCCACGACCTTGAAATAGACCACCGCGTCGACCCGGACCGTGACGTTGTCACGGGTGATGCCTTCCTGGGCGGGTACCGGCATCGTGACGATCTGCATATTGACCTTACGCATCCGGTCGATACCCGGAATGATCATGGTGAAGCCGGGCTCCCGCACCGCGGAGGTCAGCCGCCCCAGCCGGAGCACCACACCGCGTTCGTACTGCTTGACCACGCGGGCCGCCGCCATGAAATA
Source organism: Streptomyces sp. NPDC048506 (assembly GCF_040651315.1). Classification (NCBI taxonomy): domain Bacteria; kingdom Bacillati; phylum Actinomycetota; class Actinomycetes; order Kitasatosporales; family Streptomycetaceae; genus Streptomyces; species Streptomyces sp. NPDC048506. The sequence goes on from NZ_JBEZIX010000031.1 coordinate 76,959, forward strand.
GACCACGCCGGCGCACCCCAGTGCCACCCCGGCTGCCACCAGTTCTTCGACCATCACGGCCCCCTGATGTGTGCCGTATGCCGTCCGAATCGGGCTGCTTTCCATGGTATGCCCGGGCCGGAGGGGGGTCGAGGCTCGCGACGGGCGCGGCCGGGCCCCGTCCGCCGGCGGACGGGGACCCAGGTCCTGCCGGGCCCGGGCCCGGGGCGCCGGCAGGACGTCTGCGCGCGGATCAGCCGGTCGTCGTCAGTAGACGCTCACGCCGTACGCGCTGAGCGCCTCGGTGACGGGCTGGAAGAACGTGGTGCCACCGGAGGTGCAGTCGCCGCTGCCGCCGGAGGTCAGGCCCAGCGCCGTGCTCCCGGAGTAGAGGGGGCCGCCGCTGTCGCCGGGTTCGGCGCAGACGGTGGTCTGGATGAGTCCGGAGACGATGTCGCCGCCGCCGTAGTTGACGGTGGCGTTCAGGCCGGTGACCTTGCCGCTGTGGATGCCGGTGGTGGAGCCGCGGCGGGTGACCGACTGGCCGACGCTCGGGGTGCCGGCGCTGGTGATGTCCTGGCTGCCGACGGTGCCCGGGTGGGAGGTGGAGCCGGTGTACTGGACGATGCCGTAGTCGTTGCCGGGGAAGCTGCTGCCGACGGTGTTGCCGAGCGTGGCGCCGGAGCCGGTGGTCCAGGGCGGTTGGCCGTCGGTGCAGTGACCGGCCGTCAGGAAGTAATAGGTGCTGCCCTTGCGGACGTTGAAGCCGAGGGAGCAGCGCCAGCTGGGGGCGTAGATGGCGTCGCCGCCGGAGATGTACTTGCGGATGGTGCCCGCGACCCGGTCGATGCGGACCGCTGCGGCGTTGTTCCCGGCGGCCCGCCGGATCTTGGCGATCTCGGCCCGGGAGACGGTGCGGTCGGCGGTGACGACCAGGGTGTGGGTCGTGGTGTCGACCCGCCAGGCGGTACCGGCCACGTCCGCGGCCCGGACCGCGTCACCGGCGGCCGACAGCCGGGCCGCGCTGAACGTCGCTGCGGGGGTGGGGTTCTGGGCGTTGGCGGTGGGGACGGCGACGGCACCGATGGCCATCAGTCCGGACGCCACGGCGATCAGCCGGGTGCGTCTCGCTCTGCCGCTGCGGGGGGTGGTGCGCTCGTTCCTCACTGATTCCTCCGAGGGGGATCGGGGGCCGCGGGTGAGCAGCCCGGTGAGGCGCAGCCGAAGGGCCCGCGGGAATCCGCACATACGTTTCTGCGTGCCCCTGACAAGCGCTGAGCGGAGTCTCGGGTGCGTCACCCCCGCCGCGCAAGAGGGATTCACGAATGTCTCGCGCCGGACATCTCCCGTTAGCGCGGGGGCAGTTGGTGCCGCACTCCGCCCCGGCAGCCGTCGTGGCGGCCACCGGGGCGGCGCTGACCCCCTCGGTCGGAACTCGGACGGATCAGCGGACGATGCGGTTCCGTTCCCCCGCGGGCAGGTCGATCGACAGGGTGTTGCCGGGCGGCGGGAAGGGGCACAGGAAGTGGTCGGCGAACGCGCAGGGAGGCAGCAGGGTGCGGTTGAAGTCGACGGTGACGGTGCCGTCCGCGGCGGGCGCGGGCGGCCGCAGGAAGCGGAAGCGGTAGCTGTCGGTACCGCTGGTGGCGTCGGCGAGCACGGCCCACAGGGAGCCGTCGCCCTCCACCGCGACCTGGAGGGTGTGCTCGTCCCCCGCGAGGGTGAAGGAGAGTTCACCGGCGAGGCCGAGGCCGCGCCGCTGTCCGTCGGCGTGCAGCACCGTCAGGGTGCGGCCCTGTGCATACGGCCGGAACCGGCCGGGCCGCACCCAGCGCTCGTCGTGCGGGTAGACCTCGATCCCGGCGAACGCGCGGCGGGCGGGGGCGTCCGGGTCGTAGTCGCGCACCGCCCACCGGCCCTCGCGGCGCAGCACGAACAGATGCCGCCCGCCGTGTGCCACGCGGGTGGCCGCGGGGTCGGTGTCCTGGCCGAGCCGATGGGGGCACCTCCCACGCCGTCCAGGCAGTGGGGTATCGCCGACGGCCGGTTCGCCGTCGACGGTGAGCGCGTCCGCGGCGGCGGCCCACAACATGACCGCCTCGCCCTCCTCGGTCCAGAGGCCCGGCAGCCCCGCGACACGGCCGCCGGGAGCGTCGGCCAGCCAGTGGGTGCCGGTCAGCGCGAGCGGGCCGTAGGGCGCGGAGACGGCGGCCGTACGCCGCTCGCGCCAGTCCTGCCACTCCTGGAGTGCGTTGCTGCTCATGAACCGTGAACCCTTCTGCGGAGACGTGCTCAGCGGACCTTGGAGGGGAAGGACTTGGTGCGCCCGTGGCGCGGGCGGTCGAGGACGTCGCCGGGCGGGCCCTGTTGAACGAGGTGGGCCCTGTCGAACGAGGCGGGCCCTGTCGAACGATCCGTCCGCCGTCCGTGAAGACGACGGTATCGGCCACCTCGCGGCGAAGCCGATCTCATGGGTGACGACCGGGTGACGACGATCATGGTGGTGCTCCTGTGGACGGAGCGGATCTCGACGACGGCGCCGGGTGTGCTCATCGGGTGGCTCCCTCGGGGACGGTTGCGGTCTCGGGAACGGCTTTGGGTCGGGTGGCCCGGTCGCGGAGGAAGGTGAGCAGGGCCCGTGCGGTGGCGTCGTTCTGTCGGAAGGCGGGGGCGTTGGTGCCGGGTCGGGCGAAGGCGCTGCCGGAGCGGGCGTCGGTGTGCGGGCCGAGGGCGAAGCGGCGCGGGTACGGGCGGCCGGCCCGGTCCAGGATGCGCGCGTCGGCGGCACGGACCGCGAGCAGCCCGGCCGGTGTCTCGGCGGCGCCCTCGGCGTACAGGGTGCGCAGCAGGGCGTCCCGGGTGTGCCGGACGGTCGGTTCCGGCAGCCGGGCCTCCACCAGCGCCCGGGCCTCCACCGACTCCCCCGGCACGCTGGCGCTTTCGGCGCGGAACACCCCACGTCGTTCGTCGGCGGTGACGGTGAGGTCGGCGCCGAGGAAGCGCACCACGCCGGCGCGGGACAGTGCGAGCAGCTGCCGCAGCCGTGGCCCGGGCGGGCCGGAGGCGAGGTAGCTGAAGAAGCCGTGCCACCAGGGGCCGCAGTCGCCGATCCTGGTCAGCTGGCCGTAGACCGACAGCAGGGCGAGGAAGACCGCGAGGTCGGGGCTGTGCGCGGGGTCGTGGCGGCGGGCGAGGTCGGCTTCGATGTAGCCGCGCAGGCCGGCCTGTAGCGCCTCGCCGTCCGGGTAGCGGACGCCGGCCAGCGGGTGGTCGATGGCCTCCAGGTCGAGGCGGTCGGCCGGGTCCGGGACGGCGGCGGCGACCAGGGCCCGGAGTGCGGCGCTGCCGGGGTCGGCGGCGGCGTACTCCTCCTCGAAGTCCTTCCAGGGCATCCGGGTGCGCTCGGCGTGGGCGGTGAACAGCCGGTGGTAGTGGGCGAATCCCAGCTCCTTGGCGATGAGCGGCCAGACGTCGCGCCGGAAGTCGACCCCGCCGGACCGGGCGAGCAGCGCGTCGACCTGGTCGGGCCCGAAGAAGCGCGGCACCGGGGGCCGTTCGCCGCCCGGCCCGTAGCCGAGCTTGGAGTGGTATGGCACCCCGCGCCGCGAGCCGACGTACAGCACGGGTTCGCGCCCGGAGGGCCGGTAGGTCGGCTGCCCGTCGGGGCCGGTGGTGTAGCTGCCGCCGCGGCCCTCGGTCAGCAGCACCATCAGATCGACGAAGGCGAGCCCGAAGCCGCGGACCAGTACCTTCTCGCCGGGCCGCAGGGCGCTCAGATCACTGTCGGCGGTGAACGCGGGCGGCAGGTGGGTCAGCCCGTGGCGGGCCGCCAAGTCGCTCAACTCCTGCTGTTCTGAGGTGAGTTCGGATTCGAGGTGGCCGAGGGCGAGGACGACGAGATCGGCGGGCAGGGGCGTCCGACGGCCCGCCAGCCACACCCGCTGGCGGCCGTCGCGCGGGCCGGACACGCGTACCGCCCTACGCCGGTGTTCATGGACCGTGACGGTGGGTGGCAGCGCGGCCACCGCCTGGGCGTACACCCAGCTCAGGTAGGCGCTCTGGAGCCGGCGGCCGGCGAAGTCGCCCGGCCCGAGCGCCGCGACCTCCCCGGCCAGCGCGGGATCGACGGTGATCCGGCCGGCCCGGACCGCGCGGGCCCAGGCGGCGAGCGAGGGGCCGGGCCGCACCGGCCCGTCCTGTTCGACGCTCGCGTCGGTGAACATGGTGACGTCCTCGGCCGTCGAGTTCATCCACAGCAGCGGGGACTGGTCGTGCCGCCAGATGCGGCCGCCGCCGGGCGGGTGGGGATCGACCAGGTGCAGGTCGAGGGGCGTCTCGCCGAGGAGTTCGGGGGCGTTGGCGGCGATCCGCTCGATCAGCCCGGTGCCGCGCGGCCCGGCCCCGACGATGACCACGGACGGCCGTGCGGAGGGGTTCGAGGACCGGCTCATCGGGCACCGGCCGTTCCACGGGCGTAGTGCCGCTCGACGACGTACCGGCCGGCACTGAGCACGGAGGTGACCACGACGTACCAGAGGGTCGGGCCGAGGCCGCGCAGCACGGCGGCGGTCAGGAAGTAGTCGGCGACCACGTCCCATTGGAAGGCGTCGTTGCGGACGACGGAGGTCGCGGCCGGCGCCAGCAGGGCGAGGACGGCGACGGCCACCGCCCACTGGCCGGTGCGGCGGCGCGGCACGATGCGCAAGGCGGCCGGTTGTGCGGGGGTGGGGCCCGGAGCCGCGGCGGACGGGGCGGGGGCGTCGAGGGTGTCGGAAGGCATGCGGAAGCTCCGTGGTTACCGAGAGCGAACACAGACTCCGGCGCCTTCACACGGGTTGCCGGCCGCGCCCCTCAGCACGACCGGTTCTCGATGCTACGGAGTGAACACGCCTCGCTGTCAAGGCCGTCCGCGCTGTGAGCGAGGGATCACCTAGCGGTTGACGCCAAAACGGATGCCTGTTCCACTTAGGTCCATGGACGCATGTCAGCACCTGGTCACCCGCGACCACATCGACTTCGGTCGTGTGTGGTCGTCGTCCTGTTGAGCTGACCTCCTGCCCCGAGCCCGTTCGCCGTTCCGGCCGGGCCGTCACGCGGTTCTGCGCCTCTCCCGCTTCCCGCTGTCTCACTTTCCCGCCGGTCTCACCGGTCTCGTCTGTCTCGCTCTCCCTCCTGTCTCGCCTGTCTCGCTTTCCCGCCGTGCGCCTTCACACCTCACACCGCCGACCGGTGCCCCTCCCCCCCCTCGCTCCACCCCGCCGTGCCATGCCGTTCCCCACCACCCGCCACCCTCCCGATGCCGCACAACGCGCCCTCCCCATACGGGAGTCGGGGGTACGCACCTGGAGATCCCACGCCCATGTCCAGAACGTCCCGCACCACCGCACCGCGCATCGCGGCCCCGTTGGCCACCGCGGCCCTGGCTCTCACCGCCTGCGGCTCGGGCGACCCGGCCGACGGCACCGGGGCCGCCGGCCCGGCCGCCGCGCGAAGGACGGCACCTACGACCGGATCCTGAAGAAGTGGGGCACCGGGCCGTCGGCGATCGCCGCCTCGCGGATGAGTCCGCCGGAGGCCGGATGAGCCGGCGCACGGGTTCGACCAGCCCGTCCGGCACCGACCGTGATGTTCTTCGTACTGTCAGTTTGCTTGTGGGGCGCGGAAGCTGATGGCGCGCCACCCTCTTTGCACCAGATGTGTCACGAACCCCCCGTGCGGCGGCTATCCACTTGGCACACCCTCGGCCTCATGGACGACGATAGGGGGCGTACATACAGACACCGCGGGTGAGAGGAGGCGTCAATGGGATCGGTGCGCAAGGCGAGCGCCTGGCTTGGCCTCGTCGACGACAGTGATGACGAGCGCTACTACGACGACGACTACGCCGAGGGACCCGATGCCGGCGACTCGGGCGGAAGCAGCCCCTGGGTGACCGACCCCCGGGTCCGGGTGGCGGACGAGGCCGCCCAGGACCAGGGCACCCGCATCGCCACGGTCACCCCGGAGAGCTTCCGGGACGCCCGCGGCATTGGCGAGCTGTTCCGGGACGGCGTCCCGGTGATCGTCAACCTGACGGCCATGGAGCCCGCCGACGCCAAGCGCGTGGTCGACTTCGCGGCCGGCCTGACCTTCGGTCTGCGCGGGTCGATCGAGCGGGTCGCCACCCGGGTGTTCCTGCTCACCCCCGCCGACTACCGGGTGCTCAACGGCGAGTCCCGCGATCACCGCAACGGTGGCTTCTTCAACCAGAGTTGAGCAGGACCCAGGCGCTTTCGGCGGGGGTTCGGGGACGCTCGGCGGCAGTCACCGGTGTCACGGTCCCGGGGGCGCAGCGACCGGAGTCGGCGGGCACGGCCGCTCACCGGAGTCCGGCACCCGCCGCCCGGTCAGCGGAAGGCGTCCAGACCGGTGAGCGCCTTGCCCAGCACCAGCTGGTGCATCTCGACGGTGCCCTCGTAGGTGAGCACCGATTCGAGGTTGGTCGCGTGCCGCATGACGGGGTACTCCAGCGAGATCCCGTTGGCGCCGAGGATCGTCCGCGCCGTACGGCAGATCTCGATCGCCTCCCGCACGTTGTTCAGCTTGCCGAAGCTGACCTGCTCGGGGCGCAGCCGCCCCGCGTCCATCCGCCGCCCCAGATGGTGGGCGAGCAGGATCCCCTTGTGCAGTTCGACGGCCATGTCGGCGAGCTTGGCCTGGGTGAGCTGGAAGCCGCCGATGGGCTTGCCGAACTGCTCCCGGGTCCTGGCGTACTCCAGTGCCGCCTCGAAGCTGGCGCGGGCGGCGCCCATGGAGCCCCAGACGATGCCGTAGCGGGCGTGGCTCAGGCAGCTGAGCGGGCCGCGCAGGCCGGCGCCCTCGGGGAGCACCGCGTCGGCCGGCAGCCGCACCTCGTCCAGGACGAGTTCGCTGGTCACCGAGGCGCGCAGGGACCACTTGTGGGTGATCTCGGGGGCCGAGAACCCGGGGGTGTCGGTGGGGACGACGAAGCCCCGGATGCCGTCGTCGGTACGGGCCCAGACCACCGCGACACCGGCCACCGAACCGTTGGTGATCCACATCTTGCGCCCGTTGAGCACCCAGTCCCCGCCGCCGTCCCTCTTGGCGTGGGTGCGCATCCCGGCCGGGTCGGAGCCGTGGTCGGGCTCGGTCAGCGCGAAGCAGCCGATGACCTCGCCGGCCGCCATCGCGGGCAGCCACTGCTGCTTCTGCTCCTCGGAGCCGAAGCGCCAGATCGCGTACATGGCGAGCGAGCCCTGGACGGAGACCAGTGAGCGGATGCCGGAGTCGGCGGCCTCCAGTTCCAGACAGGCCAGGCCGTACTGGACGGCGGAGGCACCGGCGCAGCCGTAGCCGGTGAGGGACATGCCGAGCGCGCCGATCGAGCCGAGTTCGCGGGCCAGTTCGCGGATGCCGGGCAGCTCGCCCGCCTCGTACCACCCGGCGATGTGCGGCAGCACGCGGTCGGCGGCCCACCGGCGGACGGTGTCGCGGACCGCGCGGTCCTCGTCGGTGAGCAGGTCGTCGAGGCCCAGGGGGTCGCTGGGGTCGAACGGCGGGACCGTCGAGGACACTGAGGACGGCGTGGCGGACATGGCGGGCCTCCGGCGGCAGCGATCACGCGTAACGAGAAAAACTAGCAGCGGTAGTTACAGCGTGTCCGACGGTACGGCCCGCGGTGCCGCGCGGCAAGGGTCACCGCCGCGCGGCGAGGCGCCGCAGGGGCGGGTGGACGGGGCCGGCTCAGCGGCCGGAGCTCGCCGGGGCGGGCTCGCCGCCGCCCCGCCCGGCCCCCACCGCCGCACCGTCCCCGGTCGCGGCCTCGCCCTCCGCCCGCTCCGTGGAGTCCGCCGCCCGGCGCGGCAGCCGCAGCGCGATGCCCGCACCGACCAGCAGCAGCACGGCGCTGGCGACGAGCGTGATGTGCAGCCCGCGGACGAAGGAGTCGCGGGCGGCCTCGCGCAGCGCGGCCCGGGCGGCGTCGCCGAGCCCGGCGGCCACCTTGTAGGCCTCGCCCAGGGAGTGCGCGGCCGAGGCGGAGGCCTTCGCCGGGACCCCGGCGACATGGCTCAGGCCGGGGGCGTAGGCCGCGTTCATGACGCTGCCGAGCAGGGCGACGCCGATGCCGGCGCCGAGCTGGTAGGAGGTCTCACCGATGGCGGCGGCGCCACCGGACTGCTCGGCGGGGGCCTCGCTGAGCATCGATTCGTACGCCCCGAACAGCGTGGACTGGAAGCCGAAGCCGAGCAGCACGAAACCGCCGGCCAGCAGCCAGGGGCGGTCGTGGCTGCTCATCGCGGTCAGGCAGAGCACCGCGGCGGCGGTCAGCACGAAGCCCAGCGAGACCATCGCGCGGGGGCCGACGGCCTGGAGCATCTTCGAGCCGGTGAGGCCGGCGGCCATCGCCGCGAAGACCAGCGGCAGCATCCGCAGGCCGGTCTCCAGGGGGCTGAGTCCCAGCACGAGTTGGAGGTACTGGACGGCGATCAGCTGGAGGCCCACCAGGGCGAGCATGGCCAGCACGATGCAGCCGACGGAGGTGCCGAAGGCGGGGCGGGAGAACAGCCGCATGTCGATCAGCGGGTGCGCGCGCCGGTGCTGGCGGCGCACGAAGAGGATCAGCAGGAGGGTGCCGAGGACGATGGGGAGCAGAGTGGTGGGGCCGATCAACGCGGCGCCGCTGCCGATCCGCTTGACGCCGAGGACGATGCCCAGCACGCCGAGCGCCGCGATGACCGCGCCGACCACGTCCCAGGGACCGTTGCGCTCACCGCGCGACTCCGGCAGCAGCCACCTGCCTATCAGCAGCATCGCGGCCATCATCGGGATGTTGATCAGGAAGACCGAGCCCCACCAGAAGTTCTCGACCAGGAAGCCCCCGAGGACCGGGCCGACCGCGGCGCCGACCGCGGCCACCGCGCTCCACACGCCGATGGCGACCGCGCGCTCACGCCGGTCGGGGAAGACCTGCCGGAGGATCGACAGCGTCGCGGGCATGATCATCGCGCCACCGATGCCGAGCAGGGCACGGGCGACCATCAGGATCTGCGGGTTGGGCGCGAGGGCCGCGGCGGCCGAGGCCAGGCCGAAGAGTCCGTAGCCGAGGAGGAGGATGCGGCGGCGGCCGACGCGGTCGCCGAGGGTGCCGAAGAGGATCAGCAGGGAGGCCGCGATCAGCGGATAGACGTCGACGATCCAGAGCAGCTCCACCGGTCCCGGCCGCAGGTCCTCGGTGACCGAGGGCACGGCGACGTACAGGATCGTGGTGTCCAGCGCGACGAAGAGCAGGCTGACGCAGAGCACGATCAGCACGGTCCAGCGGTTCGCACCGCCGTCTGAAAGCCGGGGAACACCAGCCGTCCGTCCACTGCCGGACGTGGTCGTCCCGGACATGCAGCACCTCCAGTCATGCTCTCGCGGCCACGGATCAGGGCGCGAAAACGCCCCGGGGAAACCGGTGGCACGGGCGAGTTTGAGACGTCAGACTACGCGAGTCCCGAAGGGGCCCACGTGGCTCACCTCACGATGAGACGCTCATCGCAGCGCCGTGCGTTCCCCCACCCGCGGTCGTCCGACGTTCTTCGGCCACCTGGATAATCGTCCGGATGAACGATCTTGCCTCGGCCTCCGTTCCCGGCCGGACGCTGCGGAGCCGCTCCGCCGCAGGCGGAGCGCTGCGCCGTGCCACGCCGGCGCTGGCGGCGTACGCGGCGATCCGGCTGCTGGGCCTCGCGGTCCTCGCGGTCTGGTCGGCGGCCGACGGCAAGGACTGGCACACCCTGCTGACCGCCCGCTGGGACTCACTCTGGTACACCCGGGTCGCCGAGCAGGGATACGGCTACACGGTCCAGCTGCCCAACGGCGATGTGCACTCCAACCTGGCGTTCTTCCCGCTGCTGCCGTGGCTGGAGCGCGGCCTGTCGGCCCTCTCGCCGCTCTCCCCCGCCGACGCCGGGATGGCGGTCGCCTGGTCGGCGTCGCTGGCGGCGGCCTGGGCGCTGTACGCGACCGGTGAGCGGCTGTACGGGCCGCGGGCCGGGGTCGCGCTGGCGGCGCTGTGGGCCGCGCTGCCGGTCGGCGTCGTGCAGTCGATGGCGTACTCGGAGTCGCTGTTCACCGCGCTCGCGGCCTGGGGCGGGTACGCGGTCCTGACCCGGCGCTGGGTGGCGGCGGGGGTGCTGGCCTCGCTGGCCGGGCTGACCCGGCCGGTGGGCGTGGCGGTGGTCGCGGCGGTGTGGATCACCGCGGCGGTGACGCTGTGGCTGGCGCGGGCCGGCGGCGTACGGCTGCAGGCGGCGCTGCGGGCCCACCCCGGGATGCTGCCGGGCGTCCTGCTGGCACCGCTCGGCTGGTGCGGCTACTTCGTCTGGGTGGGGGTGCGGCAGGGCTCGTTCACCGGCTACCTCGACGTCCAGGGCGGCTGGGGCAACGGCTTCGACGGCGGTCTGGCGTTCGGCGCCTTCATCTGGCACCAGCTCTCGGGGCCCGGTGTCGCGGCCGGGATCGGACTGCTGGTCGGCGTCGGGTTGGTGATCTGGCTGTATTTGATCGGTGTTCGACAGGGGCAGCCGCTGCCGCTGGCGGTCTACGGCGGGGTGGTGCTGCTCCTCGCGCTCACCGCCAAGGGCTACTTCGGGTCCAAGCCGCGGCTGATGATGCCCGCCTATCCGCTGCTGCTGCCGCTGGCGGCGGGGCTCGCGCGGTGGCGGCCGGTGCGGTGCTGGCTGGTCGTCGGGCTGGTGGCGGCGGGCTCCGCGGTCTACGGCGCGTTCTGGCTGAACGGTTCCGGCCCACCGTGATCATCTTCCGGTCGAACCGAACGGATGATCCCCCTCCGTCACCCACGCCCCCGGGGAAACATCGAACGACGCCCGGGCAAATGACGGATAAACTCCTACAGGGAAAAGCAGATAAGGCGCTGAGCGTGACGACACGCGACCGCCGGGAAGGGTTTGAGAATCGCCAAGAATTCTCTTCCAAATCCCCATGCCGAAGCCCCGCTTGAGACGCATTCCACATCACATCGTCATTACAAAGCGCACAGTTTGACCAAGCGCCTACATCACACGCGGTAACGTCGATTGAGTGCGTACCGATGAGAAGCTCGACCAGATGGAGGAGCGCCCGACCGATCGCGCCCGGCCACCCCAGATGACCCGGACCCGCCAATGGCTGTTCGGCGGCACGCTGGCGGTGTACGCGGCGATCGTGGTCGGGGTGCTGACCACTTCATGGCTGGTCACCTTCGACTGGCAGGTCATGTTCTTCCGGCCCTACAAGCAGTGGCCGGAGATCCACGCGTTCCTCGACTACTTCGTGGTGCTCGGGCAGCGCGGCCCGACCGCGGTGGCGGTGGCGGCCTGGCTGGGCTGGCGCTGCTGGCGCCAGCGCAACCTCCACCCGCTGCTGGTGCTCGGCGCGTCGCTGCTGCTGCTGAACATCACCGTCGGCGCCGCCAAGCTCGGCATGAGCCGGCTCGGCCCGCACTACGCGACGACCGTCGGCTCCAACGAGATGTGGCTGGGCGGCGACATATTCCCCTCGGGCCACACCGCGAACGCCGTGGTCACCTGGGGCGTGCTGGCCTACCTGGCGACCACGTCGCTGCGCCGCCGCACGCTGTCGGTGATCGCCGCACTGGGCGCGCTGGGCGTCGGCATGACGACCGTCTACCTCGGTACGCACTGGGTCAGCGACGTGCTGCTCGGCTGGGCCGCGGGCCTGCTCGTGCTGCTCGCGATGCCGTGGCTGGAGCCCGGCGTCACCTGGGTGGAGGACCGCCTGATGGGCATCATCCTGCGGCTGTGGCTGCGACTGCGCCCCGATTCGCTGCGCGGCCCGCTGCCGGTCGGCCCGCTGGCCCCGGGGGTGTCCCGGCAGCGGATCGCCCCCGACGGCGAGGTGCTGGTGCGCGAGACGATCGCGGCGGGCACGGGCGGTCGTTCCACCACCCGTCCCCCGGACGGCTGGCCGCACCACCCGTCGCGCCCGTACACGATCCGTTCCGAGCGCACCCCGGTCACTCCGGCGGGCAGCCGGCGGCCGCCGCACGCGGACCGCGTGCCGCGCACCACGCCGCTGAGCCCGACCTCCGGGCGCGGTCGCAACGCGAGCGGCTGACCGCCCCACGGACCGCGGGGCCGGTACGCACAACCCCACCCCCGCAGCGAAGGCCCCGGCCGCTCCCCTCGAAGGAGCGGCCGGGGCCTTCGTCGTCCGTGCGGCGCGGTGCGCGGCCGGCGCGGTGGGCGGCGTGGTGCGCGGCTGATCAGCCCTGCCAGCTGCGGTGCACCGTGCCGTCCTGGACCTCGAAGTTGAGCCGGCCGGCTAGGTACTCCATGGTGATCAGCGCGCCCGGCGGGAGCGAGCGGACGGTGCTCCAGCCGCGCGCCCGGGCCTGCTCCTCGGCGTCCTGCCGGCCGAGGCCGACGTAACGCTCGACGTCGTCCTGGGGGTTGTGCGGAAGGTTCGGTACATCAGCCATGACAGCCACCGTAGGCGCCCCGATCGGCGCGCGGAAGGCCCGCCCGTCCCACACGTCGGTGTCTTTCCGGTCCGGCGATGGTCACACTTGTGTCACAGCGAACGTTCCTGCGTTTGCCGGAAGTTCCGTCACCCGTACGCGCCGGGTGATGGTGCAACCGGGTGGAAAATAAAACCACCGGAATTCCGCCTTGATCACTTGCGGAACGGAGCGTGGTCGCGACCGTCGGGAAGCCGAAGCCGCCGGATTCCAATCCCGGGGCCGCACGGGATTCTCCCCGCCCGACCGCCTTTATCGGCCGTCCGTAAATTGGCCAACGAGACACATTCCGCACACATTTCCCGCACATCACGCCGGCCCCGCGCCCGGCACCTTCCCGGCGCCGCCTCCCGCCGGCACGCGCGCCGGGCCTCCGGATCCCACCGGAACGGACCGGAGCGTCCACTCGCCCTGCGCTCCACGCCCGAGGATCATGCCGCCAGTACCCCTTCGAGCCGGTACCCCTTCGACCACGTACCCCTTCGACGAACGAGGCGCAGCGGATGGTTACGGACACCGACCGGGCGAGCGGCCGGCGCCCGCGGGCGTCGCGCCGCGGAGCGGTGCTCGCGGACTGGCTGACGACCACCGACCACAAGAAGATCGGGCACCTCTACCTGATCACCTCGTTCGGCTTCTTCCTGGTGGGCGGGCTGCTCGCGCTGGTGATGCGGGCCGAGTTGGCCCGCCCGGGGTTGCAGATCGTCACCGCCGAGCAGTACAACCAGGCGCTCACCATGCACGGCACGATCATGCTGCTGCTGTTCGCCACCCCCGCCTTCTCCGGCTTCGCGAACGAGATCATGCCGCTACAGATCGGTGCGCCCGACGTGGCCTTCCCGCGGCTGAACATGTTCTCGTACTGGCTCTACCTCTTCGGCGGGCTGATGGTGCTGGGCAGCTTCCTGACCCCGGAGGGCGGGGCGGGGTTCGGGTGGACCGCCTATGCGCCGCTGAACTCGGCGATCCGCTCCCCCGGCGCCGGGGTCGACCTGTGGATCATGGGCCTGGCGCTGTCCGGTTTCGGCACCATCCTCGCCTCGGTCAACTTCCTCGCCACGATCGCCGTGATGCGGGCGCCCGGCATGACGATGTTCCGGCTGTCGGTGTTCACCTGGAACACCCTCTTCACCTCGATCCTGGTGCTGATGGCCTTCCCTATCCTGGCGGCCACGCTGTTGGTTCTGGAGGCGGACCGGCAGTTCGGTGCGGTGGTGTTCGAGGCGAGGTTCGGCGGCGCGCTGCTGTGGCAGCACATGTTCTGGTTCTTCGGCCACCCCGAGGTCTACATCATCGCGCTGCCGTTCTTCGGCATCATCACGGAGATCATCCCGGTCTTCTCCCGCAAGCCGATCTTCGGTTACGTCATGCTGATCGGCGCGACGATGGCCATCACGGCGCTGTCGGTGATGGTCTGGGCGCACCACATGTTCGTGACCGGCGCGGTGCTGCTGCCGTTCTTCTCGCTGATGTCGTTCCTGATCGCGGCGCCGACCGGGGTGAAGTTCTTCAACTGGATCGGCACCATGTGGCACGGCTCGGTGTCCTTCGAGACGCCGATGCTGTGGTCGATCGGCTTTCTGGTGACGTTCCTCTTCGGCGGGCTGACCGGCGTCATCCTGGCCTCACCGCCGATGGACTTCCAGGTCACCGACTCGTACTTCGTCGTCGGACACTTCCACTACGTCGTCTTCGGCACGGTCACCTTCGCCACCTACGCCGGCTTCTACTTCTGGTGGCCGAAGTTCACCGGCAGGATGCTCGACGAGCGGCTGGGGAAGATCCACTTCTGGACGCTGTTCGTCGGCTTCCAGACCACCTTCCTCGTCCAGCACTGGCTGGGCGTGGGAGGCATGCCGCGCCGCTACGCCGACTACCTGGCCGCCGACGGCTTCACCACGCTCAACACCCTCTCCACCATCGGTGCGTTCCTCCTGGGCCTGTCCACCCTGCCGTTCCTCTACAACGTCTGGAAGACCATGCGGTACGGCGCCAGGGTCGCCCTGGACGACCCCTGGGGCTTCGGCCGCTCCCTGGAGTGGGCCACCTCGTCGCCGCCGCCCCGGCACAACTTCACGTCCCTGCCGAGGATCCGCTCCGAGTCCCCGGCATTCGATCTGCACCACCCGGAGATGGCGGGGATGTCGGCTCAGGAACCAGAGCCCGGGACAATCGGTCCCTGATCTCCCGTACCCGGTCCAGGAGTTCGGGCGGCTCGCGGACCTCGAAGTCGAAGCCGGTCAGCACGATGTGGAGGACCATCAGCTCCAGGCTGTGCGCCCCGGTGCGCAGCAGGCAGTGCTGCGCGTCGACCGCTTCGAGCACCCCCGCGGCCGGGCTGATGCGCTCGGCCGCCCGCTCCACCGGGGCGTGCAGCAACACCGTGGCCTGCTTGGCGTAGACGCGGGTGGAGATGCCCTGCGAGACGTAGGCGGCCAGGTCCTCGGCGGGCGGGGTGCGGGGCGTGAAGCGGGGGCCGTGCGGCGGGGTGGGGGTGATGCGGTCGGCGCGGTAGGTGCGCCAGTCCGCGCGCTCGGTGTCCCAGGCGACGAGGTACCAGCGGCGTTGGGCGCTGACCAGGCGGTGGGGCTCGACGGTGCGGCGGGAGACCGTGCCGTCGTGCGCGGTGTAGCGGAACCGCAGCTGCTGGGCGTCCCGGCAGGCGTGGGCGATCTCGGTGAGGACCTGCGGGTCCACCCGGGGGCCGCCGCCGGGGATCGGGACGGTGAAGGCGTTCAGCGCCCCGACCCGGCGCTGTAGGCGGTGCGGCAGCACCTGCTCCAGCTTCGCCAGCGCGCGGACCGAGGTCTCCTCGATGCCCTCGATACCGCCGGCCGCGGCGGTGCGCAGCCCGACGGCGACCGCCACCGCCTCCTCGTCGTCCAGCAGCAGCGGCGGGAGTTCGGCCCCGGCGCCCAGCCGGTAGCCGCCGGCCGTTCCGGGTGCGGAGTGGACCGGATAGCCCAGCTCGCGCAGCCGGTCGACGTCCCGGCGCACCGTGCGCGGGGTGACGTCGAGCCGGTCGGCGAGCTCCGCGCCGGACCACTCGCGGTGGGCCTGCAACAGCGAGAGCAGGCGCAGCAGACGTGCCGAGGTCTCCAACATGCCCCGAGTCTCGCAGCCCTTGCGGACAGCCACCGTCCTCGGTGGCGCGGCGCGGGGGGGGGCGATGCCCCGGCGACGTATCAGCCGCCGGCCGGTCCGGCGACCCGTATGGCCAGGTCGTTGTCGAGCGTGTAGTACGGGCCGATGCGGAGCGCCCCGGCGTCGGCCGGGACCGGCAGCGCCGGGTAGCTGAAGACCTGCTTCTTGTCCGCGACGTCGTCCAGGAGGCGGGCGATCCGGACCGGGCGGGCGCCCTCGGCGGGGCGCAGCCACAGGTCCCAGGGCTCGCTGCCGGCCTCCCAGTGGCCGGCCAGCTCCGCGTACGGCAGCGTGAAGGTGAACTCCGCGCCGTCGACGGTCAGCGGGGCGGTGACCGTGGCCGGTTCGGTGTCCGGTGCCCCCGGGGTGCGGCGCGCGCGGGCCTCGGCCTGGGCGCCGGCGGCCGGGACGGCACCGTAGAGCCGGCCGGAGACCGTCATTCCGTCGGGCGCCAGGAGGATGTCGCCGGCCTCCGCGTGCGGACCGCGCAGCCAGCTGCGCAGCGCGAGGTTGCCGAACTTGGTCGCGTACGGGATGCGGACGCCGAGGCGGCCGATGCCGGCCAGCGGCCGGCGGTCCACCAGCGACCGCAGGTCGTTGACCCCGGGCTGGAGGCGGCGTGGCTCCTCGCCGTCGCCGAGGTCGGCGTAGGCGTTCCAGCGGCCCTCGGCGAGCGCGACGGTGCTGGGCAGGACGGCGCGCAGCCGGCCGGCGCCGTTCGGGCCGAGGGGCAGCCGCACCTCGTCGTCCGGGCCGTCGCCGCCGCGCCGCCGCAGTACCAGTGCCGCGCTCCAGGCGACGGGGGTGCCCTGAGGGGCGGTCAGGTCGAAGGTGAGGCCGCCCGCGGAGTCCGCGATGCAGTCGGCCCGCAGTTCGCCCGGGGCCGTCGCCCCGCCCGCACGCTCCCGGGGCGCGGCCGGCCGCTCGCCGCCGTCCGGTCCGGCATCCGCCGCGGCCGTGGGTTCCTGCTCGATGGGGGCCGACTCCTTCATCTCGTCTCCGGTCACGGTCAGCCGGCTCGACGCGGTCATGCCGTCCGCACCCCTCTCAGTGCGGCGCGGGCCGCGTCCTTCGTGGCATAGGCACCGCCGAGCAACGCTCCGCGGGCACGATGCAGGCTGCCGCGCAGCCTGTTGGCCCGCCGGCTGGCGAGCAGTTCGCCGAAGAGCGTCTCGTAGCGCTCGGCGACCGGGGCCGGGTCGAAGCGGGCGGACGAGACCAGCGCGGCGTCACCCATCCGCTTGCGGGCGGCGTCGTCCTGGATCAGCGCGAGCAGCGCCCCGGCCAGCGCCGCCGGATCACCGACCGGTACCAGCCGGCCGTCCACGCCGTCCGTGATGATCTCGCCGGGGCCGTGCGGGCAGTCCGTGGCGACCACCGGCAGACCGCAGCGCATCGCCTCTACGATCGTCATCCCGAAGGCCTCCAGGCTGGAGGAGACCGCGGCGATCGAGCCCTTGGCCCACTCCGGCTCCAGGGGGTTGGCCGGGCCCATCAGGAAGACGTGGTTGTACAGGCCGAGTTCGTCGATCAGCGACCGCAGCCCGGCCTTCTCCGCACCGCCGCCGTAGATCCGCAGCCGCCAGTCCGGGCGCTCGGCGACGACCTGCGCAAAGGCCCGGACGAGGATGTCGTAGCGCTTGACGCGGGCCAGTCGGCCGGCGGCGACGACCCACTTGCCGCTGCCGTCGGCGGGCCGCAGGCCGGGCGCGGGCACGCTGTTGGGCACCGCCTCGATGCGTACGCCGGGCAGCCGGAGCGCCTGGCGGTAGGCGCGGGCGTCGGCCTCGGTGACGGTGGTGATCGCGTCCAGCCGCGGATAGGCGCTGCGCAGTGCCAGTTTGAGCGCCCGGCTGTGGGTGCCCAGGGTCAGGTGCTCCTGCCCGATCCGGACCGGTCCGCGGCGCGCCTGCTTGGCTATGTGCACGTTCAGCCCCGGCCGGGTGCCGACCACCACGTCCGCCTCGATCCGCCGCAGGTGCTGGGCGATCCGACGGTCGGTCAGCTCGCTGTACTGCCCGAAGCGGCCCTCGGCGGCGGGGAAGACCTTGGCGGGCCGGGCGTGCGCCGGGTCGGCACCGTCGTAGCGGGGGCTGGACTCCCTGAGGTCGACGAGGTGCCGCAGCCCTACCCGGGGGCCGAGGTCGAAGACCGGGGCGTCGCGGTGGCGCAGCACGGAGACGATCTCGACGTCGTGCCGCTCGGCGAGCGTACGCGCCAGGTTGAACGTCGTCCGGATCGTCCCCCCGATGCCGTACGCGTTGTGAATCACGAATGAGATGTGCATCCGCCCCTGCGTCCCCTGGTCTTCCGGTCGTCCTGCGGTCCCCGTGGACCGCGTCGCGCCCCTCCTGACCGCACGACGCGTCCAACCCACTGAACGGAGAGACCTCGGACGGGGGTTCCGGGTTGGGGTCTTTCGCCAAGATGTTCCGAAAGAGTTAGGCCATCGGTAGGCACGCGGGGGAACCTCGCCGCCCTGAATCGCGTCCCCCTCCGTCAGGCACCCTTCGGCACATCGCCCTTCGGCACATCGCCCTTCGGCACATCGCCCTTCGGCACCCCGCCGTTCGGCACCCCGCCACCGGGTACACCGCCGTTCGGCACCCCTCCACCAGGTACACCGCCGTTCGGCACCCCTCCACCGGGCGCGCTGCCCGCGGCGTTCGACACGCCGGCCGGAGTCCCGTCCGGCACCACCGCCGCATCCGTCCGGATCGGGTCGGTCACCGGCTGTTCCGTCTTCGTCTTCGGCACCGTCTTGGGCTCCGTCTTGGGCTCCGTCTTGGGCTCCGTCTTGGGCTCCGTCTTGGGCTCCGTCTTGGGCACCGTCTTGGGCTCCGTCTTGGGCACCGTCTTGGGCACCGTCTGGGACTCCGTGTTGGGCTCCGCCTTGGGCTTCATGTCGGGCATCGTCTTCGGCTTCGTGTCGGGCATCGTCTTGGGCTTCGTCCCCCGCGGAAGCGTCAGCCTGGTCCCGATCTGTAGCCGGCGCGGGTCGTCCCCGATGATCTCCCTGTTGGCCTTGTAGAGCGCGCGCCAGCCACCCTTCACCCGGTGTTCGACGGCGATGGAGCCGAGGGAGTCCCCCGGCCGCACGACGTAGGTCCGGTCGCCCTTCCGACCGCTGTACCCGTCGATGTGCGCATCGACGTCGTTGCCGCCGCCGAGCAGACCGAGGCGCTTGGCGCACACCGGCCAGGCGCCCCAGCCCTGGGCCGCCTGGACCCGCTTGGCGACCTCGATCTGCTCGTCGGACGTGGCGAGGTCGGCCCGCGGCGCGAACGCGAGGCCGCCGAACGCCTCCCAGGTGGGCTGCCAGAACTGCAACCCGCCGTAGTAGTCGTTGCCGCTGTTGGCGCCCCAGTCGCCGGCGCTCTCGCACTCGGCGAGACAGACCCATGGCCACCGGTCGTCGCCGCAGGCGTGCCGCTCCTTGCCGCCGCCCCCGCCGTCCCCGCCGTACGGCGCACCGGCCGCGACACCCCCGGGCAGCCACAGGATGAGGGCGGCGGTGGCCGCGGTGAGCCGCCCGACGGATCCCACGAAGCGCCGCCGGGGCGCCGAAGAGTTGTCCGACATAGCCGGTGACGGTAGGCAGCCGCCCGCCGTTGGCCAGCGCGCCGCGCCCTCCGCGCCCCGGTCCCACCCGGTCCGGTGTACGGAAAGCCGCCGACTGCGCCACGTTCTGCGTAGAAGTTGCCGGTACGTGATCGCTTTTCAGGCACCTTTCCGTAGTTTTCCACTGTGCGGGGATTGGTTCGATTCTGTTCCCGTCGCCGCGTGACTCCTGCCGCAGGTCGCCCGTTGTCCTTTTACGAGCCGGGAGACCGCCCGGCAGACGCACAGAGATCGAGGAGCCACCCGTGCCGCGCATGCTCGACGTCAGCGACGACGTTCGCGCCGAGATCGGCGACGAAGAAGCCGACCGCCTGCTGGCCGGTGGCGACGCCCCCGGCAGCTACGACTGCACCTCCTGCCGGACCCCCGGAGACAGCGAGCAGGAGCGCACCAGCACCGTGCTGTTCGTGGGCGAGGAGACCGCGGTGCTCGCGTTCGCCCATGCCACGTGCATCCCCTCGCAGGTCGTCCCGGTATCGGAAGAGCAGCTCCAGGGAGCCGTGCGCTCCATCACCGGAGAGGACGCCGCCCCCCGCACCCCCGGATCGGGGCCCGCGCCGGGCGCTGCCGCCCCCTCCACCGAACGCCAGGCCACGCTCGGGATCACCTGCGGTCTGGTGCTCGTCGAGGGCGATCTGCGCCCGGCCCTGGTGGTCGAGCCGGACGGCCCGATCGCCCGCCCCGGCTCGGCCGGCCTGGAGGACGAGTTCCTGCCGCTCCTCATGGAGCAGGGCTTCCAGCTGGTGGAGGACATGAACCAGCTGCCCGCCATGAACCAGGGCTGGTCCGCGCTGCTGGCCATGGGCAAGCTGCACGCCGTCCTCCAGCCGGGCACCGCCGGCAACCAGGCCGCCTGGTGGCAGGCCCACCAGCCGCTGGCCGTCTCCGACGGCTGGCGCGCCGCGGCCAACAAGGCGCAGACCGTCCTGATGTACGCCGCGCCCGCGGGCACCATCGGCCACCAGCCGCGCGAGGACCTGATGCGGCAGGCGCTGGAGGAGGCCGCCGCGCAGCGGGCCCTGGTCGCCGCGGCGATGCCGCTGGCCGGCACCTGACAGTCCACCGGCACCCGATCGCGGGGGCAGGACCGCCGATCCGGTCGGTCCCGCCCCCGCGATCAGCCATTTCCACAGAATGGCCGCATCCCACGGCGATCGGGGTCGTTGGCACATACGTGCACGCATACGACCCCTCCTCCCGCGCCCCGTACTCCCACCCGATTCCCGGCATGCGTTCGTCGCACGAACACGGGCCGACGCACACCACCGACCGCGGTTCGGCGACGCCGATCTACGACGCGCTGTACGCCGAGTACCGCCGCTCCTTCCGGGCCCTGCCCGGGGACCGCACGGACGAGCCGGAGACCCCTGAGGTACTGCGCGGGAGCTGGGGCCGCACGACGGCGTCCACCGGCCACTGGGAGGTCGTCGGCCGCCAGCCGTACCACGCCCGGGGCCCCCTCCCCGCCCTTCCCCCAGCCCAACAGGACGGCCGCCCCCGCAACCGCTGAGCGCCGGACGGACGCCTCCAGGGCACGGCACCCCCACAACCCCCTGCGGACCAGCGAGAACTACCGGGCGTAGTTCTCACTGGTCCGCAGGGTGTGCACGGCAGGGCAGCGGGCCGGGACCGCCCCATGGTGGGCGGGTGCCGCCCCAAAGGCCGCCCTCGTAGTCGTGTTCCTCGGTGATCGCCAGGGCCGACCCTGGGGTGGGCGAGCCGGCTCCGTCATCCGACGGCAGCCTGCCGCACCGCCTCACGCACCGCGCTCCACGGCGATGATCCAGGAGGATCCCATGCGCGCTTTACGCACCTACGTCACGGCCGTCACCGCGGCCGCCCTGCTCGCCGGTTCCGGCACGGCGATGGCCGCACCGACGCCGGGCAGCGGCCCGGCGGGCCGCCCGGCCGCGTCCCCCACAGCCGTCAGCCGCTTCGACGACGGCAGCTTCGAGACCCCCGCGGTGGAGCCGCACGCGTTCCGCACCGTCTCGGCCGGGCAGTCCATCGGCCCCTGGAAGGTCACCGGCGGAACGGTCGACCTGATCGGCACCGGATACTGGCAGGCGGCCGAGGGGGACCAGTCCGTGGACCTCAACGGCATGGAGCCGGGAGCGGTGGCCCAGACCTTCGCCACCACCCCCGGGACCTCGTACACGGTGACGTACTCGCTCTCCGGCAATCCCCAACTCGGCCACGTCCCGGCCGTGAAGACCGGCAAGGTCCTCATCGACGGGCAGAACGTCCAGGACTTCTCCTTCGACGTCAGCGGCACGACCGAAGCGGAAATGGGCTACGTGCGGCGGCAGTTGACCTTCGTGGCCCGCGGCACGTCCATGACGCTGGGGTTCGCCAGCACCACCGCCCACAGTGCGACCGGACCGGTCGTCGACGACGTCACGGTCGAGCGCTGCCGCACCTCCTGCTGCACCTGTTGACGACCGGGGACACCGGGCACCGTGAGGTCCCGGTTCAGGAGGGGACGGGATCCGCATGACCGTCAGGGAGAAGTTCACGCTCGGCGACCTGGGTTCGGTGGAGTCGAGTCCGTACGCGGTGCGGGCCGCGTTCGCCGAGCTGTACGGCGAGGAGCCGGACGGGATCGCCGTCAACGACGAGACCTACTTCGCGGCGGTCCGGCCTCCGATCACCGTGACCTACGGGCACCCCTGCCTGAAGCGACTGGGGGAGTTCAGCTACCACCAGGCGGACGAGGGCAGCGACCGCTCGGTCGTCATCGGCGAGAACGTCGCGCTCAACAACAGTGACCAGCCCGCGAAGATCGAGATCCGATTGGAGGGGCGCTATACGAACTCCGTCACCGTGTCGAGCTCCGTCGAGGCCGGGGTCGCCCTCTCGACGGAGATCGGGATCGAGGGGGCCTTCAAGGTCGGCGGGCAGTTCAGCGTCACGACGACCCTGGGCAAGGAGACCAGGACGGAGAACACCCTGGTGACCACGTCCGCGGTCACCGTCGACGTGCCGCCGCACAGCAGGAAGCCGGTCCGGATGGTGGCGCTGATGAAGGAGGAGACCGTCGACTTCTCCGTGCCCCTCCAGGTCGCCGGTCATTTCGGGGCCAACTGGAGCCGCCCGGTGAACGGCCACTACTTCTGGTTCGAGCCGGTCGGCAAGCTGCTGCCACGGACCGACGGCCTGGCCAAGGGGACCGTCCGGGGCGTCCACAAGATGCAGGTCCAGACCGAGATCGGCGCGGCCCAACCGCTGTGACGGGTCCCTCGCGCGGGGGCGGGCACCGCGGGTGCCCGCCCCCGTCGCGTCCTCGGTGGTCGGCCCGGACACGTCGCCCGACGGGTCGGTCCCCCGTCCGGCACCCCCTCGACGTCCCGAAGCGGTACGGGGTGGGGGTATGGTCGGGGGCGGCCATCGGCTCGGTCGGGCGTCAACACCCGACCGAGCCGAAAAACGACCACCAGGCAAGGGGACAGCGATGATCGGTGTGCAGTCGCGCGGGCGGGCCGTTGCCCGGCTGCTCGCGGTGTGCGCGCTGCTGGTCGGACTGTTCCTCATGCACGGTGCCCCGGCCACCGCCGCCGACGGCTGCCACGGCGCCGTCCCGGCGCCCGCACCCGCGCACGGCGGGCACACCGCGCACGGCGACCACGCCGCCGCGATGGCCCCGATGGCCCCGATGGCCACCCCAAGCTCCCCGCACGCCGTCCACCAGGCCGCCTCCGGGGCACCCGGCACCCAGTGCGTGGCCACCACGGTCCGCGACCGGATCCCGCTGCCGGACGTGCCGCTCCTGGCCGTCGTGGCCCTCGCGGGCCCGTCCGCACGGGCGCTGATCGGGCGGCGCGTGACCGCCGGGGAGACCGGGCGGCGCGGGCCTCCGGGCGGTGGGCGTGACCTCCTCATGCGGGTGTGCATCGCGCGGACGTGACGGGCCCCTCGCCCGAGCCCGACGTACGGGCCTCGGGCCATGTGCCCTGCTCACCCGCGCACCGGTGCGGTGCGCCCACCCGAAGGCTTCACTCCTCATGTCGTTCACTTCTCGATCCCCCCTGCGCCGTCGCGGTCTGGCCGCGGCAGGTACGGCAGCCGTCCTCGCGCTGACGCTGGCCGCCTGCGGCGCGTCGAAGGACCCGTCCGACGCGTCGTCCATGCCGGGCATGCACCACGGCTCCGCGTCGTCGCCGTCGGCCTCGGCGACCGGTACGCCGGGAATGGACCACGACTCGATGCCGGGCATGGACCACGGCGGCTCCGGCGACGGTCTGGCCGACGCCAAGGACGGCTACCGGCTGACCTCCGACGTCGACCAGCTCCCCGCGGACAAGGCCGGCGGCTACCGGTTCCGGATCACCGGCCCGAACGGCAAACCGGTCACCGGCTTCGCCGTCGACCAGACGAAGCGGATGCACTTCTACGCGATCCGCTCGGACCTGACCGGCTTCCAGCACCTCCACCCCACCATGGCCGGCGACGGCACCTGGACCGCCCCCCTCTCCCCGCAGAAGCCCGGCTCCTGGCGGATGTTCGCCTCCTTCACCCCGGACAGCGGGCCGGGCCGGGGCAAGGGCCTGGTGCTCAGCCGCACCGTCACCGTCCCCGGTGAGAGCAAGCGGTCCCCGCTCCCGGCGGCCACCACCAGCACCGAGGTCGACGGCTACACCGTCCGCGTCAAGGGTGCGCCGATGGCCGGTATGGCCCACCCGTTGACCGTCAGCGTCAGCAAGGGCGGCAAGCCGGTCACCGACCTCCAGCCCTACCTGGACACCTACGCCCATCTGACCGCCTTCCACGAAGGCGACCAGGCGTTCGCCCACCTCCACCCGGAGACCGAGGTGAACGGTGACCACGGCGGGCCGAACCTGTCCTTCCACGCCGAGCTGCCCAAGCCGGGCAACTGGCGGATGTTCCTCCAGTTCCGGACCGACGGAACGCTCCACACTGCCGCGCTGACCCTGCGCGTCGGCTGACGGACGCGGCCGGCCGGGGCGGCGCCGCGGTGTGCCGCCCCGGTCACCGGGCCATCGATCTGACGACGTGTCAGCAGGTGGTCCGCGTGACCCGCCACAGACGGGGGGTAGATCGCCCTCCTCGAAGGCGTGCACGTCATGCCCCGCCGAAGTGCCCCGCCCCGGCTGCTTCTTCGCTACTTCTTCTTGGTGCGCTTCTCGCGCACCCGCACCGAGATGTGGATCGGCGTCCCGTCGAAACCGAACTCCTCGCGCAGGCGCCGCTCGATGAAGCGGCGGTAGCCGGCCTCCAGGAAGCCGGAGGCGAAGAGGACGAAGCGCGGGGGCTTGGTGCCGGCCTGGGTGCCGAAGAGGATGCGGGGCTGCTTGCCGCCGCGGATCGGGTGCGGGTGGGAGGCCACGATCTCGCCGAGGAAGGCGTTCAGCCGTCCGGTGGGGATGCGGGTCTCCCAGCCGGCCAGCGCGGTCTCGATCGCCGGGACCAGCTTCTCCATGTGGCGGCCGGTGCGCGCGGAGACGTTCACCCGCATCGCCCACGGGACCTGGACGAGGTCCCGCTCGATCTCCCGCTCCAGGTAGAAGCGGCGCTCCTCGTCGAGGGTGTCCCACTTGTTGTACGCGATGACCAGGGCGCGTCCGGCCTCCACGGCCATGGTGATGATCCGCTGGTCCTGGACGCTGATGGACTCCCCGGCGTCGATCAGGACGACCGCGACCTCGGCCTTCTCCACGGCCGCGGCGGTGCGCAGCGAGGCGTAGTAGTCGGCGCCCTCCTGGAGGTGCACCCGGCGGCGGATACCGGCGGTGTCCACGAACTTCCAGGTCTTTCCGCCCAGTTCGATCATCTCGTCGACCGGGTCGCGGGTGGTGCCGGCCAGTTCGTTGACCACCACCCGTTCCTCGCCGGCGACCTTGTTCAGCAGCGAGGACTTGCCGACGTTGGGGCGGCCGATCAGTGCGATCCGGCGGGGCCCGCCGACGGTGGCGCCGAAGGTCTGCGCGGGCGCCTCGGGCAGCGCCTCCAGCGCGGCGTCGAGCATGTCGCCGGTGCCGCGGCCGTGCAGTGCGGAGATCGGGTGCGGCTCGCCGAGGCCCAGCGACCACAGCATGGCGGCGTCGGCCTCGCCCGACGGTCCGTCGACCTTGTTGGCGACCAGCACCACGGGCTTGCCGGCGCGGCGCAGCAGCTTGACGACGGCCTCGTCGGTGTCCGTCGCGCCGACCTTGGCGTCGACGACGAAGACGACCGCGTCCGCGGCCTCGATGGCGAACTCGGCCTGCATGGCGACGGATGCGTCGATGCCGAGCACGTCCTGCTCCCAGCCACCGGTGTCGACGACCTTGAAGCGGCGGCCGTTCCAGTCGGCCTCGTAGGTGACCCGGTCGCGGGTCACACCGGGCCGGTCCTCGACGACCGCCTCACGGCGGCCGATGATGCGGTTCACCAGCGTCGACTTGCCGACGTTGGGGCGGCCGATGACGGCGAGGACGGGCAGCGGGCCGTGGCCGGCCGCGGCGATGTCACCCTCGACCTCCTCCAGGTCGAAGCCCTCCTGCGCGGCGAGCTCCATGAACTCCGCGTACTCGGCGTCGCCAAGCGCACCGTGCTCGTCGCCGGTGGGGATCTGGTCGTTCATGAAGTCCGTTCCTCACGCATTCAAGGTGCGGCTCGTGCCGCGTGGTCGTGATCGGTGGACCGCTCGTCCCGCGGTCCACTCCTCAAGTGTCGGTCAGCGCCCGGTCAGGCGCCTGGCCTCGGCCAGGTGGGCGGTCAGCCGCTCCTGGATCCGTACCGTCGCCTCGTCGAGCGCCTTGCGGGTGCGCCGCCCACTGCCGTCGCCCGCCTGGAAGGCGTCGCCGAAGACGACGTCGATGCGGGCGCGCAGCGGCGGCACGGCGCGGGTCAGCCGGCTGTGCCGGTCCTTGCCGCCGAGGACCGCCACCGGCACGACGGGGGCACCGGAGCGCACCGCGAAGTACGCCAGGCCCGCCCGCAGCGAGGCGAAGTCGCCCTCGCCGCGGGTGCCTTCCGGGAAGATCCCCAGCACCCCGCCGCGCTCCAGCACGCCGAGCGCGTCGGTGATCGCCCTGCGGTCGGTGGAGTCGCGGTCCACCTTCAGCTGCCCGATGCCCCGCAGGAACGGGTCCAGCGGGCCGACGAAGGCTTCCTTCTTGATCAGGAAGTGCACCGGCCGCGGCGCGGTGCCCATCAGCATCGGGCCGTCGATGCCGTGCGAGTGGTTGATGGCGAGGATCACCGGCCCGGTGGACGGCACCCGCCAGGCGCCCAGCACCCGCGGCCGCCACAGCCCGTACATCAGGCCGATGCCGATCCGCCGGCCGACCGCGGCGCCCTTGGCGCTGGGGAGGCCGGAGCCCTGCCCGGCCGCGGCCGGGGTCGGCGTCCTGCCGGGGTCGGTCACCGGGCGAGTCCCGCCTTTTCGGCGCTCACGCCCTCGATGAGGGTGACCACGCACTCGATGACCTGCTCCAGCGTCAGCTCGGTGGTGTCCACCTCGACCGCGTCGTCCGCCTTGGCCAGCGGGGAGGTCTTGCGGGAGGAGTCGGCGGCGTCCCGCTTGATCAGCGCCTCGCGGGTGGCGGCCAGATCGGTCGCCTGGAGGTCCTTGCCCTTGAGCTCGCCGCTGCGGCGGGCCGCCCGGGCCTCGGGGGAGGCGGTGAGGAAGATCTTGAGGTCGGCGTCGGGCAGGACCGTGATGCCGATGTCCCGACCCTCGACGACGATGCCGCGCGGCGCCGCCGCGGCGATGGAGCGCTGGAGGTCGGTGATCAGGGCCCGCACCTCGGGGACCGCGCTGACGGCGCTGACCGCGGCGGTGACCTCCTGGGTGCGGATCGGGCCCACGGCGTCGAGGCCGTCGACCGTGATGGTGGGGGCGGCCGGGTCGGTGCCGGAGACGATCACGGGCTTGGCGGCGGCGTCGGCCACCGCGGCGGCGTCCTGGACGTCGATGCCGTTGTTCAGCATCCACCACGTGATCGCGCGGTACTGGGCGCCGGTGTCGAGGTAGCCGAGGCCCAGCTTGGCGGCGACGGCCTTGGACGTGCTGGACTTGCCCGTGCCTGCGGGGCCGTCGATGGCGACAATCACTGCAGCCGGGGCGGTCCGAGCGGCGGTTTCCACGGTGACGAACACCTTTCTTGTACACGGGGCGGTGGTCCAAGGGCCATGAGGGCCTCGCACAAGGTTACTGGCTCACCCGCACGGCGCCGTCCACGGTCTCACTGACGGATCGACCACCCCCGCTCCCGCAGCTCCGCGGTCAGCCCCGGCACCGCCTGCGGCTCGACCATGAGCTGGATGAAGCCCGCCTGCTGACCGGTGGCGTGCTCGATGCGGACGTCCTCGATGTTGACCCCGGCGCGGCCGGCGTCGGCGAAGATCCGGGCCAGCTCGCCGGGCTGGTCGCCGATGTAGACCGCGACGATCTCGTACGAGGCCGGGGCGGCGCCGTGCTTGCCGGGGACCCGCTCGCGGCCGGCGTTGCCCCGGCGCAGGACGTCCTCGATACCGCCGGCCCCGACGCCGCGCTTGTCCTCGTCGGCGGACTCCAGGGCGCGCAGGGACCGTACGGTCTCGTCCAGATCGGCGGCGATCTCGGACAGCACGTCGGCGACCGGGCCGGGGTTGGCGGAGAGGATGTCGATCCACATCCGCGGGTCGGAGGCCGCGATCCGCGTCACATCGCGGATGCCCTGGCCGCAGAGGCGCACCGCGGTCTCGTCGGCGCCCTTCAGGCGGGCGGCGACCAGGCTGGAGAGCAGCTGCGGGGTGTGCGAGACCAGGGCGACGGCGCGGTCGTGGGCGTCCGCGTCCATCACCACCGGGACGGCCCGGCAGAGCGCCACCAGCTCCAGGGCGAGGTTGAGCACCTCGGTGTCGCCGTTGGCGGCCGGGGTCAGCACCCAGGGGCGGCCCTCGAAGAGGTCCGCGGTGGCGGCCAGCGGGCCGGAGCGCTCCTTGCCGGCCATCGGGTGCGTGCCGAGGTAGCCGGTCAGATCGCAGCCCATCGCCTCCAGCTCGCGGCGCGGACCGCCCTTGACGCTGGCGACGTCGATGTACGCCCGGGCCGCGCCGCGCCGTATGGCGCCGGCCAGCGCCGCCGCGACATGGGCCGGCGGCACGGCCACGACGGCCAGGTCGACCGGCCCCGGGGGCGGCTCGGCGACGCCCGCGCCGAGCGCGGCGGCGGTCAGCGCCTGGGCCTGGTCGTGGTCCTCCAGGAACACCTGCACGCCCCGCGCGTGGAGCGCCAGCGCGACCGAGGTGCCGATCAGGCCCGTTCCGATGACGAGTGCGGTCCTCACTGCGCGATGTCCTTTCGCAGCGCGGCGGCGGCGCCGAGGTAGACGTGGGCGATCCCGGACTTGGACAGGCCGGTCTCGACGTGGGCGAGCACCCGCACCACGCGCTCCATGGCGCCGGTGACCGCCAGCTCCTGGGCGCAGATCAGCGGGACGTCCGTGATGCCCAGGGCGCGCGCGGCGGCCGCCGGGAAGTCGCTGTGCAGGTCCGGGGTGGCGGTGAACCACACGCTGATCAGGTCGTCCGCGAGCAGCCCGTTGCGCTCCAGGATGGCGGTGAGCAGCTCGCTGACCTGCTCCTGCATGTGCTCCGCGTCGTCCCGCTCCAGCTGGACGGCCCCGCGGACCGCTCGTACCGCCACGTCACTGCTCCCCTTGCGTTGGTGCCGCGTCACGCTCCTGTGCACGCACTGCTCAGCGTAACCAGCGGCACTGACATTCCGTACGCGACGGGTCACCGCGCCAGGAGCCGGCACGGCGGTCCGCGCGTCCGGCGACCGGCCGCGCACCGAGGGTGATCATGGCCCGGCGGTACGGCGCGCCCCGGCCGCCGCCTTGGATCCCCCCGCCCAAACCTGGTGACAGCCACCCTCCCCACCAGCCACAATCGCCGCCATGTCGGAAGCCACGGGTCACTTTCTGGTCGCCGAGCACACCGTCTACGCCTGTGTGATGGGCTCGCGCGCCTTCGGGCTGGCGACGGAGCACAGCGACACCGACCGGCGCGGGGTCTACCTGGCCCCGACCCGGCTCTTCTGGGGCTTCGAGAAGCCGCCGACGCATGTGGAGGGGCCGCGCGAGGAGGAGTTCTCCTGGGAGCTGGAACGTTTCTGCCAGCTGGCGCTGCGCGCCAACCCCACCGTCCTGGAGTGTCTGCACTCCCCCCTCGTGGAGCGCGTCGACGCCACCGGCCGGGAACTGCTCGCGCTGCGCGACGCCTTCCTGTCCCGACAGATCCACCGCACCTTCACGGGCTACGCCACCGGCCAGCTCCGGCAGCTCCGGGCCGATCTGCGGCGGCGCGGCGCGCCCCGCTGGAAGCAGGCCATGCACCTGCTGCGCCTGCTGACCTGCTCGCGTGATCTGCTGCGCACGGGGCTGCTCACGCTGGACGTCGGCGCCGAGCGGGAGCGGTTGCTGGCGGTCCGGCGCGGCGAGGTGGCCTGGGACGTGGTCGAGCGGCGGATGGCGCGGCTGTCCGAGGAGGCCGAGGCGGCGGTGTCCGGCTCACCGCTGCCGGCCGAGCCGGACCGGGCCCGGGTGGCGGACTTCCTGTTCCGGGCCCGGCAGGCGTCAGCGCTCGGCCGCTGAGGAGACGAGCGGGCGCCCGGTCGACGGGACTGGTGGGACGGGTCGGGCCACCGGCCCGGCCAGCCGGGCCCGCACGATCAGGTCGTGCAACGCGTCCCGGCCGCCGGGGGCGTCCGGCAGGGCGGTGGCGGCGTGGGCGGCGTCCAGCCGGGCGTGCAGCGCCTCGACGTCGGCACGCAGCCGCGCCGGCTCCACCACCGCACCGACCGGGCCGTGTTCGGCCTCCTCCTTGGCCGCGATCAGCTCCGTCACGTAGGGCGGCGCGGCCAACTCGCCCACCAGGGTCGGCAGATGGGCCTGGAGGTGACCGCCGGCCATCAGGTGGATGCCGGTGAGCAGCACCCGCAGCGTGTAGAGCAGCGGTTTCAGCTCGCCGGTCTTCTCGAACAGCCGCCACTGGGTGGTGGCGAAGCCGCGGTAGTGGTGGGCGTGGTGGGCGGTGAGCAGGTCCGGGGCGAGCGCGATCAGCTCCTGGTGCACGTCGGTGGTGTGCACGACCAGGGGGGAGAGCAGCTGCTCCAGTACGTAGCCGTTGCGGCGCAGCAGCAGCCGTGCGAACTTCCGCAGGTCGTGCGAGACCAGGTCCAGCTCGACGCGGTCGCGGTCCCACATCCGGGTCCGGGTCTCCTCCGGTTCGTCGAGCCCGACGAGCGCGGCCGCCGGCAGCAGGTGGGCGCCGCGCAGGTCGACGTCGGAGTCGCGGGACGGGAAGCCGTACAGATGCGCCCCGGAGACCGTCGCGAAGACCAGCGGATCGTCCTGTTCCGCGACCACGGCGCCCAGATCGACGGCGGGCAGCCCGGCCGCCCGGAGGACGGCGTCCCGCCCCGTGGCCACCGTGTGCTCGGGCATCTCAGGGTTCTCAGACATCCCAGGCCTCCCCCAACGCCAGCAGCTCGTCGCGGTACTCGATACGGTCGGCCCACTCCTCGGGCCAGGCACCGGCGC
The DNA here is from genome assembly GCF_040651315.1 of Streptomyces sp. NPDC048506. NCBI lineage: Bacteria > Bacillati > Actinomycetota > Actinomycetes > Kitasatosporales > Streptomycetaceae > Streptomyces > Streptomyces sp. NPDC048506. The sequence continues at coordinate 107,754 of NZ_JBEZIX010000031.1, forward strand.
CCAGGCGGGCGCCCGCGAAGGCGCCGGTGAGGCAGGCGATCGAGTCGGAGTCGCCGGAGGTGCAGGCGGCCCGGCGCAGCGCGGTGAGCGGCTCGTCGGGGAAGAGCAGGAAGCACAGCAGGCCGGTGGCCAGCGCCTCCTCCGCGATCCAGCCGGCGCCGGTGGCCAGGCACGGGTCGACCTCCCGGTCCGGCGCGGCGAGCGCGGCGTCGAGCCGGTCCAGGACGCCGAGGCACTCGTCCCAGCCGCGGGCGATGAAGGACACCGGGGACGGGTCGTGACTGCGTCGCCAGAGGTCGCCGAGCCAGTCCTCCCGGTAGACGGTGCGCTGGCCGTGGGCGTACGCATGGAGCATGCCGGGCAGCTCGGCGGGGCGGGCGCCGTCGGCGAGGACCCGCACGGCGTGGGCGGTCAGCTCGCTGGCGGCGAGCGCGGTGGGGTGCCCATGGGTCAGCGCGGACTGCAACTGGGCCGCACCGCCCCGCTGCTGCGGACTCAGTCCCGGCACCAGCCCGAGGGGAGCGACCCGCATATTGGCGCCGCAGCCCTTCGACCCGATCTGGCTCGCCTCGGCCCACGGCCGGTCCTCGTCGCTGAGCACCTGGCAGGCGCGCAGGCAGGTGCCGCCCGGGGCCCGGTTGTTGTCGGGCGAACGCCACCAGTCGACGTACTCCGCGCGCACCGGGCCGACCAGGCTCTGCGCCGACAGTTCGCCGTGCTCCATGGCCGTTCGCAGCCCGCGCCCGAGCGCCAGTGTCATCTGGGTGTCGTCGGTGACGAAGGCGGGATCGGGCAGCGCCATCCGCCGCCACGGCCCGCACTTGGCGAGGATCGCCGGTACGTCGTTGAACTCGGTGGGAAAGCCGAGCGCGTCGCCGAGCGCCAGACCGATGAGCGCGCCGGTCGCGGCGGACCTCGTTGCCCCCGTGGACCCCATGAAAAACCACCCCTTAATCGTCATGATGACGTTAAGGGGTGGCGGTACCGCGCCGCAAGACCGTTTTCGAGGGTCCGGCAGACCGATTTCAGGGTTCGGAGACCGTTTTCGGGGTCCCCCAGACCGGTCTCGGGGTCCAGCAGACCGATTCCGGCGGCCCGGCCTCCGCTTCCCCCGCTCCCCTTCCGCTCGTCCCCTCCGCTTTCCCCTCTTTTCCCCTCCGCCCACCCCCCTTCGGGGGGTGGGCGGGTACAGGACGGCAAGCGGGTACAGGACAGCAATAGGACGGAACGAAGCAGACGGGCACAGAAAGCCCCCGGTGCGGTGCCCTACAGCTCCACCTCGCGCATCAGCATGCCGACCTCCGTGTTGGTCATCCGGCGCAGCCAGCCCGACTTCTGGTCGCCCAGCGAGATCGGGCCGAAGGCCGTGCGCACCAGCTTGTCGACCGGGAAGCCGGCCTCGGCGAGCATCCGCCGCACGATGTGCTTGCGGCCCTCGTGGAGGCTCACCTCGACCAGGTAGTTCTTGCCGGTGTTCTCGACGACCCGGAAGTGGTCGGCGCGGGCGTAGCCGTCCTCCAGCTGGATGCCGTCCTTCAGCCGCTTGCCCAGGTCGCGCGGGAGCGGGCCCTGGATCGCGGCGAGGTAGGTCTTCTTGACGCCGTAGCGCGGGTGCGTCAGACGGTGGGCCAGCTCGCCGTGGTTGGTGAGCAGGATGATGCCCTCGGTCTCGGTGTCCAGCCGGCCGACGTGGAACAGCCGCGTCTCCCGGTTGGTGACGTAGTCGCCCAGGCACTGGCGGCCGTCCGGGTCCTCCATCGTGGAGACGACGCCGGCCGGCTTGTTGAGGGCGAAGAACAGGTACGACTGAGTGGCGACCGTCAGACCGTCGACCTTGATCTCGTCCTTCTCCGGGTCGACCCGGACGCCCTGCTCCGTGACGATCCGGCCGTTGACCTCGACCCGTGCCTGCTCGATCAGCTCCTCGCAGGCCCGCCGTGAGCCCATACCGGCCCTGGCCAGCACCTTCTGGAGCCGCTCGCCCTCCTGCTCGCCGAACGTCTTGGGCGTCTTGACCTGCGGCTTGTTGTGCCGGGCGCGGTTGCGCTCCTCGATCTGCGCGTCGTACTCACGGGGCCGCGCGGGCGCCTGGCCACGGCCGCGCTGCGGGCCGCCGCCCTTGCCGCCCGAACGCCCCGCCGGGGCACCGGCACCCGTACGGGGACCGCCCTTGGCGCCGCCGCGGGCCGCCGCGCCCCGGCTTCCGCCGCCCTTGCGCTCATCCCGGGCACCGCCGGGGCCGCCCTGACCGCCCACGTCGTAGCGGCGCTCCTCGGGACGGGGGCGGCCGGCGCGCTGCTGCTTCTCGTCCTTCTTTCCCCCAGCCTTCGGCTGGGAGCTGCCCCCACCCGCGCCGCGGAAGTTGCCGCGCCCGCTGTCCCTGCTGTTCCTGCCGCTGCTTCGCATCAATGATCCGTCTGAGAGTCGCCGCTGTCGTCTACGTCGAACGACGGGATACCTTCCGCGGAGTCCCCCTCGACCGCCTCCGCCTCCGGGAGGAACGGTGCGAGCTCAGGGAGCTCGTCCAGGCCGCGCAGACCCATCCGCTCCAGAAAGTAGTTCGTCGTCCTGTACAGGATCGCACCTGTTTCAGGTTCCGTCCCCACCTCCTCCACCAGGCCGCGCTGGAGAAGCGTGCGCATCACGCCGTCACAGTTCACACCGCGCACGGCCGAGACGCGGGAACGGCTGACCGGCTGACGGTACGCGACCACGGCCAGAGTCTCCAATGCGGCCTGGGTGAGCCGGGCCTGCTGGCCGTCCAGGACGAAGCCCTCCACCGCGTCCGCGTAGGCGGCGCGGGAGAAGAAGCGCCAGCCGCCGGCCACCAGACGAAGGTCGAAACCGCGGCCCTGGCGCGTGTAGTCGTCGGACAGCTCGCGCAAGGCCAGCGCGACCGCGCGCCGGGGCCGCTGCAACACCCTGGCCAGGTGCTCCTCGGTCGCCGGCTCGTCGACGACCATGAGGACGGCCTCCAGCGCGGGCTTCAGCTCCAGCTCGGCGACGCCCAGCGCCCCGGCCGGCGCCTCGGGGCGCTCCCCCGGGCCGCCGCCGTCCGCGCCGGCCTCCGTGATGTCGTACGCCTCGGCGGTGCCACCGCTCTCGGCGGTCCCCTGCGTCCCGCCACCGGCCGCGCCGTTCATCCCTGCTCCTCTTCAGCTCGCTCGCCCTGTTCCGCCCCGGCGGCGGCCCGCTCCCCCGGCTCCTGGTCGAACTCGTCCGTCACCACCGGTTCCGCCCCCGCCGCGCCCGTCCAGTGGACCGTCAGCGCGCCGAGAGCCTCCTCCTGGTCCAGTGCCACCACCCGCTCCCGGTAGAGCTCCAGGAGGGCCAGGAAGCGCGCCACGACGGTGAGGGTGTCCGGGGCGTCCGCGACCAGCTCCTGGAAGGTGCTCCGGCCCGCCTCCCGCAGCCGTGCCATCACCACCTCGGCCTGCTCCCGCACGCTCACCAACGGGGCGTGGATGTGGTCGACGTAGACCTGTGGCCTGGCCTTGGGCTGCATCGCCTTCACCGCGAGTCCGGCGAAGCCCTCCGCCCCCATGGTGATGACGACCTCGGGCAGCAGCTCGGCGTGGTGCGGCTCCAGCCCGACGGTACGGGGGTAGCGCCGCGCCTCCGCGGCCAGCCGGTCGCTGAAGATGTCCGCGATGCGCTTGTAGGCGCGGTACTGGAGCAGCCGGGCGAAGAGCAGATCGCGGGCCTCCAGGAGGGCGAGGTCCGCCTCGTCCTCCACCTCCGCCGCGGGCAGCAGTCGAGCCGCCTTCAGGTCCAGCAGCGTTGCCGCGACGACCAGGAACTCGGTGGTCTGGTCCAGGTCCCAGTCCGGCCCCATGGCCCGGATGTGAGCCATGAATTCGTCGGTCACCTTGGACAGCGCGACTTCGGTGACGTCCAGCTTGTGCTTGGAGATCAACTGGAGCAGCAGGTCGAAGGGCCCCTCGAAGTTGTCGAGGCGGAGGGTGAACTTTCCGTCGCCGCCTTCCCGGGAGGCCTCCGCGGGGCCGTCGTCCACCACCAGGGCCTCGCCGGTGGCCGGCGGCGTATCGACGGTCGGAGGCGCTTCGGCGATCGGGGACTCGTCCGCCGTCGGGGGCGCTTCGGCGATCGGGGACTCGTCCGCCGTCGGGGGCGCTTCGGCGATCGGGGGCACTTCGGTGGTCTGCGGTCGGTCCGCCGCCTCGGGCCCAGCGGGCTCGACCGGCTCCATCGGAGCCTCCGGCAGCGCCGTCGCCGGCGCCGCCGGTTCCGCCGTCCCCGCGCCCGGCCCGCGCCCGAGTCGTCTACGGGCGCGGGGCGCGGGGGCGTCGTCGTTGGTCGTCGGCATCGCGGTCCAGGGTGCTGCGGTCCCGTGCCGGGGGCGACGGGCTGGTCACGGGCGGAACACCCGCCGAAGAAGCAGGCTATCCCGTACGCGCCCGGGAGACGCTCCAGGCCGCGCGGCGGTGCGACAGGGGCTCAGCGCCCGCGCAGGCGCCGTACGAGGATGCTGGCGTCACCGCGCGACTCCAGGTCGGCGAGGACGACCGCGACCGCCTCGCGGACGATCCGGCCGCGGTCGACCGCCAGGCCGTGTTCGCCGCGCAGCACCAGGCGCGCGTGCTCCAGGTCCATGAGCTCCTCGGCGGAGACATAGACGGTGATCTTCTCGTCGTGTCGTTCCCGGCCGCTGGGGCGGCGGTTGGCGCCGCGCGCGCCACGGCGGCGGCCCTGGCCGCCCACCTGCGCGGTGGTCGCGGCGGCCTCCGACGCGGCCTTGGCGGGTTCTGCGCGAGCGGCCTTGCCGCCGTCGCCGTCCTGCTCGCGCCCGCCGTGCTCGGCCGGCGCCGTGACCGCGGGCACCCGGGGCGGCGTGGCCGGTCCGCCGTCTCCGGCCGCCGCCGGGGTGTCCGGGCCGCCGCCCGGTCGCCGTTGCCGGGCGACGGCGGTCGCCTCCGGAGCCTCCGGGTCCGGATCGGGCTCACCGCCCGGCGCGGGCACCCGCGGAGCCTCGCCGGCCGCGGCCGCCGAACCGTTCGTCGCGCGACGGGGGCTGGAGGGCTGAAGGCCCACTCCCCCGGTGGTGCGGAACAGTTCGTCGGCTCCCGGCAGACTCACTCGGCGTGACACCGGGCGAGCACCTCCCTGGCGAGCTGGCGATAGGCGGCGGCACCGACGGAGTTGGAGGCGTACGTGGTGATCGGCTCGCCCGCGACGGTGGTCTCCGGGAAGCGGACCGTACGGCCGATGACGGTGTGGTAGACGTGGTCGTCGAAGGCCTCCACGACGCGCGCCAGCACTTCACGGCTGTGCACGGTACGAGAGTCGTACATCGTCGCCAGGATGCCGTCCAGCTCCAGGTCGGGGTTGAGCCGCTCCTGGACTTTCTCGATCGTCTCGGTCAGCAGCGCGACGCCGCGCAGCGCGAAGAACTCGCACTCCAGCGGCACGATGACCTTGTGAGCCGCCGTCAGGGCGTTGACCGTGAGCAGGCCGAGGGACGGCTGGCAGTCGATGACGATGTAGTCGTAGTCGGCCAGCAGCGGCTTCAGGGCGCGCTGGAGGGTCGACTCGCGGGCGACCTCGCTGACCAACTGCACCTCTGCCGCCGACAAGTCGATATTGCTGGGCAGCAGGTCCATGTTGGGGACCGCGGTCTTCAGGAGCACCTCGTCGGCCGACATGCCCCGCTCCATGAGCAGGTTGTAGACCGTCAGGTCGAGCTCCATGGGGTTGACGCCGAGCCCGACCGACAGGGCGCCCTGCGGGTCGAAGTCGACGAGCAGCACCCGTCGTCCGTATTCGGCGAGTGCCGCACCCAGGTTGATGGTCGAGGTGGTCTTGCCGACCCCGCCCTTCTGGTTGCACATCGCAATGATCTTGGCCGGGCCGTGCTCCGACAGCGGTCCCGGAATGGGGAAGTAAGGGAGCGGGCGTCCGGTCGGGCCGACGCGTTCGCGGCGCTGGCGCGCGGCGTCCGGCGCGAGCGTCGCGGCGTACTCGGGGTCCGGCTCGTACTCCGCATCCGGATCGTAGAAGTGCCCCTCGGGCAGGTCGTCGTAGTCGGCGAGACGGGCGGGTTCTCCACTGCCCCGGTCGCCGGCCATGGCGTTCACGTGATGGCCGTCCATACTCTGGTGGGCTGTCGAGGAAATGCTCTGGTGCGTTGCGAAGGTGCGGACCGCGACGGAGCCGACAGCCTCTAGCCCCGAGGGGCCCTGGCCCCGTGCAATCGCTCCTGGGTGACCGCCTCCGGGAGAAAATGTCGACTCATTCACAAGTCGTCTTACCTCCTTGGACGTGACCAGGAAACTTTATCGATAGGTCAGCGTGGCACCATGCCGACGGTTGGCGACTCTATGGCGTGTCGGGCGTCCGCAGCAACACAATCCACCGGACCCGGCACGATGTGTCGGTAACCGGACCCCTGGATGTCAAGAGCGCAGGACACATCGCCGCGTTGTTTCGGGGGGACACGAATCGGTTAAAGGGTTACGTTCACGGCGAGTTGAGAGACGGCGTTCCGGAACGGCGCGCACCAGGGGTCGCACACGCGACCGGCCGGGCCCTGTTGCCAAGGCCCGGCCGGATGTGCAGCGTTGACGCCGCTCGTTGACGCCTCAGCCGAGGAGGGTGCGCAGTTCGACGCACTCCAGGCCGTGGGCCTCGGCGACGGACGGGTAGACGACCTTGCCGTCGTGCGTGTTCAGGCCCTTCGCCAGCGCCGGGTCACGGCGCAGCGCCTCGACCCAGCCGCGGTTCGCCAGCTCCACGATGTAGGGCAGCGTGGCGTTGGTGAGCGCGTAGGTGGAGGTGTTCGGCACCGCGCCGGGCATGTTGGCGACGCAGTAGAAGACCGAGTTGTGGACCTCGAAGGTCGGCTCGGCGTGCGTGGTGGGACGGGAGTCCTCGAAGCAGCCGCCCTGGTCGATGGCGATGTCGACAAGGACACTTCCGGGCTTCATCTTGGCGACGAGCTCGTTGGTGACCAGCTTGGGGGCCTTGGCACCGGGGATCAGGACGGCACCGACGACGAGGTCGGCCTCGACGACGGCCTTCTCCAGCTCGTAGGCGTTGGAGACGATCGTCTGCACCTTGGTGCCGAAGATCTTGTCGGCCTCGCGGAGCTTGTTGATGTCCCTGTCGAGCAGGGTGACGTGGAAGCCGAGCCCCACGGCGATCTGCACCGCGTTCCAGCCGGAGACGCCGCCGCCGATGACGACGGCCTTGCCCGCGGCGACACCGGGGACGCCACCGGGCAGCACACCCCGGCCGCCGGCCTGACGCATCAGGTGGTACGCGCCGACCTGCGGGGCGATCCGGCCCGCGACCTCGGACATCGGGGCGAGCAGCGGCAGCGCGCGGCCGGCCGTCTCGACGGTCTCGTAGGCGATGGCGGTGGTGCCGGACGCCAGGAGCGCGTCGGTGCACTCCTTGGAGGCGGCCAGGTGCAGGTAGGTGAAGAGCGTCTGGTCCTTGCGGAGGCGGTGGTACTCCTCGGCAATCGGCTCCTTGACCTTGAGCAGCAGGTCAGCGGTGCCCCAGACCTCGTCAGCGGTGTCCAGGATGGTGGCACCGGCGGAGACGTACTCCTCGTTCGTGATGGACGAGCCGAGACCGGCGTCCTTCTCGATGAAGACCTGGTGTCCGTGGCGGACGAGTTCGTTGACTCCGGCGGGCGTGATGGCCACGCGGAACTCGTTGTTCTTGACCTCGCGGGGGATGCCGACCTTCACGTCGATCACGGTCCTTGAAAGAGAGGGTGCAGGAGGAATTATCCCCTCATGCGATGCATGACGGAACTGACCGCGCCGTACGCGGCCCAGCCAGTCTATTGAAGGACCCGTTCTTGTCTAGCCTTGCAAAGCATTAATTTCTGCCAGACCCACCATCGATTTCGTAGGTCAGTCGGAGTGATCTTCGAGGAGGCGTTCCCCCACGTCACGGTGCAGCCGTGCCGCTGCTGGGTCGCCGAGCCGTTCGAGGGTGTCCGCAATCCGCAGTTGGAGCTCCGCTTGCAGCCGTCCGTCCTCCGCCTTCCGGGCCACGTCGAGGGCCTCCAGGCAGGTCCGCAGGGCCTCCTCGGGCCGTCCCGCACACTCCTGGACCCGGGCCACCTCGCCCGCCGCCCGGGCCTGGCCGGCCGGGTCGCCGAGCCTGCGGTACGTCCTGGCCGCCGCCCGCCACTCCTTCAGCGCCCCCTCCCAGCGGCCCGCACCGGCCTGTGCCGCGCCGATCCGACCGTGCAGCCGCGCCGCGTCCGCCCGCTCCCCACGGGCCAGCCGCAGCTCCAGCGCCCGCCCGTACCAGTCGGCGGCCCGCTGCCAGTCGCCCAGCTCGGCGTAGGTGGCGCCCAGCGACTCCAGCGCCCGGCCGGTGGCCACCGGGTCCTTGACCGCGCGGGCCGCCTCCAGCGCGCCCCGGTACCGGGTGGCCGCCTGCGCGGTCCGCCCGGCCTGGACGTCCAGGTCCGCGAGGTTCAGCAGGGCGGCGGCCCTCTCCCGCGACAGTCCGCGCCGTTCGGCCACCTTGAGGAGGAGTCCGTGCAGCCCGTAGAGGTCCGGCGCGGCGGCCGCGGCGCCCTCGTGCACCAGCAGCGTCCGGGTCAGGGCGGACATCAACCGCCGGTCCAGGGTGTCGAGTTCGCCGTCCGCCACCGCGACGGCGGCGGCGTCGAGCAGCGCGCCGCGCCGGGTCCGCAGCCAGTACGCGGCGGCGGCCCGGGAGCAGAAGCGCAGCGAACGCGGCAGTCCGGCGACCTTCCGCCGGGCGGGCGAGTCGGCCGGCTCGCCCATCGCCCGGCACGACTGGAGCAGCCGCACGGTGCGCTCCAGCATCCGGGCCCGGGCCAGCTGGAGGTCGGCCGACCGCTCGTGCTCCTGGAGCAGCTCGCCGGCGAGCGGGGCGAGGCAGCCGGGGACGCGGTACTGGGGGTACAGCGCGGCGTCGGGCAGCCGGACGCCGGGGCCCGCCCCGTCCTCGACGGCCACCGACCGCAGCAGGCCGAGCGCGGTGAAGTCGTCCAGCGCCGTGGCGGCCGCGGCCACCGAACAGCCGGCCAGCGCGGAGGCGAGCTGCGCGTCCACGAGGCCGGCCGGGGCCAGGGTGATCAGCCGCAGTATCCGGGCGGCGAGCGGCGGCAGCGCCGCATGGGCGAGGTGGAAGGCGCGGAACAGCGGGCGGGCGCCGCTGGGCAGGTCCGCGGGGAGCGGGACGGCTTGCAGCGCCTGACGCAGATCGGCGACCGAGGACTTGGGCCGGGCGGCGAGCCAGGCGCCGGCCAGGATCAGCGCGGCCGGCTGCCCGCCGCACTCCTCGGCGACGCTGTCGGCGGTCCGCGGATCGACGGTGATCCGGGTCGGCCCCGCGTAGCGGCTGAGGATCTCGACGCAGGCCGGGCCGTCCAGGCCGCCCAGGACGCACGGCCGGACGTCCGGGATGCCGGTCAGCGGGCCCTGGGAGACCACCACGACCAGGCAGTCGGGGGCGTCCGGGAGCAGCGGTTCGACCGCGTCCGCGCCCGGGGCGTCGTCCAGGAAGAGCAGGGCGCGGCGCCCGGCGAGCGCGGCGCGCAGCCGCTCGGCCGCCTCGTCCTCACCGGCTCCCGGCGGCACCCGTTCGCCCAGGGCGGCCAGCAGACCGCGGGCGGTGCGGCCGGTGTCGGCCGGCTCACCGCCGGGCCCGGTCAGCGCGGCCCGCAGCACCCCGTCCGGGTAGCTGCCGGCCAGCTGGCGCAGCAGCTCCTCGGCCAGGACGGTGCGGCCGGAGCCGGGTCGGCCGGCGATCAGCAGCACCCGGCTGCGGGCGCCCTTGCGGCCGGAGAGGGTGTCCAGGCCGGCTCGGGCGATGTCGGCGTGCAGCTCCTTGATCTCACGGCGGCGTCCGGCGAAACCGGCGGTGACCGGGCGGGCGGCGGCACCGTCCGCGCCGGAGCCCGGTGCCCGCCGACCGGGCGCCGCCGGGGCGGGCACGTCCACCGTCCCGGGCGGGAGATGCCCCCCGCCCACCGCCTGGTCCGTCACCGGTCACGCTCCCGTCCAGCTGCCCGCACGAGCCCGCCGCGAGTGCGTACGGGATCGCCGTCGAGCGTAGTTCACGGCCCGTCACGTCCCGTACGGAGCACGGCGGTTGGATCACTCGATCGGATCGGCGGACCGTCCGACCGGTACCGTGGCGGGCCGCGGCGAAAGCCGGCGGTCAGGCCTGGAAGGGGCGGGCCGGCCAGGGCGCATCGGCCGGCCGCAGCGCGTCCAGGCCGTCGCCGCGCTGCGCCGCGGTGAGCGCCAGCACACCCACCACCAGGCAGTTGTTGTGCAGTTCACCGGCGAGCACGCCGCGCACCAGCTCGTCCTGCTCGACCCGGGCCAGCTCCATGTCGGCCTCCTCCTCGGAGACCTCGAACCGCTCCCCCTCGGCCTCGGACAGCTCACGGGCCAGGAAGATCCGCACCGCCTCGTCGCAGCCGCCCGGCGTGGTGTAGACGTCGGTCAGCACCCGCCAGTCCTCGGCCTTGACGTGCGCCTCCTCGTACAGCTCGCGCTGCGCGGCGTGCAGCGGGTTCTCACCGGGGACGTCCAGCAGCCCGGCGGGGATCTCCCAGAGCTTCTGGCGCACGGGGTGGCGGTACTGCCGCAGCACCAGCACCCGGCCCTCGGCGTCCAGTGCGAGCACCGCCACGGAACCCGGGTGGACCTGGTAGTCCCGGGTGACGGTGGCGCCGTCCGGCATCACCACCTCGTCGGTGCGCACGCTGGTCTTGTTCCCGGTGAACGGCGTCGTGGTCGCGGTGACCGTCCACTCCTCCGGGGTGTCCTTGATCGCCATGGCGCGACGTCCTCCCTGTGTGTGCATGAGCGTCGACCGACGCAGAAACCGGGGCACGGCTCGCAGAACGAGTCCGTACCCCGGCAACCGTATCCGGCGTGGTGCGGCCTACTTCGCCGAGCCCGCCTTGGCGGAACCCGCCGCGGCAGCACCCGTCGTGGCGCCCTTCTTACGCGCCGATTCCTGCCGCTGCACGGCCGCCTTCACCAGCCCGGCGAAGAGCGGGTGCGGGCGGGTCGGGCGGGAGCGCAGCTCCGGGTGGGCCTGGGTGGCGACGAGGTAGGGGTGGGTCTCGCGCGGGTACTCGACGTACTCCACGAGCTTGTTGTCCGGGGAGGTGCCGGAGAACTGGAGCCCGGCCTTCTTCTCCAGCTCACCGCGGTAGGAGTTGTTGACCTCGTAGCGGTGGCGGTGGCGCTCCTCGACGTAGGCCTGGTCGCCGTAGACCTCACGGACGATGGAGCCCTCGGCGAGCTTGGCGGGGTACATGCCCAGCCGCATCGTGCCGCCCATATCGCCCTCACCTGCGACGATGTCCAGCTGCTCGGCCATCGTGGAGATGACCGGGTGGGCGGCGGCCGGGTCGAACTCGGTGGAGTTGGCGCCCTCGATGCCGGCCAGGTTGCGGGCCGCCTCGATGACCACGCACTGGAGGCCCAGGCACAGGCCCAGCAGCGGGACCTTGTTCTCCCGGGCGTAGGTGATCGCGCCGACCTTGCCGTCCACACCGCGGTCGCCGAAGCCACCGGGGATGCAGATCGCGTCGCAGTCGGAGAGCTGGGCGGCGGCGCCGGCCGGGGTCTTGCAGTCGTCGGAGGTGACCCACTTGAGCTTCACCCGGGTCTTGTTCGCGAAACCGCCGGCCCGCAGCGCCTCGGTGACCGACAGGTAGGCGTCGGGCAGGTCGATGTACTTGCCGACCAGCGCGATCTTGACCTCGTGGTCGGGGTTGTGGACGCGGTCCAGCAGATCCGCCCACTGGGTCCAGTCCACGTCGCGGAACGGCAGGTCCAGCTTGCGCACGACATAGGCGTCCAGGCCCTCGGCGTGCAGGACCTTGGGGATGTCGTAGATCGAGGGGGCGTCGATGGCGGCGACCACCGCGGCCTCGTCGACGTCGCACATCAGCGAGATCTTGCGCTTGATGGCGGTGGGCACCTCGCGGTCGGCGCGCAGCACGATCGCGTCCGGCTGGATACCGATGTTGCGGAGCGCGGCGACCGAGTGCTGGGTCGGCTTGGTCTTCAGCTCACCGGACGGGCCGATGTAGGGGAGCAGCGAGATGTGCACGACGAAGACGTTGTCCCGGCCCACCTCGTGGCGGACCTGGCGGACGGTCTCCAGGAACGGCAGCGACTCGATGTCACCGACGGTGCCACCGACCTCGGTGATCACGACGTCGACGTCCTCGGTCGCCATCCGCCGGATGCGGTGCTTGATCTCGTTGGTGATGTGCGGGATGACCTGCACCGTGTCGCCGAGGTACTCACCGCGGCGCTCCTTGGCGATCACGGTGTTGTAGACCTGGCCGGTGGTGACGTTCGCCGAGCCGTCGAGGTCGACGTCGAGGAACCGCTCGTAGTGGCCGATGTCCAGGTCGGTCTCGGCTCCGTCGTTGGTGACGAAGACCTCGCCGTGCTGGAACGGGTTCATCGTTCCCGGGTCGACGTTCAGGTACGGGTCGAGCTTCTGCATCGTGACCCGCAGGCCCCGCGCCTTCAGGAGGGCACCCAGGCTGGAGGCGGTGAGCCCCTTGCCGAGCGAGGAGGCGACGCCCCCGGTGACGAAGAGGTGCTTGGTCGTCGAGGATTTGGGCGGCATGGCCAAGAGGGGGCTCCCGTGGTCGCGAGGTGGAGAGGTGCGAGGCGCCGTCCCGGTTGTCAGGGGTGCCGTCGCTGCGGTTCGGGGGTGCCGTGACTACTGCTGGGTCCCACCGGTCCACGGGGTACCAGGCTATCAGCGCCGGGGCATGGTCGCTCCCGGCCACACACCGGAAGCTTGCACGGCAGCTCCGCCGTGACCGTGCGTGACGGCTCGGCGTGACAGTGTCACGTGACGGAGGCCACCCGTTCGGAGCACTTCAGTCGTCGCGAGCGTCGCGCGGATCACCCGCGTGCGTCGTATCCTGCTCGGACACTCGCAACGAGCCGTCCGGGAAGGCACCACCCCCGCCCGATTTCCGGTCCCGCTGCTCGGCGACGTTTCATGGGCAGGACGGACCGATTCACAACGTCCCATGGGGGGCGTGACTCCAGTTCGACGGGAGACGCACGTGGCCGGGCGCATCGAGGACTACGCCCTTATCGGCGATATGCAAACCGCCGCTCTAGTGTGCAGGGACGGGACGGTCGACTGGCTGTGCCTGCCCCGCTTCGACTCGCCGGCGGTCTTTGCAGGGCTGCTGGGCACAGAGGAGCACGGTTTCTGGCGGATCGGGCCGGCGGGCGGCTCCGGGCCGCAGCCGGCCGACCGCCGGCGCTACCGGGGCGATTCACTCGTCCTGGAATCCGAGTGGGACACTCCGCGCGGTACCGTCCGGGTGATCGACTTCATGCCGCCGCGTGACGGCGCGCCGCAGGTGATCCGCGTCGTGGAGGGCGTCAGCGGGCGCGTCCCGATGCGTTCGGAGCTGCGGATGCGGTTCGCGTACGGCTGGGTGGTCCCCTGGGTGCACAAGATCGACGGCCGGACCGTCGCGGTCGCCGGCCCCGACTCGGTGTGGCTGGACACCGATGCGGAGACCTACGGCAAGGACCTGACGACGTTCTCCGACTTCACCGTCTCGCCGGGCGAGCGGATCGCGTTCACGATCAGCTGGCAGCCCTCGCACCACCAGCCGCCGGCCCTGCCGGACCCGGAG
>NZ_JBEZIX010000032.1:0-114876 GCF_040651315.1 Streptomyces sp. NPDC048506
GCGTCGACGTGCTCTTCGCCATGCTCAGAGACGGCACCTTCTACGAGTCACGACCAGCCGTCCCTGCTTGACCAAACCCATAAGGGCACCCCCCCCGCGGGACCGCTTCGTCCAGGACGTCCGTATCCACTGGACCGTGATGTCCATGTGCTCCTCCGCCCCCTCCTTCCTCTTCCTCTTCTTCCGCCCTCCGCGCCTGCCGCCACGCTCGGCGGCCCGTCGCCCGCCCCGTCGTCCGCTCCGTGAACCGACTCCGTTCACCGGGCCCGAGTGGCCACCACCAACCGGCCCCGAGGGCTGCCGTCGGACCGCCGGCCGAGCTCGGGCAGTGCGAGCAACCGCACCTCGAACCCGGTCCGGACCAGCTCGGCACGAACCTCGGCGAGGCGGAACACCCGGTAGTACATGACGAAGGGCGGGTGCCACAGCGCATTGCGGACCCGCATCGCCGCGTCGAAGGCGAACAGCGTCCAATACGTGGGCGACCCCGGTCGGGGAGGCGCACCGATCGGGAAGACGAACCGGCCGCCGGGCCGCAGCACCGAGTGGACCTGGGCGAACAGCCCCGGCCGCTCCCTGGGGAGGAAGTGCCCGAACGCGCCGAAACTCGCGACGAGGTCGAAGACCGGCCCGAACGGCAGCGCCCGCGCATCCGCCCGCACCCACTCCACCTGCGGTCCGTCCGGGGCCACCGGTTCACGGTCCCGGCCCACCGCCAGCATCCCCGCGCTGATGTCGACGCCGGTCACCCGGTCCCGGCACACCTGCCGCAGTACGTCCATGCCCGCGCCCGTACCGCAGCACAGGTCGAGGCCGCTGCCGAACGGGCCGAGCCGTCGCAATGCGCGTGACACCGGAGTCAGCACCGACTCCGGCGTACGGAACGGCGTGTGGTCGAACTTCGGGGCGAGCAGGTCATAGCCGTGCTCGACGGACGACAGCGCCTGGACGGCGAGCTCACGGAGTGTGGGGCCCTGGGGAGTGAACATCGGACCTCAGCATACGGGCGGTCCACGGCGTGCCCGATGGTCTGCGGGGTGCCGGGTGGTCTGCGGGGTGCCGGATGGTCCGCGCCGAGTGGTACAGTGCGATCGAAGCGCACTTGTGTTCGCCGTATTTCCGGCGCCGGTGCCCGACCGCACCCCTGCGTGCGGCTCTTCCTCACCTCGCGAGTCCACCGCGTAAGCCTCTTGCGCACCCGGACCCACCGCGACCGCTTTCCTCTCTCGCCGGCCGCGGGCCCTCTGTGCGGCCCGCTCACCGAGGGCGTGCAGTGACCGCCCCTCGCAGCTCTGCCGGCTTCACCTCACCACTGCCAGCCATGGACGCACGGACAGATTCCCGAGGACATCGATGACCATCACCGACACAACCACCCGCACAAACAGGGTCATTGCCACTGCCCCAGCCACGACGACCACCACGACCAGCACGAACACGAACACGACCACGGCCACGTCGACGACCGCCACTACGGCCGGAATCCTCGACGTTCCCCGAGGGCAGCAGGAGAACGGTGTGCTCCGCGCGCACGGATGCCTCGCCTCGCCCCAGGACGTCCGCGTCCCCCTCGCGCTGATCCGCCAAAGGGGCCTGCGCAAGGGCGACTTCGTCGTGGGGACGTCCAGCCGGCCGGGTACCCTCACCGACGTCGCGTCGGTCAACGGCCGTCCGCCGGAGGCATTGCGTGACCGTCCGCACTTCCGCGACCTGACTCCACTGCACCCGCGGCACCGTCTGCGGCTCGAAAGCGCACGGGGTGGACTGACGCCGCGCATCGTCGACCTGATCGCTCCGATCGGAAAGGGACAGCGCGGCCTGATCGTCGCCCCGCCCAAAACGGGGAAGACCGTACTGCTGCAACAACTCGCCGCCGCATTCGCCGAAAACCACCCGGAATGCCGGCTGATGGTCGTCCTCGTCGACGAACGGCCCGAGGAGGTCACCGAAGTGCGTCGTCACGTACGGGGCGAGGTGTTCGCCTCCACCTTCGACCGGTCCCCGAGGGAGCACATCGCCCTTGCCGAACTGGCTGTGGAACGCGCGAAGAGGTTGGTGGAACAGGGGCAGGACGTCGTCATCCTCCTGGATTCCCTGACCCGACTGTGCCGAGCGCACAACAACGCCGCCGCGGTGGGCGGCCGAACCCTGAGTGGGGGCGTCGACGCCACCGCGCTGTACGGCCCCAAACGGCTCTTCGGTGCGGCCCGCTGCGCGGAGGAGGGCGGCTCGCTGACGATCCTCGCCACGGCCTTGGTGGACACCGGCTCTCGGGCCGACGACTACTTCTTCGAGGAGTTGAAGAGCACCGGCAACATGGAGCTGCGCCTGGACCGCGTGCTCGCCGGCAAGCGGCTCTACCCGGCGGTGAACATCACGATGTCCGGCACCCGACGCGAGGAACTGATGCTTCCGGCAGGCGAGTTGACGGCTGTCCGGCAGCTGCGCCGGGCCCTCCAGGTCGGCGACGAGGCGGCGAATGTGCAGGCGCTGCTGGAGAAGGTCCGACACACGCCGGACAATGCGACGTTCCTGCGGCAGATACGGTTCGGCACGGCTCCGGGCAACTGAACGGAGCTGACGTCTCCCCGAACCAGGGCGGTCAGTAGTAGCCCTTGTTGCCGTCGATCAGTTCCCGGATGGTGTCCAAATGGCCGGCATGCCGGGCCGTTTCCTCGATCATGTGGAGGAGCATCCATCGCAGCGTCGCGGCGGAGGCACGGAAATCCGGGTGCTTTCCGGCGTCGTCCAGCGAATGGGCCGCGATGATCTCGTTCGACACCGCGCATTGCCGGTCGTACTCCTGGAGGAGCTGGGCGAGCGGAACCCCTTCGACCATCATGTCGGCGTCCTCGGGCCCGTCGTCGAACTGCGGGCCCACGGCCGGCCGGCCCAGGAAGAGGATCTCGAACCAGCAGTGCTCGACCCAGCGCATGTGGGAAACCAGGCCCGCCGGCGTCATCAGGGGCGAGTCCGGCAGAACGGAACGCTGGGCATCCGCCTCCGACAACCCCTCGCATTTCCACCGGATGATGGCGCGCTGCATTTCAAGCCAGCCGACCAGCTGGGTCCGCTCGTCGGCGTCGTACGGAGGGCGTTCACGGAGAGAAGCCATGGTCGCTGACGCTAACTCGGCGACCGGTGCTTCGCACGGCAATTTCAGGCTGCCCACGGGTGGCCGACACCGTGGACATGGCTCACAGGAGCAGTATGACCATGGATCCGAGGCCGCCCAGACCCAGGGCGAGCGCCCCCCAGATCAACCCGCCGTCCCGCCACCGGAAGGGTCGGTCGAGGGCGAACTGGCCGGGGCCGATGGCGGCGACCGCGAGCGCGACGACCGCGATGGTGAGGGGATATTCGATACCGCCGTTCTGGGCCCAGAGGCCGCCCGATGCGCCGAGGACCATGGCGTTGATCATGACACCGATCAGGGCGGCCGAGGCGAGAGGCGTGAGGAACCCCACCGCGAGGCCGAGGCCGCCGAGGAGCTCCGAGGTGCCGGCGAGTCCGGCGAAGAACTCGCCGGGGCGGTAGCCGAGGGCCGCGAAGCCTTTGCCGGTCTCGGCGAGCCCCTGGCCGCCGAAGAGGCCGAAGAGTTTCTGGGCGCCGTGGCCGGCCGTGATCACTCCTACCGACAGGCGTAGCAGGAGCAGACCGAGATCGGCGCCGAGCTGGGTGGAGTGGAGGGCATCGGACCGGGCGTGTGTACCCGACCGTTGCCCGGCGAGCAGTTTCATGAGGTGTCGCTTCCCACACCGGCGCGTCGTGGGGCCGCGGTGTCGTACCCGGCGCCGGTGCGCTCGTGGTGGGGGAGTCTCGCAGACGATCTGGGGGCTACGGGGCGTGTGGGGCGCGGCGCGGGGGACAGCGCGTTCGGGAGATGAGGATCTCGCCCTTCACATTCGATCGTGCTACGCGAGGAGCCCCCTGCCTAGGGCTGTGGGCGACTTATCTCTCCTTTTCAAGAACACGGCCGGGGGCTGATCCGGTGACTGCGGTGTCACCCGTGGTCAGGGGCTCGCTCTCCCCGCTCGCGGGGTTCGGGACGGCGCCGCATGGACGGTGTGCCCCGGCCTCTGGCGCTCGCCTACCGGCCGGTACGTCCACCCGTGCTCGTCTCGGTGATCTTGATGTGAACGCCCCGTTCCCCTCTCGGTTCCCTCGCGATCCGTATCCGTACGCCCGCGTTCTGTCCGGGTGGGGTGCCCACCTGTCTGCCACCCCGGCCTGCCGGGAGACCCGGGGCCTGTTCGGGATGCGGGCTCAGTGGAAACGGGCCCTCGGTGGGGGAATCCGAGGGCCCGTTCCGTTTCTGTCGGCGCCCGTGGGGTGGGCTACCCACCCCGGGAGGGTCGTGCGCCGGACCGACCTCGTCAGCCGTTGACGCAGATGTTGCCGAAGGCGGGGTTGAGCACACCGACGATGCTGAGCGTATTGCCGCAGACGTTCACCGGCGTGTGGACGGGGACTTGGACGGTGTTGCCGGACAGGGCACCGGGCGAATGGAGCGATGCGCCCTGGGCGCCGCTGTCGGCAGTGGCCAGACCGGCCCCACCCAGGACGACTGCGCAGGCGCCGGCGGTGATGAGGGCACTCTGGATCCGGTGAGCCATCGATCGGTCTCCTTTACTGGCGACGAACACATACAGAAACGTTCTTGCCCCGGTGACTCCCGCTCCAGAGACGCGGGGCACGAAGATCAGGCGTCCCGGTGATCCGTCGGACGCGCGTTGACGGTCTCCCGTGCGAAGCGCAGACGGCAGCGCTGATCCCGGACGCTCGCGTCGCCTCGTGACGCCTCGCCCTGCCTCGCCTCGCCTCGTCTCCGCTCGACGTGGAGACTGTGACGTTCGATGCCCCCGGAAAACCGGTACGGCCGGCCAAGACGAGGAACGACACGACATGCGCGACGACTTCCGGCCCCGGAGTGACAACCCTGGTGAGTACGCCGCCCGTTCGGCCGCCGCGTGGGCATGGCTCTCCAGCGCCGTCGATGCCCAGCAGGAGGGCGAGTGGGTACTCGACGCGATGGAGCGGCAGGTGCTGGCCGACGTGGTGGCGTCGACCAACGCCTTGCACGGAGGACATCTGCCCCCGCACACCCAGGACCCCGTGCACACACGCGTCGGGCGCATCAGCAACTGGGCCGGTGTGCTGCGCCTGGCGGCGAGGGCCGGTGGGTGGGAGCTGCTGCCGGTCGTCGGGCGGGACCCCTCGGCCGGCACCCGGCCGGTGGGCATGGCGCATCTGCTGTCGGGTGTCTACGCGCTCGCGGAACAGGGCGAGCGGTGGCAGGAATGCATGCGGGACGTCGCGCGGATGCGCCATACCGCGGTGCGCGAGAGCGGGGTGCCTTCGGAGCAGAGCTTCGAGGAGGCGCTCGTCGAACAATGCCCGGGATTCGAGCGGGACTTGGCTGATGCCGAGGCGTTCTTCACGGGGCCCGGTTCGCTGGAGGATCTGATGCTGTTCTTCTACTGACCTTCTACCCACCTTCTGCTCACCTCCCACTGATTCGCCCTTGACCTTGTCCTTGGGGAAAGGCTCAGGGTGAGGGGGCCGGAGCGGCCGGCGGGACGGGCCTGGGTGTTCGTCTGCGGGAGGGCGAGGAACGCGGGGGAGGCGGAGGATGGGCGTGCGGTGCGTCATTCTCGACATCGGTGGAGTTCTGGAGATCACTCCGGCCACCGGCTGGGCCAGCAGGTGGGAACAGCGGCTGGGTACACCGCCGGGTGCCGTGAACGAGCGGCTGGGCGATGTCTGGCGGGCGGGCAGCGTCGGGGCGATCACCGAAGGCGAGGTCCGCGCACGGGTCGCCGAGGCACTCGGGCTGGGGCCGGTCGAGGTGGATGCGTTCATGGCCGATCTCTGGGACCAGTACCTCGGGGCGGCCAATGGGGAATTGATCGGATATGTGCGGGGCTGCGGTCCCGCTGCCGGCTCGGGATCCTGAGCAACAGCTTCGTCGGCGCCCGGGAACGCGAAGCGGCGCTCTACCGTTTCGGTGAGTTGGTGGACGACATCGTCTACTCCCACGAGATCGGGGTCTGCAAGCCCGATCCGCGCGCCTTCGAGGTGGCCTGCTCCCGGCTGGCGGTCGACCCTGAGGACTGTCTCTTCATCGACGATGTCGCGGAGAACGTCGAAGCGGCCGAGGCGATGGGCATGCAGGGTCTGCTGTTCCGGGGCAATGCGGAGGCGATGGCGCGGATGGCGCGTCATGTGGCGGCCGGTGCCTGAGTTCCGCACCACACCGCCGTCTACGATGCTCGCCATGAACAGTGAGCTTTTCGCATCCGAGAACATGGCCGTACCCGCCGCCGCGCCCGGCATGACACTCCAGAACGCCAAGTCCATAAAGTACGCGGTGGACGGCGAGTGTTACGCGCGGCAGGGGGCCATGGTGGCCTACCGCGGTGAGCTGCAGTTCGAGAAGCAGGGGCAGGGCGTCGGAAAGTTCCTCAAGCGTGCGGTCACGGGGGAGGGGCTGGCGCTGATGGCCGTGCGGGGCCGCGGCGAGGTGTGGCTCGCGCACGAGGCCGCCAACTGCTTCATCGTCGATCTCGCCCCCGGTGACGGGATATCCGTCAACGGCCGCAATGTGCTCTGCTTCGACCCGTCCCTCTCCTACGAGATCAAGGTCGTCAAGGGCGCCGGCATGGTCGGCGGCGGGCTCTTCAACTCCGTCTTCACGGGCCAGGGCAAGCTGGGCATCGTGTGCGAGGGCAACCCCATCGTCATTCCCGTCGCCCCGCAGGCGCCGGTGTTCGTCGACACCGACGCCGTGGTGGGCTGGAGCAGCAGCCTCCAGACCGCCCTGCACCGCTCCCAGAGCCTGGGCTCGATGCTCCGTGGTGGCTCCGGTGAGGCGGTCCAGCTCCGGCTCGACGGCGAGGGCTTCGTGATCGTCCGGCCGAGCGAGCTCCGTCCCGAAAAGGCCGCCGGCAACTGATCGCGTGCCGCGCGCCTTCCGCCGTTCCCCGCGCCCGTCCTTGCGCTGCGGGGCGCGGCTTCGCCCCCCGCGTCGCCGCCTGGCATGATCGCGCGCATGGCTGAACGCGTGATTGCCGCATGTGACGGCGCATCGAAGGGAAACCCCGGGCCCGCCGGCTGGGCCTGGGTCGTCGCCGACGCACAGGAGACCGTCGTCCGCTGGGAGGCCGGCCCCCTGGGCACCGCCACGAACAACGTCGCGGAGCTCACCGCACTGGAACGCCTGCTGGCGGCCACCGACCCTGCCGTGCCGATCGAGATCCGGATGGACTCCCAGTACGCCATGAAGGCCGTCACGACCTGGTTGCCCGGCTGGAAGCGCAAGGGGTGGAAGACGGCCGCGGGCAAGCCGGTCGCCAATCAGGACCTGGTCGTCCGCATCGACGCGCTCCTGGCGGGCCGCGCCGTGGAGTTCCGGTACGTCCCCGCGCACCAGGTGGACGGCGACCGGCTCAACGACCTCGCCGACCGTGCCGCGAGCCAGGCCGCGGTCTCCCAGGCAGCCGCCGGCAGCCAGCTCGGCTCCCCGGAGCCACCGGCGTCACCGGATGCCGGTGGCGCGGGCCGCCGCACCGCGGGCTCGGCGGCGAAGACCGCGTCGTCCAGGCGCCGTTCCGCGGGCGGCGCCGCCACGTCCACCCGCGCGGCGAGGCCGACCAACTCGGCGAACTCGACGTCGTCGCGGACCCTCAACGCCAAGTTCCCCGGTCGCTGCCGCTGCGGCCGCTCGTACGCGGCGGGTGAGCCGATCGCCAAGAACCCGGACGGCTGGGGGCACCCGGCGTGCCGATCGGGCGCTGCCCCGGACGCTCCCTAGGACACAGGCGGACGCAGCGTTCCGTCCGCACGGGCGGAACGCATCCGGCCGTCCCGTTCGTCCGCGGCCGTCAGCCGTCAGCCGTCAGCCGTCAGCCGTCAGCCGTCAGCCGTCCCCGGTGAGCCTGCGCACTCCGGCCTCGGCCGTGGCGTCGTCGGGCAGATAGCAGAGGAAGTGGTGGCCCGGCTCGTCCAGGGCCGCCAGCTTCACATAACGAAGGCGCAGGTCACCCACCTTCGGGTGGCGGAAGTGCCGCACCGCGGGCTGATAGACGGCGGTCTCCCGCCGCCTGTACCAACGGGCCGCGTCCGGGTCCCGGGTGATCTCCTCGGCGATCTCCGCGTACCGCCGGTCCTCGGGGTGGCGGGCGGCGTTGGCGCGGAACTGGCCCAGCAGCCCGCGCGCTTCGGCCTCCCAATCCGCGAGCAGGGCACGCGCCGGCTGCCAACGGAACACCAGCCACGGCAGATTGCGCCGCTTCGGGGGAAGGCGAGCGGGGTCGGTGAGCAGCGCGGCATAGCCCGCGTTCCACGCCAGCAGGTCCCAGTGCGGGTCGATGACCACGGCCGGGTTCGGGGCCACCGACTCCACCAGGGACAACAGGTTCCGGGAGACCCAGCCCGGCGGGTGGCCGGACGGCCCGGCGGTGTCCTCGACGAACGACAGGACGTGCGCGGTCTCCGCCCCGTCCAGGCACAGGGCCCGTGCCACCGCGCGCAGCACCTGTTCCGACGTACGGACCCGCCCCTGTTCCAGCCATGCGTACCAGGAACTGCTGATGCCGGCCCGTTGGGCGACCTCGTCGCGCCGCAGCCCGGGTGCGCGGCGCCGCGGGGCCACCGGCAGACCCAGTTCGACGGGAGACAGTCGCTCCCGGCGGGAGCGCAGGAAGGCGCCGAGTTCCTGGCGGGGGGGCAGGGTGGGGCGCGCTCCGTCGACCGGCGGTTCCATGACGCTCATCGCGTCGCCGTCTCCCTCCCGCTGGTGCTCGTCCTCGCTGCTCAAAGTATGAGTGATGGTCATCGTTTGACGAGCACCGGCGGACGACGCGGGTGATGGGCTGAACAGGGCCCGGGAATCCAGCCGGGCGCCCAGAAAGGAGCAACCCCGCCGTGTTCCGCGACACATCCGCGTCCACGTCGTCCACCCCCTCACCGACGCCCGGTACCTCCGCCGGGCCCGCGACGCCCGACCTGCCGGCAACGCCCGACCTGCCGGCAACGCCTGACTTGCCTGCTACAGCCGACTCGTCCGTAAAACCCGACCCGTCTGCCACACTCGACCCGCCCGAAACGTCCGACCTGCCCGTCCGCGCCCTCCGTCTGCTGCGGATCGCCGGCCTGGTCAGCAACTTCGACCGGTTCTGCATCGCCCCGATGCTGGTCCTCATCGCCGCGCGGCTCGGCACCGACCTGTCGACGGTGGCGCTGGCGGCGGGCGCCTACTACCTCACCTACGGCCTGACGCAGCCGGTGTGGGGCCTCGCCAGCGACCGGCTGGGCCGGATCCGGGTGCTGCGGCTCTCGCTCGCGGCCGGCTCCCTCGCCGCGGCGGTCTCGGCGCTCGCCCCGAACCCCGCACTGCTGATCGCGGCCCGCGCCCTCTGCGGAGCCTGCTTCGCCGCCTGCATCCCCGCCTGCCTGAGCCACATCGGCGACGTCGTCCCCGCCGCACGACGCCAACGCCCGCTCACCGACCTGATGACCGCCTTCTCCCTGGGCACCGCGCTGGGCACGGTCACGGCCGGCGCCCTGGCGCACTACGTCAGCTGGCGCCTGGTCTTCGCGCTGCCGGCGCTGCTCGCCGGGTACCTCTGGCATGCCCTGCGCCACCTTCCCGAACCGGCACGGCAGCCCGCCGGCGCCTCCCTGCTCGCCCCGTTCCGTGTGGTCCTCGGATCGCGGTGGATGTGGTACGTCATGGGTGTCGCCCTGCTCGAAGGCGCCGTGCTGCTGGGCTTCTTGACGTATCTGGCACCGGCGTTGGAGAGCCGGGGCGTGCCGGCCCCCGTCGCCGGTGCGGTGTCGGCGCTGTACGGCGTGGGGGCCATGGCGTGCGCGCAGCTGGTCAAGAAGCTGGTGGGCCGGTGGAGTCCCGTCCTGTTGATCGTGGCGGGCGGGGTGCAGGCCGCCGTGGCCTACGGTCTCGCGGCGGTGAGCCGGGGCGTGCCGGCCCTGGCGGTCACCGCGTTGCTGCTGGGCACCGGCTGGTCGTTCCTGCACACCACCGTCCAGTCGTGGGCCACCGCCGTGACCCCGGCGGCACGGGCCACCGGTGTCGCGATGTTCGGCGTCAGTCTCTACGGCGGCAGTGCGCTCGCCGGTGTCCTGACGGCGAGCGCGGCAGGACACCACGCGTACGGACACCTCTTCCTCGTCGCCGCCGTACTGACGCTTCCGCTGACCCTCGCGGCCGCCATCGGGCGCGCCCGCTACCGGTGACGCGGGCGTCGAACCGTCCGCGGAAGCTCCACCTCGACGGCGCCGCGGATCAGTTCGTGCGCGCGGTCCAGCGTCGTGGTCCCGCTCAGCCAGCGTTCGCTGAGGCCCTCGGTCAGGCCGGTCAGTCGTTCCGCCGCGGCGTACGCGGCGGCGTCGGCTCCGTCCGCCCCGCCCCCGTCTGCCCCGGCCCCGTCCGGCCCGGCGCCTGCCTCACCACGGTCGGCCGACCGCACCTGGTGCACGAGGCGTGCGACGTCCTCCACCCACGCGCGGGTCGCGCCGGCCAGCGGCTCCCGGAGGTCCGGGTTGAAGACCGCGGTGGCGCGCAACTCGCCCCAGGCCGCGCTGTTCTCCCGGACCTGCGCGATGTCCTGAAGCTCCAGCAGCAGCATGTCGGTGAGCTGGACGCGAGGATCGTCGGAGGACTCCAGCGCGGCGTCGGTGTAGCGGACCGCGCGCCGGCTGATGAACTCCAGGGTGCGGCGCAGCAATCCGGCGCGGTCCTTGAAGTGGTAGTAGATCAGCGCGGTCGAGACGCCGGCCTCCGCGGACAGCTCCTCGACGCGCAGCCCGCGCACACCGCGCCGCGCGATGAGCCGGGCGGCGGCTTCGAGGATCTGGGTGGGCCGGTCCGGCATCGCACGCTCCCGTGGTCCCGAGATATCGATGCGCGACACCGGACCGGTCTTCGTCCTCGAATCCGGCGTCCCCGGCGGCTCAGGAGTCCCCGGAAGCCCTGGACGGGGCCGTCGATGCGCGGGGCAGGCGACTGGAGGTCGTCGAACTGCCCGAGCCGGTCGACATCGGTCGCCGCGGGGACGGCTTCCTGGCCAGCTATGTGAACTACTACGTGGTCAACGGCGCCGTCGTGCTGCCCCGCTTCGGCGACCGCACGGCGGACGACCGGGCCGCGTCGCTCGTTCGCGACCTGTACCCGGGGCGGAAGGTCGTGCAACTGCCCGTCGACACCCTCGGAGAGGGCGGCGGCGGGATCCACTGCGCGACCCAGCAACGGCCCAGGACGCACTGAGCGGAAAATCGGCAGGAAACGCCACGAAGCAGCCGGGTTCGGCCAGTTGCGTGAAACGGCCTGACGCGGCCGTTCCGCTCCGGGGACGATGGCGTGATGACCACCGCGGACCGCCACGGGCACGCCATGACCGACACCGGCACCGAAGCCCTCGCCCAGTACGAACAGGCCCTGGACGACCTGCTCTTCTTCCGCCCTCAGGTCGTGGAGTCCGCGCGGTCGGTGCTCACCGCCTCGCCGGCCTCCGCGATCGGCCACGCCTTCGCCGCCTACCTGGGCGTGCTGGGGACCGAGGAGAAGGACGCGACCGCCGCCCGGGAGACCTTCGTCCGCTTCCGCTCCGGCGTCGACAATGCGCGGCTGACACCCCGCGAGCGCGGGCACCTCGCCGCCGCCACGGCGTGGCTGGACGGCGACGTCCACGGCGCCGGCCGCCTCCTCGGCGACCTGTCGGTCGAGTTCCCCCGCGATGTGTTGGCGCTCTTCGTTGGGCACCAGCACGACTTCCTCACCGGCGACGCCCAGCGCCTGCGCGACCGCATCGGCGGCGCACTCGACGCCTGGGACGAGGACGATCCGCACCACGGCCCGCTGCTCGGCATGTACGCCTTCGGCCTGGAGGAGTCGGGTCACTACGAACACGCCGAACAGGTCGGCCTGGCGGCCCTGGCGCAGCACCCGGGCGATGTCTGGGGGATCCACAGCGTGGTCCACACCTACGAGATGCGCGGGCGCTTCACGGACGGCATCCGGTTCCTCGACGCCCGCACCGCCGACTGGGCGAGCGGCACCCTGCTCACCGTCCACAACTGGTGGCACTACGCCCTCTACGCCCTGGAGGCCGGCGACACCGGTCGCGTCCTGGAGATCTACGACTCCGCCCTCCACCACGACGGGTCGGCGGACGCGGCCATGCAACTGCTCGACGCCGCCGCGCTGTTGTGGCGGCTGTACCTCGCCGAGGACGTCCACGACGCCCGGTGGGCCCGACTCGCCGACGCCTGGGAGAGCCGCCACGACGGCCCGCACTACGCCTTCAACGACGCCCACGCGGTGATGGCCTACGTGGGGGCCGGCCGGCTCGCCCGGGCGAGGCAGCTCGTCCAGGACCGGGAACGCTGGCTGGCGGCGGCGCCCGGCGTGAGCAACCGCGCGATGACCGCGGACGTCGGCCTGCCGGTCTGCCGCGCACTGATCGCCTACGGAGAGCAGGACCACGCCCGGGCGGCCGAGCTGCTGCTGCCGGTCCGCCACCGCCTGCACGACTTCGGCGGCAGCCACGCCCAACGCGACGCGATCCAACGGACCCTCGTCGAGGCCTCGCTCCGCGCCGGGCGCACCGAGCTCGCCCGCACCCTGCTCAGCGAACGCATCCAACTCCGCCCGATCTGCCCCTACAACTGGTCCGCCAAGGCCCGCCTGGAAGAGCACCTCGGCGACCCGGACCGGGCGGCGTCCGCCCGCGCACGCGCCGCCGCACAGGCGGCCACCTGAGCCCGCGACCGCGCTCGGCCGCTCGGCCCGACGAGGGTGGCCGACGCATCGACAGCACGGGGATGATGGCGCGATGTTCTCCGATGCCGACTCCGCTGCCCTCTACGACGTGCTGAACCCGTGGGACCCCGCGGTCTGGCCCGGCGATGCCTTCTACGAGGAGCTGGTCATGGCCGCGGACGCGGTGGCGGACGTCGGCTGTGGTACCGGTGGCATGCTGCACCGTGCCCGCGAGCAGGGGCACCGGGGACGCCTCGTGGGTCTGGACCCGGATCGGGCGGCGCTGCACCGGGCCCGGCGCCGGAGCGACATCGAGTGGGTCGAGGGAAGCGCGGTGAGCGCCCCGTGGCACGCCGCGTTCGACCTGGTGACCATGACCGGCCACGCGTTCCAGTGCCTCGTCGACGACGCCGAGGTGCGCGGGTCGCTGCGGGCGATCCGTGCGGCGCTGCGCGACGGCGGCCGGTTCGTGTTCGAAACGCGCCATCCGCAGGCGCGAGCCTGGGAGGAGTGGAACCCGTCGAACGCCTCCGACGTCACCGATGCCCGTGGACGCAGCCTGCGCGTCTGGCACGAGGTCGAGTCCGTCGTCGGCGATGTGGTCACCTTCAGCGGAACGACGGCGGAGCCGGCCGGGGCCGTCCTCCGCGTGGAGCGCACGCGCCTGCGCTTCCTGGACGTGACGACCCTGGACGCGTTCCTCGCAGAGGCGGACCTTGTGGTCGAGGCCCGGTACGGCGATTGGGACCGTGGGCCCGTCACCGGAACGAGCCGGGAGATCATCACGATCGCCGTACCGGCGCGGCGCACCGAATCCCGTTGACGGGCACCGTCCCCGCTCGCTTACATCGGCGTCGGCCCTGATCGGGGTCGGCTCCGATCAGGAAGGTACCGATGCGCGCTCGCAGGATGCACGCCGACGAGGCGGACATCGACCTCCCCCTGGTACGCCGGTTGCTCGGTGCGCAGTTCCCGCAGTGGGCGGGGCTGCGCCTCACGCCGGTCGACTCCGCCGGCACCTCCAACGCCATGTACCGGCTCGGCGCGGACATGGTCGTACGGCTCCCTCGCCGGGCGGGGGCCGCCGACGACGTGGCGAAGGAGCACCAGTGGCTGCCGCGGCTCGCCCCGTTGCTGCCGGCGGCCGTTCCCGCACCGCTCGGCGGCGGAGTGCCCGGCGAGGGGTATCCCTGGCACTGGTCCGTCTACCGCTGGTTGGACGGCCGGCCCCCGACCGCCGGCCGCATTGCCGCACCGGACCTCCTCGCCCGGGACATGGCGGAGTTCGTCGCCGCCCTCCACCGCATCGACCCGGCGGACGCACCTCCCGCCTATCGCAGCGAGCCCTTGGCGCTGCGCGACGCGGCGACCCGCACCGCGATCGCGGAGCTCCGGCAGCGGGCGGACCGGGAGCCGCAGCACGGACTCGTCGACACCGACGCGGTGACCGCCGTCTGGGACGCCGCGCGGCAGGCCCCCGAGTGGCCCGGCCCGCCCGTCTGGATCCACGCCGACCTCCAACCCGGGAACCTGCTGCTCGCCCGAGGACGGCTCGGCGCCGTCATCGACTTCGGGTGCGCGGGCCTGGGCGACCCCGCGGTCGACCTGATCGCGGCGTGGTACGTGCTGCCCGCCACCGCGCGCGGCGCCTTCCGCGCCGCCGTGGGGGCCGATGCCGCGAGCTGGTCGCGGGGCCGCGGCTGGGCCCTGTCGATCGCGCTCCTCGAACTCACCTACTACTGGGAGACCAACCCCCGCATGGCGGCCATCGCACGGCACGTCATCCGTGAGGTCCTCACCGGGTGAGGAACGCGAGGACGGCCTCGGTCCGGCCGAGGATCGCGTGCCCGACCTCGGGCAGGAGGTCCGCCGTGGCGTGCGGGACGCACTGCCGTACGCGCCGGAGGGTGTCCCGGGAGTCGAATATGGCGTCCCGGCCCCCCACCGTCACCTGCACGGGCATGGTCAGCCGGCGCAGCCGGTCGTAGGAGAAGACCGGCAGCCGCTCGGTGCGCGGCCTGAACTGGCCGAAGATCAGGGCCACTTGGTCGAGGACGGGCCGGTCCTCCGGGGCGTACAGGCCGGTGCCGACCTGTACGGAACGGCGCTTCCCCCAGTCCCCCAGGGGACGCAGCAGCAGCGCCTTGAACAGGAAGGCCGTCTTCTGCCTCCCGATACCACCGGGGCACAGGAGGGCCAGACGGGTCACCCGTTCCGGACGGCGGGTGGCGTAGTCCAGCGCCATCCAGCCGCCGAGGGAGGTCCCGACGACCGAGGTGGCGCCGATCCCGAGGCCCTCCAGTACCTCGTCCAGCCATCGGGCGTGGGCGTCGGAGGCCAGGGGCGGGCGGGACGGTGCGCTGAAGCCCGGTTCACCGATGAGGTCGAGGGCGTAGGTGCGGAAGTGCCCCGCCCAGGAGGCGATGTCGTCCCGCCACATCGTGGTGTTCGCCCCGGAGCCGTGCAGCAGCAGGAGGGGCGGGGCGTCCTCGGGTCCGGAGACGAGGACGAAGGTCTCGCCCTCGCGGGTCGGCACCCGCACCTGTTCGGCGGGGACCGGCCAACCGTCCAGCACGTCCTGGTAGCGCCGCCGGATCTCGTGCGCGCCGGCCTCGGACCGGTAGATCGTGCTCATGACGTGAGAACCCCCTCGACGTACTCCAGAAGTCGGGCCGTGTCGGCCAGGCCGCCCAACACGATCACCTTCATCCTGGCCCGCTCCTCGTCGTAGACCGTCTCGATCCGCAACGGCCCGTCCTCCGGGCGCCGGTGGGCGACCGAGGCCGTCAGGAGGGTGGTCACGCGGTGGACCGTCTCGGGGCTGATCGCGTCGATCTCCACGATGCTCGACACCTCGGTGTGCCGCCGGCGCCGTGCCGTCTCGACCGGGGGCGCGGGCACCGGACGGCCGGTGAACGCCTCCAGGTCCTGGTGTGTGATGCGGTACTGCTTGCCGATCCGGACCGCGGTGAGCCGTCCGTCCCGCACGTAGTTGCGGATGGTGCGGACGTGCAGCCCCAGGCGTTCGGCGACTTGTTCCACTGAGTAGAAGTGATCATTCACGAGACTACCTTAACTTCCTCTATAGGGAAGGGGAATGGGTAAGAGTGGAGGAGGTTAGGGAACTTTGGGGAATGTTGGGGTTCCTCAGTGGGCGGGGCGGCGGAACAGGGCCGTCCAGAGGAAGGGTTCGCCGAAGTGCGGGGACTCCGGCGGCTCGTCGTGCATGCGGCGCAGTTCGACCTCCGTCAGGTCGGAGAAGATCCCGCGCAGGGACTCCGGGGTGTAGGCGAGACCGCCGTGGAGACCGGCCTGGCGGTAGACCTCGGCGTCGTCGAGTTCGCAGCCCATCGCGCCGGCCGCGAAGCAGCTGAGGGCGAGGTGGCCGTGGGGCGCGAGGAGCCGGTCGACGAGGGCGAGGTAGCTGATCCGGCGGTGCGGTGGCAGATGGTGGAAGCAGCCCGAGTCGTAGATCAGGTCGTACGGGCCGTCGAGTTCGGCGCCGGCGAGGGCGAAGGCGTCGCCG
Source organism: Streptomyces sp. NPDC048506 (assembly GCF_040651315.1). NCBI lineage: Bacteria > Bacillati > Actinomycetota > Actinomycetes > Kitasatosporales > Streptomycetaceae > Streptomyces > Streptomyces sp. NPDC048506. Next base: position 16,305 of record NZ_JBEZIX010000032.1, read on the forward strand.
CAGTGGAACCGCACCTCGGCCCCCACGTCACGGGCGCGGTCCCGTGCCCAGGCGATCGCCGCCGGCGAGAGGTCGACGGCGTCCACCGCGAAGCCCTCCGACGCGAGGTGGAGCGCATTGCGGCCCGGACCGCAGCCCACGTCGAGGGCGCGGCCCGGGCCGATCACTCCGCGTGCGAGGTACGAGACCAGGTTCTCGTCCGGCTTCGCCACGAAGAACGGCACCTGCCGGGAGCGGTCGGCGTAGAAGCCGTCCCACCACGCCGCGGCATCCCTCGTCCACCGATCGGCCCCCTGCGCGAACAGGCCGTCCAGCAGCCTGAGTACGTCGTCGACCGTGCGGATGTTCCGGTCCATCCGGACCCCCTTTCCCGGTCCCGCGAAGCTACCGCCGAGCGGGGTGAAAGCCCAGGTCGGCGCGGCTTCCCGAACGCCGTCACCGGCCGCGGGGCGGGCTCGGTCGAGGGGGTGGGGGCCGCCTCTCGGGGGGTGGGGAGAAGGGGCGCCGGCACACCAGTCGAAGGCCGTCACGGGGGTGGTGTCGGCAGTCCCGGCCGGACTTTCCGAACTTTCCGAGCACTGCGCCGACCGCTCGGTGCGCCGGACCGCTCGGTGCCCGGGGCGCACCCGGGGCGATCCGGTCCGTTCAGTCCTCCGCCCGCTGGGTGACCGGCGCTTCGGTGCGGTCTCCCAGGAACTCGTACCACCGGCGCTGGAGGCACACATAGCGGGTATCCGCCTCGACGAGGCCGAGGAAGGACGTGACGGTCTCCCCGAGCCGCTCCTGAAGCCCGGCGTCGGCCAGTTGACCGTCGTCGGTGAAGCCCTTGTGGGCACCGGCGAGGCTGAACATGTCCGGGTAGACCCGGGTGCCGAGGTGCTCCAGCGGAACCCGCAGGGCCCACAGCCCCCGGTTGCCGCCGACCATCGACGGAGAGGCGGAGAGGAGGAGCGCATGCTTGGTCTTGAACGGCTGCGGCCGGACCCGCGAGACCCAGTCGATGGCGTTCTTCACCACGCCCGGCACCGAGGCGTTGTACTCGGGTGAGGAGAGGACGAACGCATCGCACCGCTCCAACCGGTCGCGCAGCGCCAGCGCGCCGTCGGGCAGCCCCCGTGCCATCTCCAGGTCACCGTCGTACAGCGGCATGTCGAACTCCCGCAGGGTGGCGAGGTCCACGTCGGCACCGGCGTCGACCAGCATGCGGGCGGCGAGCGCGGCCAGAAGGACGTTGGTCGACTCCGCCCGCAGCGCAGCGCCGAGGACGAGTACGCGCAGCGGGCCGGGACGGGCAGCAGTGGGCATGGTCGGTCAGGTCCTTCCGTCGTGGGACACACGCCGTCAACGCGTGCCCTCCGGGGGCGACATCTGGGACAAGTGTGGGCGGTGCGCCCGCTCTCGTGGTGCACGCCGCGCCCGCGCTTGTCGTGCACGCCGCGCCCGGCCGGCGACCGCTGCCCGTGAGTCGGCACCGCGATCGGGGATACCGTCGACCTCGCGGCCGGCGCCGCGCCGGCCGTACGACGCGGAGCGGGAGGGTGAGGCGGATGCTGGTCCTGGGGCGCGCGCAGATCGAGGCTCTGCTCGACATGGACGTGCTGATCGACGCTCTGGCGCCGGCCATGCGGGACCTCAGCGCGGGGCGGGCCTGCGCACCCGACCGGGTCGCCGCGCTCGTTCCCGAACGGGACGGATTCCTGGCCGCCATGCCGGGGTTCGTCCCGTCGACCGGGGCGCTGACCGGCAAGCTGGTCTCGGTCTTCCCGCGCAACTCCGGCACGCCGCTCCCGACCCACCAGGCACTGATCGCCGTCTTCGATCCGGACACCGGCGAGCCCACGGCGCTGCTGGACGGCACGGCGATCACCGCGGCGCGCACCGCCGCCTGCTCGGCGCTCTCGGCCCGGCTGCTGGCCCGCGCGGACGCCTCGTTACTCGCGGTCCTGGGCACGGGCGCCCAGGCCAGGGCGCACGCCGCGGCGATGTGCCGGGTCCGCCCGATCCGCCGGATCCGGGTGGCGGGCCGGGACCGTGCCAAGGCCGCCGCCCTCGCCGACGCGCTGTCCGTCGAACTCCGGCTGCCCGTCGAGGCGATGGACACCTACGCCCGGGCGCTGGACGGGGCGGACATCGCGGCCGCGACCACCCACGCCGTCGACCCCGTGATCCGCCGGCCCTGGCTGACCGCCGGTGTGCACGTGACATCGGTGGGCTTCAACCCGGTCGGTCGGGAGGTCGACGACGCCACGATCGTCGAAGCACTGGTCTGCGTCGAATCGCGGCGGGCGGCGCTGGCGCCGTTCCCGGCGGGCAGCAGCGATCTGCTGGTACCGATCCGCGAGGGCGTCATCACGGAACACCATGTGCACGCCGAACTCGGCGAACTCCTCGCCGGCAGCAGGCCGGGCCGGTCCTCGCGGGACCAGATCACGCTGTACAAGTCGGTCGGGGTGGCGGTGCAGGACGCCGTGGCCGCGGCGCTGGTCGTCGCCGCGGCCCGCGAGCGGTCGATCGGCACGGAGATCCGCCTGGCGTGACGGCGCGAGCGAGGGCGGCGCGCGCACCGGGACCGGAGGACGGTGTCGACGACGTGGCCGCGCTCGTGGTGAATGCCGACGCCAAGGGCCGCCGGCTCACCGACGTGGTGGGCGGCCAGGCCATCGCCTTCCACCGTCGCGTCGGCGGGAAGACCCTGGCGTTCGGCAGCCATGGCGACGGCCTGGAATCCAGCACGCACATGTACGGGCCGGCGCTCGGGGACGTGGCCGAGCAGGCCTCTGCGCAGGCGCAACGCCGCTGACCGGCGGGCGCGGCCGGGACGCGCGCCGGGGACCGGTGGCCCCGTGTGCGCCGGCGTGGCGCCGGTGCCGCGCTCCGTGGCGTACCGTCGGCGCATGCTCCTATGGATCAACGGACCGTTCGGCGGTGGCAAGACACAGACGGCGTACGAGATGCATCGGCGGCTACCGGGCAGCGTGATCTGCGACCCCGAACACATCGGCTTCGGCCTCCACCGGACGCTGCGGATGCTGCCGCCGTCCCTGCGCAGCGACTTCCAGGATCTGCGGGCCTGGCGGCAGGGTGTGTTCGAGGTGCTCGACCTGGCCCTGACCCGCCATGACGGAGCGGTGATCGTGCCGATGACCGTGGTGGAGCCGGCCTACTTCCAGGAGACCGTGGGACGGCTCCGGGAACGCGGCCACGACGTCCGGCACTTCGCGCTGCTGGCCGACCGGTCGACCGTCCTGCGGCGTCTACGGGAGCGCGGCCTCGGTAACCTCGCGCGGCCCCTGGTGGGCAAGGGCGCGCCCCTGCGCGGGGAGAGCTTCGCGGTGTCGAAGCTCGACCTCTGCCTGGAACGCCTGCGTGCACCGGAGTTCGCCGAGGCCGTCCGGACCGACCGACTCACCGTCCCGCAGGTCGCCGAGCACCTCGCGGCCGCCACCGGGCTGACCCTCGCGCCGAACACCGACTCGGCGGTCCGGGGCCGTCTGCGCCGCGCCTGGACGGGGGTCAGGCACATCCGTTTCGACTGAGCACGAACTTTTGTGACGGTGCGTCAACTCCACTACTCAGGAGTGGTCCTGGAGTCGGGAGCGGTCACGGAGTCAGGGCCGGCACCGGAGTCGAGAGCGGTCCTGGAGTCGGGAGCGGTCCTGGAGGGCTCGGCGAAACCGGCGCCGGCGCCGAAGCGTTCGAGGTCGACGACCGCGCCCAGCGCGCCCGTCAGGGCGCCCACGCACATGTCGCGCAGTTCGGTGCGGGAGAACGTCTGGTGCGTCAGCCAGTCCACGCACATCGTGCGGACGAACACCAGCCAGCTCATCAGTGCCGTCGACACCATGCGCCGGGAGCCGTCCTCCAGCCCGGTGGCGTCGAGCAGGCGCTGCCTCAGGACGGCCAGTTCGTCGGTGATGACGGCCTGGATCACCGGGTCGCCGGAGAGCACCCGGTTCGCGGCGAGCACCGTGTTCCGGTTCGCGACGAAGTAGTCGATGTGGGCGTCGAGTCCGGCGGACAGCTGGTCGAGCACGGGGGCGGCGGGGTCGATCTCCGATGCGGCCAGCAGGCGGTCCGCGGCCTGCCGGTAGACCGCGGCGAACAGGTCGCGCTTGCCGGGGAAGTGACGGTACAGCAGGGCGCGTGAGACGCCGGCGCGTTCGGCGACGTGCTCCATGAGCACGTCGTCGTAGGGCTTGGCCGCGAAGAGCTCGGCTCCGACGTCGAGCAGCTGGCTGCGGCGCTCGGCGGGGTCGAGTCTGCGGCGGGTGGTCATGCCGTCCAGGGTAATTGACAGCTGTCTACCAGCGGCCGTAACGTCCGGTTAGTAGACAGGTGTCTACTAACCGGAGGGGGTCGATCCGACCATGGCCGGGCTTCTGAAGCGGCTTGCGCTGATCATGGGGATCGCCTGTGTGGCGATCGGGGCCTACCACCTCGTGCTCGGTGTCGACTCGGTGCCGGGCGAGGGCTCGGCCGGTGCCACCGTCGACAGTCGGGAGCGGTTCTACGGGGCGGTCTTCCTGGGGTACGGCCTTGCCTGGATCTGGGTGGCCCGGCAGTCGCCGGTCCCGTCACGGGCGGTGCGGTGGCTCGCCGGCGTCTTCCTGCTCGGCGGGGTCGGCCGGCTGCTGTCCCTGGCCGTCCACGGGCAGCCGCAGTGGTTCCAGTTGGTCCTGACGGCCATCGAGCTGGTGCTGCCACCGGTCTGCTTCTGGCTTTCGAGCGCCGACGAGCGGGCGGTGGCCCGCGCGCACTGACGGGAGTCCCGCTCCGACTCGCCGCGGGGCGTCCGCGCGCCGGCCCGTGCGTTCGGAGTTCGCCCCGGCGGCCGGTCGACACGCCAGCGCCACAGAACATACATTCGAATCTGCGGTTACGCTGGAAGCATGGGCATGAACCTTCAAGGATCGCTCTTCGACCAGACCGACGAGATCCGCCTCGGTCCGCTGCACGGGCTGCGCCGGACCGAGCTCGGTGACGGGGCCTGGATCGACCTGCTGCCCGGGTGGGTGAGCGGGGCGGACGCCCTGTTCCTGCGGCTCGCCTCCGAGGTCCCCTGGCAGGCCGAGCGCCGGCACATGTACGAGCACATGGTGGACGTACCGCGGCTGCTCGCCTTCTACCAGGCCGACGACCTGCTGCCGCACCCGGTGCTCACCGAGGCGAGGGACACGCTCTCCGCCCACTACACCGACGAACTGGGCGAACCGTTCACCACGGCCGGGCTCTGCTACTACCGGGACGGCCGGGACAGCGTGGCCTGGCACGGCGACCGGATCGGCCGGGGCGGCCGCGCGGACACGATGGTCGCCATCCTGTCCGTCGGCGCGCCGCGCGACCTGCTGCTCCGCCCCCGGCACGGCCACGGCACCGTCCGGCGCCCGTTGGGACACGGCGACCTGATCGTCATGGGCGGCTCCTGCCAGCGGACCTGGGAGCATGCGATCCCCAAGACCACGCGCGCGGCGGGGCCACGGATCAGCGTCCAGTTCCGCCCGCACGGTGTGCGGTGACGGGGAGCGGGCGGCGGGGCGACCGGTGACGGTGGGGCGCGGTGGAGGTCGGCACCCCGCGGCGTCGCGCATGCGTGCCGATCGCGACAACTTCGTCCCGCCGGTGGCCGGAAGCCACCCGGAGCGCAACGCCGATGCCCGACCGGCCGTCCTAGCGCATGTAACTGGATTCCTCTCTTCCACTCTCTCTGGGGGTAGATCATGCGACGGTTGGGGACGACGGCCGCGGTGTTGGTGCTGACGGGAGCCGGGGTGCTGGGCGCGGCCGGGGCAGCCGGTGCCGCACCCGTCCCGACGGGCACGACCGGACCGGTCAAGGCCTGCGCGACGCACTGGGGCAGCACGGAGAAGTCGCTCACCGGCGCGAACGCCAAGCCGTTGCGGGACATCAGGACCGGGCGGAACGCGTGTTACGACCGGATCGTCTTCGACATCGGCGGTGCGGCGGACGGCAAGGTCGGCTACCACGTCGGCTATGTCGACGCGTTCCACCAGGACGGGTCCGGCGAGCGGATACCGGTCAAGGGCGGCGCCATCCTGGAGATCTACGTGACCGCGCCGAGCTACGACCCCTCGACGGGCCGGCAGACCTACGCCGGACAGGCGGGCAAGTCGCTGCCGGGCGTCGACCTCAAGGGGTACCGGACGTTCAAGGACACCAAGTTCGGCGCCAGCTTCGAGGGACAGACCCAGGTCGGCCTGGGCGTGCGCGCCAAGCTGCCGTTCCGGGTGCAGCAGTCCGGCCATCAGCTGATCGTGGACGTGGCGCACACCTGGTGACCCGACCCCACGGGGCGACTTGGCGCACGGCGTGTCAGGGGTACGACGGCCCGGTGTCCTGAACCCGGGCGTCGTCGCTCCACGGCACGGCCCGCACCACGTCCACCAGGGCCCGTACCGACGGCCGGTGCGCGGAGGCGGCGCGGCACACCACCACCACATGCCGCTCGACGGTCTCCCGCAGCGGCACCACGTCGAAACGCGAGGCGCGCAACCGGAGCATCAGGCCGGTCACCGTGCTCACGCCGATGCCCGCCTCGACGAGCGCCAATGTGGTCGCGGTGTCCGTCACCTCGTGCCGGACGTCCGGTTCCACACCGGCCCGACGGCACGCGGTGCGCACCGCCCGGCCGTAGTAGCTGTCGGCCGCGGGCAGGATCCACCCCAGGTCGCGGGTGTCGGCCAGCCCGACGGCCCGACGGCCCGGCATCGTCCCGGCGGGCACCGCCAGCGCGAACCGCTCGCGGTGGAGCGGCAGCACCCGCAGGGCCGGATCGCGGGGGAGGGGCACGTCCGGGTAGTCCAGGCCGAGCGCCAGATCCACCGCCCCCGCGGCGACCGCGTCGTACACCTCGTCGACGTCCATCTCGCGGCTGTGCACGGCCAGTTCCGGATGCACGGACCGCACCCGTTGCAGCGCCGGCGGCAGGACCTCGGCGGCTGCCGTGGCGAACAGCCCCACCCGCAGCACACCGGAGATCTCCCGGCGGGTCCGCTCCAGCGCCTCGACGGCCTCCGCCTCGGTGGCCAGGATCCGTTCCGCGTGCCGGGCCAGCGCCACCCCGGCGTCGGTGAGCTCGACCCGCCGGCCGACCCGCCGCAGCAGCTCCGCGCCGGCGGCCTTCTCCAACGCCGCGATCTGTTGGGAGACCCCGCCCGGCGTGTAGCCGAGGGCCTCCGCCACCGCGGTGATCGTTCCGCGTCGGGTCAGCTCCACCAGGGAACGCAGCTGGGCGCTCGTCCAGTCCATCCAGGAATGTTAGGAGATCCGGCGCACGACGTCCGGGCGGAGGGGACGGGCGGAGCGTCCGGGCGAAGTGGACGAGCGGGGGACCGGTTGCCCGGCGGCGCCGGTGACCGCAGGGCCCGCCGCCGGTCCCTCCCCGCCTCTCGGCCGGCGGAAATCCCTTTCCTCTAAAGGAAGTTGACCCCCTGAGCGAGCGGCAGGTCGTCCGAGTGGTTCACGGTGTTCGTCGCCCGGCGCATATACGCCCGCCAGGCGTCCGAACCGGACTCCCGGCCGCCGCCGGTCTCCTTCTCACCGCCGAACGCGCCGCCGATCTCGGCGCCCGAGGTGCCGATGTTGACGTTGGCGATGCCACAGTCCGAGCCGTCGGCCGCGAGGAAGCGCTCGGCCTCCCGCTGGTCCCGGGTGAAGATGCTGGAGGACAGCCCCTGCGGCACGTCGTTCTGTAGCGCGATGGCCTCGTCGAGCGTGCGGTAGGTGAGCACGTACAGGAGGGGGGCGAAGGTCTCCTCGCGCACGATGTCGGTCTGGGCCGGCATCCGGACCACCGCCGGGCGGACGTAGGCCGCCCCGGGCGCGCTCTCCTGGAGCCGGCGCTCGCCGCCGGTCAGCAGCTTGCCGCCGTCGGCCTGGGCGGCCGTCAGCGCTGCGGTCATCGCGGTGTGGGCCGCCGGGCTGACGAGCGGGCCGACCAGCGTGCCGTCCTCGAAGGGGTTCCCCACGGGCAGCTGCTCGTAGGCGTGCACGATCTTCTCCTGGAGCCGGTCCGCCACGTCCTCGTGGACGATCAGTCGGCGCAGGCTGGTGCAGCGCTGTCCGGCCGTCCCGGCGGCGGAGAAGACGATGCCGCGCACGGCCAGGTCGAGGTCGGCCGAGGGGGTGACGACCGCGGCGTTGTTGCCGCCGAGTTCCAACAGGCAGCGGCCGAACCGGGCGGCCACCCGTGGGGCGACGGCGCGCCCCATGCGGACCGAACCGGTGGCGCTGACCAGCGCCACCCGGGCGTCGTCGACGAGGCGTTCGCCGGTCTCGCGGTGGCCCAGCACCAGCCGGTGCACGGCGGCCGGCGCACCGGTCTCCCCGGCGGCCCGGTCGAGCAGCGCCGCGCAGGCGAGCGCGGTGAGCGGGGTCAGCTCGGACGGCTTCCACACCACGGTGTCGCCGCAGACCAGGGCGACGGCGGTGTTCCAGGACCACACCGCCACCGGGAAGTTGAACGCGGAGATCACGCCGACCACGCCGAGCGGGTGCCAGGTCTCGGAGAGCCGGTGGCCGGGCCGTTCGGAGGCCATGGTGCGCCCGTAGAGCTGGCGGGAGAGCCCGACGGCGAAGTCGCAGATGTCGATCATCTCCTGTACCTCGCCGAGCGCCTCGGAGCGGATCTTGCCGGCCTCGATGGTGACCAGGTCGGCCAGGTCGTCCTTGTGGGCGGTCAGCAGTTCGCCGAGCCGCTTCACCAGGGCGCCGCGCTGGGGGGCGGGCACCAGGCGCCACCGCCGGAAGGCCTCGTGGGCATCGGCGACGGCGGCGTCCACGTCCTCGTCGGCGGCGGCCGGCAGACGGTACAGGGCGCCGCCGGTCAGCGGCGTACGGGACACCAACTCGCCTTCCTCGGCCGGTAGTTCGACACCCAGGCGGCGCAGGCTCCGGGTGGCCAGGGTGCGCAGGGCGTCGGTGTCCAGGGGGTGTGTGCGGGTGGTCACGGTGAAGGCTCCTCGGAGGTCGTGGGTGCGGGGGTCAGTCGTCGGCCGGGGGCCTGAGCCCCAGGGCCCGGTGCGCCGCCCGCAGCGAGCTGTCCTGTTGGGCGGCGTAGAGCTCGAACGGGTCGTGCACCGTGCGCTCGATGGCCTCGGCGAGCCACCGCTCGTCGTAGGGGGTCGCGGTCTGGGTGCCGTCCCGGGTGCCCTCGTCGGTCAGGTTGGACTGGAAGATCCCGGCCGCCGAGCGGGGCAGGAAGTCCTCGTAGACGACGGGACGGGCGGTCAGCCAGCCGTCGGCCAGCAGCGCCGCGCGGTCGGTGGGCGGCCGCCGGCCGTCGCGGGGGCGGTCGACGACCGGGTGGTAGGTGAAGAACGCCAGCCGGTCGGCGGCCAGCCGGCCCTCGTCGCGGGGGAACCGCGCCTCCCAGAGGCCGCGGGCCACCTGCTGTGCGGTGGCCCCGGGGTGCTCGGCGAGCCGCCGGTCGGTCTCCGCGACGAGCTCGTCGTACAGCGCCCGGCCGGTGCGGGTGAGGGCCACGCCGCGGGCCTCGACCTCACCGAACCGCACCCGCAGGGACGCGGTGCGCAGACTGCCGTCGGGTTCGCGGAACCTCCGCGGCTCGGCCAGCGCACGGAAGGAGGTCTGACGCAGCAGCACCTCCGGCCCGTCCCACCGCGGCGGGCCCTGGATCCGGTCGATCATCGCGATCCCGCGCTCCTCCATCAGGGCGTAGAGCCGGTCGATGTCCAGCACGCGCGGGGTGAGGTGGTTGACATGGGTGCTGGACACCCCGCCGATGTCGGCCGCGACTGCCGAGATCCGCTCCAACTCGGCGTACCAGGCGCGGTCGACGGGCTCGGGCGACAGCTCGAAGGCGGCGACGGCGAGGCCGAGGAAGCGCTCGGCCGGCTCCTCGGGGAGGCCGCCCTCGCGTTCGGCACGCCGGGCCAGCTCGATCAGCTCCGGAGGGAAGAGCTCGCGGCGGGCCAGGAACGCCTCCAGCCGGGCCTGCCGGTCGGCGTCGAAGAAGCGCCGGTCGGCCGGGGTGAGCAGGGAGGTGAACACCCGGAAGGGGTTGCGGGCCAACTCCTCGGCGTCGACGGGCCGGAAGGCGGTGGACACCACCGGAACGGCGCTCGACGACGCGTCGCGCAGGTCGTAGAACCCCACCGGGTGCATGCCCAGCGCGGCGAAGATCTGCGCCGCCCGGCGCATCTCCCGGGGGGTGCCGACGCGGATGGCACCGTGGCGTTCCGCGGTGATCCGGTCGATGCTGCCGAGGCGTTCGGCATCGGCGTCCCGGCGCAGGACCTCGTCGTTGACCTGGCCGGCCACATCGAGCAGCGTGGTGTACGCCGGGACCTCGGTCCCGTACATGTCCGACAGGCGACGGGCGAAGGCGGCGCGCAGCCGCCAGGTGGGGACCATACGAACCTCCTGGAGCGAGGAGCGGTGACCGCGGGGTCCGGGCCGCTCAGATGATGTGGGCCTCGGGCCGGGCGCCGTGCCCGGCGAACCGGTCCGCGGTGAGCGGTGCGACGTCGATCGGTGGAGTGGCGCCGAGGTACAGGTCGCGGACGACCTCGCCGACCGCGGGCGCCTGGAGGAACCCGTGCCCGGAGAAGCCGGTGGCGTACAGGAACCGGCTGACGTCGCCGGCCTCACCGATCAGCGCATTGCAGTCCGGGGTCATCTCGTACAGGCCGGCCCACCCGCCGGTGACCGGCAGCTCGCCCAGCGCGGGGGCGCGGCGCCGGGCCGCGGCACGGAACGGCGCCAGCCATTCGGGGGTGAACTGACGGCCGAAGCCCGGCTCCTGGCGCGGATCGGACAGGCCCACGAGGAGGCCGTCCGCGCCGTCGTTGTGGAAGTAGAGCGTGGAGTCCAGGTCGAGGGTGAAGGGGATCCGCGGGGGAGCGGGGCGCAGCGGTCCGGTGAAGGCGATCTGCCGCCGCAGCGGGGTGACCGGAAGGCCCACGCCGACCATCGCCCCGACGGCGGCGGACCAGGCCCCCGCACAGCAGATCACGGTCCCGGTGCGTACCGTCCCGAGCGGTGTGCGCACCCCCGTCACCGCCGCATCGGCGGTGTCGACGGCGGTGACGGGGCAGTCGGCCAACACGGTCGCTCCGTGCCGGCGGGCCGCTCGCAGATAGCCGGCCACGGCCGCCGCCGGCAACGCCCACCCGTCACCCGGCGAGAACGCCGCGGCGACGAAGCTGCCGGGGTCGACGTACGGGCACAGCCCGTGGGCCTCGCGCGGGGTGACCAGGCGGCTCGGCACGCCGAGCTCGTTCTGCACGGCGATGCTCCGCTCGAAGGTCGCCACCTCTTCGGCGTCACCGAGGAGGAAGAGGTAGCCGACGCTCTCCAGCCCGACGTCGGCGCCGGGGCGCCGGGCGAAGCCGCGCCAGGCCTCCAGACTGCGCTGCCCGAGGCGGATGTTGACCGGATCGGAGAACTGGGCCCGCACCCCTCCGATCGGTTTCCCGGACGAACCGGATCCCGGCCGGTCACGCTCCAGCAGGAGCACCTTCTCGACGCCGGCCTCGGCCAGATGGAACGCGATGCTCGCCCCGATCACGCCACCGCCGACGATCACCGCGTCGGCGTACTCGGGGAGGGGGCCGGCAGCCGTGGTGAGAGCCATCAAGGGCCTTCCCGTCCTCTCGTTCGGAGACAGACCACACGCCCGGCGGATGCACCGCGCCCGGGCGCCCTGCCGTGCGCCCGCCGGTGCACAGATCGTTGCGCGCCGTGCCCCGAGCGTCTACCGACGGGTTCTGCGATTGATCTGTTAGGGGCGCTATACGGTCACCCAAGCGCCGTCGTCCACCGCCGGCGCACCGCACCCCCACGGCCCCGGACGCCGGCCCGGCGGCGGCGCGCCGTGTCACCCCACCGCAGGAACTCTCCGCGAACCAGCCGGTCGTAACCCGGGGCGGCGGTGCCGCCCTGCTTACCATCACCGCATCGAGAGGTGCGCGCCGCGCGAGTGCGGGGCCGGGCGAAGCGAGGTATCGGCATGAGTGCGAGAGCGGGCTCGGTCCAGGCGCTGACCATCCAGCCGGCCGGGGGAGCCGGGCAGCACGCCGGCCGCAGCGAGGCCTTCCCGCAACCGCTGAAGGTCCGGCTCGTCGAGCGCAACTCCCTCCGTCCGGTGTCCGGCGCCGAGGTGACCTTCTGCTGGGCGTCGATGAGTCAACAGGCCCTCTTCGAGGGCGACGAGAGCGCCGTCACCGTACGCACCGACGCCGGGGGATACGCCCAGACCCCGCTGCTGATGGCCGGCGACGCGGTCGGCACGGCCCTGTTCACCGTGACCGCCGAGGGCGCCGACCCGGAGGAGCTGGAGATCACGGTCGACCTCTGAGCCGACCCCGCCGGCGCGGGACCGGCCCGGGCGTCCGGGCGTCCCGGCGGTGACGGATGTCGGTGGGTTCGAAGGGAGTGGTGGCGTTGGAGCGGACCACGTGCTGTGTCGTGGGCGGTGGCCCCGCCGGGATGGTGCTCGGGCTGCTGCTGGCCCGGGCGGGTGTGGCGGTCACGGTGCTGGAGAAGCACGGCGACTTCCTCCGCGACTTCCGCGGCGACACCGTGCACCCGTCCACGCTGGCGCTGCTGGACGACCTGGGGTTGAGCGAGCGGTTCGCCCGCCTGCCGCAGCGGCGGGTGACGACGATTCAGCTGCCCCTCGGGCCGGACCGTTCACTGGTGACGATCGGGGACATCGGCGCGCTGCGCGGCAGGTTCAACTACATCGCCATGGTGCCGCAGTGGGACCTCCTCGACCTGCTGGCGGACGAGGCCGGCCGGGAGCCGTCCTTCTCGGTGCGGATGAGCACCGAGGCGACCTCCTTCCTGATGGACCGGGGCCGGGTCACCGGGGTGCGGTACCGCACCTCCGACGGACGCACCGGTGAGCTGCGGGCCACCCTCACCGTGGCCTGCGACGGCCGCGGTTCACTGGCCCGCACACTGCCCGAACTGGGGCTACAGCGGTTCGCCTGCCCCATGGACGCCTGGTGGTTCCGGCTGCCGCGGCGCGACGGCGATCCGCACGGGCTGGTGGGCGGCGTCGGCGACCGGCTGCTCAGCGCCATGATCGACCGGGGCGACTACTGGCAGTGCGCCGTGCTGATCCCCAAGGGCACCGACGCCGAGCGCCGCGCCGCCGGCCTCGGGCCGTTCATGGCCAACTACGCGGTAGCCGCCCCCTGGCTCGCCGACCGCGTCCGGGCGCTGAGCTCCTGGGACGAGGTGAAGCTGCTCGACGTACGGCTCGACCGGCTCCGGCGCTGGCACCGCCCGGGGCTGCTGTGCATCGGCGATGCGGCACACGCCATGTCGCCGGTCTTCGGCATCGGTATCAACCTCGCCGTCGAGGACGCGGTGGCCGCCGCCCGGCACCTCGTCGCGCCGCTGTGCGCGGGGACGGTCGGCCTGCACGACGTACGTGCCGTCCAGCGCCGCCGGTGGCCGACGACGGTGCTGACCCAGGCGCTCCAGCGGTTCGCCCATGCACGGGTCATCGGGCCGGTGCTGGCAGGGGAGGCGCCCTTCGGCAACCCCCGGCGGGCGCGGCGGATGGCCGAGTGGGTCACCACCTCACGCTGGCTGAACCGGGTGCCGGCGTACTTCCTCGCCTACGGCGCCGTACGGGAACGTCCGCCGGTCGTCTCGATGCGCTGAGCGGTCGCTCCCACCCTGTCCGGCCACCCGGCCGACGACCTCGCTCAGGTGCTCGGCCGGGTGCTCGCCCTCCCCGTCACCACCGCACGGCGGTGAAGTCGATCGGCCGCGGCTGCATCTCCTGGACCCGGGCCGTCAAGGCCCGCATGCGCTCCGCCATCTGCGGTGCGGGCAGCCGCTTGCGGTCGCCGTGCCCGGGCAGCAGCCATTCGAAGCGCAGCCGGTCGACCGTATGGGCCAGCGACGCCGCCAGCTCCGTGATGGAGTACCAGGTGACGCTCTCCGCCACCTCGATGTCGCCGGTCGCGCGTGACCAGTAGAAGCTGTCGCCGCTGAAGCAGTACCGCTCGTCGGCGACGTAGAGCACGCTTCCCCGGGTGTGGCCGGGCAGCGGATGGGCGAGTACGCCCTCGCCGACCTCCACGGTCCCGGTTCCGCGCAGGATGCGGTCCGCCTCGGGCGACGCCGCGAGATCGCCCTCGTGGATCCATAACCGGGCCCCGAAGCGGTCGGCGTACCGACGCCCGTGCGCCGCATGGTCCTGGTGGGTGAGGAGGACGTCGGTGATGCGGCCGAGCTCCTCGTACCGCCCGGCCAGCGACTCGCTCCAGCGAGGCGTGTCGACCATCATCAGCGTCCCGGAAGGGCGGCGCAGGACATAGGAGTTGGCCGCCGCGGTGTGCGGGGAGTTGTGCCCGCAGAGGTGGACGGTGTCGTCCAGGGCGAGCGGGAAGGGGTCCTGCGCCGGGTCCGGTCGATGGGACGTGCGGCGGATGGAACGGGAGTGACAGGCGAACGCGGCCGCGTGCAGCCGGCGTTCCTCCGCCTCGTCCCGCGGCTGCCGCAACACCCGTGACCGGCCGTCCACCTCACCGATCAGACCCGGCGCCAGCTGTCTGGCGACGTCGCAGTTGTTGCAGCGTTCGTCCACGTACCAGTCGGCGGCCGTGCTCTCCGCGGTGTGTGCATCGTCCATGGTGTGCGCCCCACTTCGTGCGTGCGGTGGACCGGGTTCGGCTCCGGCCCCGTGCACCACGAGGTTCCCTGGTGGGCGGTGAAAAGCGGAAGGGGGGTTGGGTCTTGTTTCTTCCGGTTTCCACCTCTCTCACGGGAGGACGAATGTGCTGACGCGTGCATGACATATGCGCCCTCATGGGGTGGGGAGGCCCGGTCCCCGGCAGTCCACGTCGGTGCCCGGCACGGTGCCGTCGACCAGGTACGCCGCGGCCGCCTCGTCCACGCAGTCGTTGCCGCGGCTGGCGAACACCCCGTGGGAGTAGTCGTGGTGGAGGGTGACCAAGCGGGAGCCGGGCAGTCGGTGCCGCAGCGCGCGGGCGCCGGCGAGCGGGGTGACCGGGTCGTGCGCGGAGGCGATCAGCAGCGCCGGCGGTGCCGCGGGGCTGCCGAGCGGAGTGCGGTGGGCGGGCCGGTGGTGCCAGTACGCGCACACCGAAGCCTCCATGCCGGTGAGCACCGGCCGGAGGTCGCTCCGGCGCAGCCGGCGGAGGTCGGCCACGATGCGGGCGGGGTCGGGCGCCCGGCCGTCCGCGCACTTCACCGTGCGGTTGGCGGCCTCGTAGGTCCGTGCCGCGGCGCCGTCGAAGGGCTCGGCGGGCCGCAGCGGGCCGACGGAACCGTCGCGCAGATACGCCCGCAGGCCGTCGGCGAGACCCGTCCAGCGCTCGGTCCGGCCCAGCGCCCGGTACACGGTGCGGTCGAACTCCGCCGCACCGAAGCCGTTCACGGGGCTTCGGCCCAGGCCGTGACGCACCCTCTGGTAGGCGGCGCGCACGGACGCGGCGCGGGCGCCGAGGCCGAAGCGCTCCTGGTGCCGGGCCACCCACGAGAAGAACACCGCGCGCTGCCGTAGCAGGGCCCGGCTCTGCCGGAGGTCGAAGTCGTACCACTCCCAGGGCCCGACGACGCTGTCCAGCACCAGCCGCCCGACCCGCTGGGGGAAGCGGGCGGCGTACGCGGCGCCCAGGTACGTCCCGTACGAGACGCCCAGGAAGGCGATCCGGGGTTCGTCGAGCGCGGCCCGGATGGCGTCCATGTCCCGGGCGGTCTCCGTGGTCGACAGGAACGGCAGGGCGTCGCCGACTCCGCGGGCGCAGTCGTTGGCGATCCGGCGCAGGTCGTCGAGGTACCGCCGCTCGGCGGTGCGGCCGACCGGCACCGGGTCCCGGCCGGGGCCGTCGAAGAGTCCGCCCATCCGGCCGCAGTCCGCGGGCGCGCTCGCGCCGGTGCCCCGGGGGTCGAACCCGATCACGTCGTACGAACGCCGCACCCGCTCGGGGAGTTTGGCGCGCTTGGTGACGGCGTAGCCGAGGCCCGGTCCCCCGGGGCCGCCCGGGTTGACCAGCAGGACGCCGCGCCGCTCGGACGCCGGTCCGGAGGCGCGGACGCGGGACACCGCGATGTCGATCCGGATGCCGTGCGGGCGGCTCCGGTCCAGCGGCACGCTCAGTCGACCGCACTCGACGCGCTCCGGGGCCGGCGGAGTCGGTACGGACTGCGGACAGGGGCCGAAGCGGAGTGCGGGCGCCGGGGGAGCGGCGTGGGCCGGGCCGGCCGGGAGCACGGTACCGGTGACCGTGAGGGCGCAGAGCAGGCCCAGGCGTCGGAGGGTGGGAAGCGGAATCACGGGTCTCGCCTTCGGAGAGGTGTCGGGTGGAAATGAAAATGATTATCGTTTACGGTCTGATGGTCAAGGCGGGCGGTCCGCACCCCCGTGTGTGCTCCCCGGACCGCCACCCGCCTCCCCATCACCCCATGGCGGCGTCCCCGTACGCCCAACTCGCCTGCGAAGAAGGGAAACCGTGGCTCATCTGCTGATGGTCGAGAGCTGGGTCGGAGCGATGAGCAGACTGCTGCCACGCGCGATCCGCGAGGGCGGACACGAGTTCACCTTCCTCACCCGCGATCTCCACCACTACCTGCGCTCCGCGCCCGAGGGGACCGGTCATCCGCTGCTCGGCGCCCGCAATGTGCTGACCGCGGACACCAACGACCTCACCGCGCTGCTGCCGTACGTCGAGCGCCTGCACACCGTGCTCTGCTTCGACGGCGTGGTCACCTCCTGCGACTACTACCTCCCGACGGTCGCGCGGATCGCCGGCCACCTCGGCCTGCCCGGCCCGACGCCCGAAGCCGTCGAGAACGCCTGCCGCAAGGACGCGACCCGTCGGGTGCTGGCCGCCGCCGGACTGCCCGGCCCGCGCTTCGCGGTCTGCGCGGACCGCTCCGAAGCCGTCGCCGCGGCCGCGGAGATCGGCTACCCGCTGGTGCTGAAGCCCGTGGACCTGTGCGCGGGCATGTTCGTCCGGCGCGTCGACGACGAGGCGGAGCTGATCCGGGCCCACCGCGCACTGGACGGCTTCCCCGTCAACGCCCGTGGCCAGCGCCGGGCGTCCGTGGTCCTCCTCGAAGAGCTGCTGCACGGGCCCGAAGTCAGCGTGGAGACCGTGACGTTCGGCGGAACCACCCAGGTGGTCGGGGTCACCGACAAGAGCGTGGGCGGGGCGCCGGCCTTCATCGAGACCGGCCACATGTTCCCCGCGGACCTCCCGCCGGCCGCCACGGCGGCGGCCCGGGACACCGCGGTACGGGCGATCGCGGCGCTCGGACTCGACGGCGTGGTGGCGCACACCGAGATCAAGCTGACACCCGACGGCCCCCGTCCGGTCGAGGTCAACCCGCGGCCCGCCGGCAACCGGATCACCGAACTGGTCCGGCACGTCACCGGCATCGACCTGGCCGCCGCCTGTGTGGAGGTGGCGATCGGACGGCCGCCCCGGCTGACCCGGCAGCGGACCGGGCTGTGCAGCGCGGCCGTCGGCTTCCTGGTGCCCGAGGCCGCGGGCGTACTGGAGGCGGTCGAGGGCGGCGACGCCGTCCGCGGGGCGGCAGGGTTGCTCGAACTCCAGCTCGCCGGGGCCGGTACGGCGGTCAAGGCCGACGGCAGCAACAACACGTACCTGGGACACGTCATGGCCGGCGACGCCGAGGGTCCGGGCGCCCGGCGGCGCGTCGAGGCGCTGCTGTCCCGGCTGGACGCGCGGGTGGTGACCCGATGACCCCGTCCACCGCCCCGGCCACGCCCGCCGCCACCGCCCGTGCCGCGTCGTACGACGACCTGGTGGCCGGCGTGCTGCGCGGCGACTTCGGCCCCGACCCGCGCACCCAGCGGATCGCCGTGGCCTTCAGCACCCGCCAGTCCGTCCGCCACGAGGGCCGCACCGGCGGCTACCGCAACGAAGTGCTCAGCCTGCGGCTGGCCGCGGCGGTCGGCGCCTGCGCGGTGGAGCCCGGCACACTGCCGGACGCCGCGGTCGAGGACTGCGTCGGTGCGGACGTCGCCCGGCTGCTGACGCACGAGCTGCGCCCGGTGCGGGTCGCCGCCCTGGACGCGTACCTGATGCACACCCACCCGCACACGCCCGGGAACGGCGCCCGGCCCTGGTCGCTGCCGGCCGGCTCGTCGCTGCGGAAGTCGCGCGCCCGGGCCCGGGCCGTCGCCGGGCTGGTCGACGCCGCGCCCGGCGCCCGGGTCCTCGTCGTCGGCGTGGTCAACTCGCTGCTGGAGGCGCTGCGGGAGCGCGGCCTCGGCTATGTGCCGTGCGACCTCAAGGGCGGGACGACGGAGTGGGGCGAGCCGATACGCACCGATGCGCTCGCCGAACTGGCGGGCTGTGATGCGGTGCTGGCCTCCGGGATGACCCTCGGCAACGGCACCTTCGAGCCGCTGCGCGCTCAGGCGCTGCGGCACGGCACACCGCTGGTGATGTTCGCCCAGACCGGAAGCGCGGTGCTGCCCCGGCTGATCGGTGCGGGGGTGACCGCGGTGTGCGCGGAGCCGTACCCGTTCTTCTGGCTGGACGGCGGTCCGGGCATCCTCCACCGCTACCGGGCCGGTACCGCGAACCAGGGAGCCGCCCGGTGACCACGGCCGTCGTACGTCCCACCGGGAACCGGGAGTTGCTCGGCCTGCTCGGCCGCACCCCGCTCGCCCGCATCACCACCGACCTGCCCTGCCCGCAACCCGGGTTCTGGGCCAAGCTCGAAGGGCTCGGCGCCGGCGGGATGAAGGCCAGGGCCGCGGTGTCCATGCTGCTCGGCGCCGAGGAGCGCGGCGAACTGCGGCCCGGTGCGCCGGTCGTGGAGTCCACCTCCGGCACCCTCGGCGTCGGCCTGGCCTTCGCCGGCCAGGCCCTGGGCCACCCGGTCGTCCTGGTCGGCGACGCCGAACTGGAGCCGTCCATGCGGCAGTTGCTCCGGTCCCACGGGGTCCGGCTGGACATCGTCGACCGGCCCGCGGCCGAGGGCGGCTGGCAGGCCGCCCGGCTGGCCCGGCTGCGCACCCTGCTCGCCGAACTGCCCGACGCCTACTGGCCCGACCAGTACAACAACCCCGACAACGTGGCCGGCTACGCCTCCCTGGCCGCCGAGCTCGCCGCCGAACTCGACCACCTCGACGTCCTGGTGTGCAGCGTCGGCACCGGAGGCCACAGCGCGGGAGTCATCGGCCCGCTGCGCCGGCACTGGCCCGGACTGCGGCTCATCGGCGTGGACGCCACCGGCTCCACCATCTTCGGCCAGCCCGCCCGGCCCCGGCTGATGCGCGGACTGGGCAGCAGCATCCACCCCCGCAACGTCGCCTACCCCGCGTTCGACGAGGTGCACTGGGTCGGCCCGACGGAGTCCGCCGACGCCTGCCGGCGGCTCGCCACCGGCAACTTCGTCAGCGGCGGCTGGAGCACCGGCGCGGCCGCGCTGGTCGCCGCCTGGGCGGCCCGTGTCCAGCCCGGAGCCGTGGTCGCCACGGTCTTCCCCGACGGCCCGCAGCGCTACCTCGGCAGCGTCTTCGACGACGACTTCGCCACCGCGCACGGCCTCGACCTCGCCCGCGCCGCCCCCCGCCCGGTCGAGATCCCGCACCCGCGGGCCGTGGAGGCCACCGGCTGGGTGCGCTGCCGCACCGTCACCGATCCCCTGACACCCCCTCGACACCCGTACCGGAGAGAGCACCCGTGAAGGTCAGTCAGCGCACCGTACGGCTCGAACTCGCCGAGCCACTGCGCATATCCCGCGCCACGATGGCGGCACGCGACGCCGTCTGGCTGTCCGTCGAGCACCGAGGCCGGCGCGGCCACGGGGAGGTGGTCAGCAGCGCCTACCACCGCCTCGACACCCGGACCATCGAGTGGCAGGTGGCCGAACTCGCCCTGGAATCAGGCAGGTTCGGCGACCCCGAGAGCGCCCTGGACGCGCTGTGCGACGGCCCGCCACCCGGCCGGGAACCGCACCCCGCGGTGGTCGCCGCGTGGGAGTCCGCCCTCCTCGACCTCGTCGGCAAGCGCACCGGAACGCCCGTGCACCGGCTGCTCGGCTCGGCCACCGCACCGGCCGCCGTCACCGCCCGCACCATCGGGATCACCACCCCGCGGCAGGCCGCCGCACAGGCCGCCCGGCTGGTCCGGGACGGCTTCTCGCTCCTCAAGGTCAAGGCTGGCGCGGCCGACCCCGAGGAGGACCTGCTGCGCGTACAGGCCGTACGCAGTGCCGCCCCGTACGCCCGCCTGCTGCTCGACCCCAACGGGGCCTGGCCGGCCGCCGAGGCCCCGACCCTGCTGTCCCGCTACGCGGACCTCGGCGTGGAGGCCGTGGAGCAGCCCATCGCCCCCGGCGACCCCGAGGCGTTGGCTCGCATCGCCGCACGCTCCCCGCTGCCGGTCATCGCCGACGAGGACGCGGTGGGCTTCGAGGACGCCCGTCGGCTGGCCGGCCGGGTCCACGGCATCAACGTCAAGCTCGCCAAGTGCGGTGGCGTCGGTGCGGCCCTGCGGATCGCCGAACTGCTCGCGGGCAGCGGCACCGCGTTGATGCTCGGCTGCCTGACCGCCAGCACGCTCGGCATCGCCCCCGCCGTGCACCTCGCCGACCGCGCCCGCTGGACCGACCTCGACGGCCACCTGCTGCTCGCCCACGACCCCTGGACCGGCATCGGCGGCACGGACGGCACCGTACGGGCGAGCCACCGCCCGGGGCTGGGCGTGGCGCCGGTGCCCCCACCCGACCTGGGGACCGCGGCGGACCGGAGTGCGGAGGCGGCGGTATGAGGACCTGGCACGAGATGCGCCGCTTCCCGCTCGCCATCCGCCTGCTGCTGATCAACCAACTCGGCGTCAACACCGGCTTCTACCTGCTCATCCCGTACCTCGCCGGGCACCTGGGGGAGGACCTCGGGATGTCCGCGGCCGTCGTCGGCATCGTCCTGGGCGTCCGCAACCTCAGCCAACAGGGCCTCTTCCTCATCGGCGGCTCGGCGTCCGACCGGCTGGGCGCGCGCGGCGTCATCATCGCCGGCTGCGCGTTGCGGACCGTCGGCTTCGGGCTCTTCGCGCTCGGCGACGGACTCGCCGTGCTGCTCGCCGCCTCCGTGCTCAGCGGGCTGGCCGGGGCGCTGTTCAACCCGGCCGTACGCGCCTACCTCGCGCAGGAGGCCGGCGAGCGCAAGGCCGAGGCGTTCGCGCTCTTCAACGTCTTCGCCACCACCGGAGCCCTGGTCGGACCGCTGCTCGGCAGCGCCCTGCTGGCCGTCGACTTCCGGGCCTCCGCGCTCACCGCCGCCGCGATCTTCGCGCTGCTCACCGTCGCCCAGGCGCTGGTGCTGCCCCGGCGGGCGGTCGAGCCCGCGCCGAACGGGGTGCTCACCGACTGGCGCGAAGTCCTCGGCAACCGCGTCTTCCTGGCGTTCTCCCTGGCCATGGTCGGCCTGTTCACCATGGAGAACCAGCTGTACCTGCTGCTGCCCGCCGGCGCCCGGCAGGCCACCGGCTGGGACGGTGCGGCCGGCCTGGTCTTCCTCGTCGGCACCGCCGCCAACCTCGCCCTCCAACTGCGCCTCACCCGTGCCCTGGCGCACCGCGGCAGCCGGGCGCGCTGGATCGCCGTCGGACTGGCCCTGATGGGGCTGGCGTTCGTCCCGCCGATGGCCGTCGCCGGCCTCGGCGCCCACCCCGGCGGCCTCGGCACCGCCGTCCTGCGCGCGCTGCCCGTGCTGGCCGGGGCGCTGCTGCTCTACCTCGGCGTCATGGTCGCCCAGCCGTTCGTGATGGAGCTGATCCCCGACTTCGGCCGCCCCCAACTCACCGGCACCTACTTCGGGCTGTTCTACGTGGTCTCCGGCATCGCCGCCGCGGTCGGGAACA
The DNA here is from genome assembly GCF_040651315.1 of Streptomyces sp. NPDC048506. NCBI lineage: Bacteria > Bacillati > Actinomycetota > Actinomycetes > Kitasatosporales > Streptomycetaceae > Streptomyces > Streptomyces sp. NPDC048506. The sequence goes on from NZ_JBEZIX010000032.1 coordinate 38,171, forward strand.
CCGTCGTGGGCTGGGCCATGGACACCGGTACCCGCGCCGGCACCCCATGGATCCCCTGGGCGTGCTGCCTGGCCTTCGGCCTGCTCTCCGCGGCCGGCGTGACCTGGCTGCACCGGCTGCGCGGACTGCCCGTACGCGACCCCGCCGTCCTGGCGACGGCCTGAGGAGACGGCGATGACCAGCGGAAACCTTCTCACCGACCACCCCGCCCTGTACGAGGCGCGGTTCCCCGACCCCGGGCGGCTGGCCGGCCGGTGGGCCGAGGACACCCTGCGCCGGTACGGCGCCGGCCCACGCGTCCTCGACCTCGGCTGCGGCACCGGCCGCGACGCCGCCCACCTGCACCGGGCCGGCCGCGACGTGGTCGGCGCCGACCTCTCCGAGGCGATGCTCCGGCACGCCCGCACCCACCACCCCGGCCCGGAGTACGTCCCGGCCGATCTGCGCGCCTTCGCCTTCCCGCACCGGCGGTTCGACGCCGTCCTCTGCCTGGACAGCGCACTGCTGTACTGCCACACCAACGACGACCTCGACGGCTTCCTGGCCTCCTGCCGGGGCGCACTGGCCCCCGGCGGACTGCTGGTCGCGGAGATGCGCAACGCGGCGTTCTTCCTCGGCCGGACGGAGCTGCTCGACGCCCCCTCCGTCACCGGCTTCCGCCGGCAGGGCACCGCGTACACCGCCACCACCACCCTCCGCGTCGACCGCCCCGCCCAACTGCTGCGCCGTACCCGCATCTGGACCGCCGACGACGGGTCGGCCCCGGTCGAGCAGCGCTCCGCATGGCGGCTGCTCTTCCCACAGGAGCTGCGGTACGCCCTCGCCGCACACGGCTTCGCGGCGCTCGCGCTGTACGACGGCCCGGGGCCGCGCACCGAGCCCGCCTGGCAGCAGGGCGACCCGCCCGGCCGCCGCCTGGACGGCGACCGGCTGCACCTGGTCGCCCGGCTGACCCACCACGACTGAGCCCACCACCCGAACCCAAGGACGCCTCCCATGCCTCCCGTGCCCCTCGACGACCCCCACCTCCCCGGACTGCGCCGCCGCGGCTTCCTGGCAGCCGCCGGTGGCGCGGCCGGCCTCGGTGCGCTCGCCCTCGCCGGCTGCGCCGGCCCCGGCACCTCCGGCGACTCCGCCCACGACACCCGTCCCCGGCGCGGCGGGACGCTGCGCGCCGCATTCGCCGGCGGCGGTGCGAGCGAGACCCTCGACCCGCACCTCACCAACCTCTTCGTCGACGCCGCCCGCGCCAAGGCCCTCTACGACAAACTCGCCGACTACGGCGCCGACCTCGCCGCCACACCGCGGCTCGCCGCGTCCTGGGAACCGAACGCGGCACTGGACCGCTGGACGGTCACGCTCCGCAAGGCGACCTTCCACGACGGCAGGCCGGTCACCGCCCGCGACGTCCTCTACAGCTACCGGCGGATCGCCGACCCCGGACGGGCCTTTCGCGCCAGGGCCTCCCTGGAGCCCATCGACCTCACCGCGAGCCGGGCCGTGGACGAGCGGACCGTCGCCTTCGTCCTCAAGCGGCCGACCGCCGAATTCCCCAACGTCCTCGCCGCGTTCGGCGCCTACATCGTCCCCGACGGCGCCCGGGACTTCGACCACCGGCCGGTCGGCAGCGGTCCGTTCCGCCTGGTCTCGTTCACGCCCGGACGGTCCACCGTCCTGCGCCGCAACGACGACTACTGGGACGGCGCCCCCCACCTGGACCGGCTGGAGTTCCTGGTCGCCAACGAGGAGTCGGCCCGGGTTAACGCCCTGCTCGGCGGCCAGGTCCAGTACGCCCACGAGCTGACGCCGACGACCGCGCGCGCCCACGAGGGCCAGGGGCGGATCGAGATCGTACGGCTGCGCAACAGCGCCATGCAGGCGTTCGCGATGAAGACCGACCGCCCACCGTTCGACGACGAGCGGGTGCGCCAGGCCTTCTTCCTGATCGCCGACCGCCAGGAGCTGGTCGACGGCGCGCTCTCCGGCGCCGGCACGCTCGGCAACGACCTCTTCGGCAGGGGCTACGAGTACTACGCGGACGACCTGCCGCAGCGCACACCGGACCTGGACCGGGCCCGCCACCTGCTGCGGAAGGCCGGCGCCGACGGACTGCGGGTCACCCTGGACACCTCCACCGTCGCCACCGGCTTCACCGAGGCCGCCGCCGTCTTCCGCGACCAGGCCGCCAAGGCCGGGGTACGGGTCCGGGTCGCCATGCGCAGCAAGGACAGCTACTGGCAGGACACCCTGGACTCCGGGACGCTGTGCTGCTACCGCTCCGGTGCGATGCCCATCGAGTCGCACTTCTCCCAGCGGCTGCTGAGCGGCTCCACCACCAACGCCACCCGGTGGCGGCACCGGGACTTCGACGCCCTCTACCAACAGGCCCAGTCCACCAGGAACAAGGCCGACCGGGCCGCCGTCTACGCGCGCATGCAGCGCCGCCTGCACACCGAGGGCGGCTTCCTGGTCTGGGGCTTCGCCGACTGGATCCTGGGCACCGCCCGCACCGTCCGAGGTGTGGCGCACCGGGCGCCCGCCAACACCCTCGACTGGGCCCGCTTCGACAGGGTGTGGCTCGCATGACGGGTCTGCGGTCCTGGCTGGTGCGGCGGCTGCTGCTCGGCGCCGGCCAGACCGTCGCGGTCGTCCTGCTGGTCTTCGCCCTCACCGAGGCGCTGCCCGGCGACGCCGCGGTCGCACTCGCCGGCGACCAGCCCGACCCGGCACGGATCGCGGCCGTCCGGGAGACCCTGCACCTGGACCGGCCCGCCCACGAGCGGCTCGCGCAGTGGGCGGGCGGACTGCTCCACGGCGACCTCGGCACCTCCCTCACCTCGGGCCGACCGGTCGGCTCCTACCTCGCCGACGGCTTCGGCCCCACCCTGCTGCTCGCCGCGCCCACCCTGCTCCTGCTGGTTCCCGTCGCGGTCGGCCTCGGCGTGCTGGCCGCCCGGTACGAGGGGCGGCGCCCCGACCGCGTCATCAGCGCGGTGACCCTCGGCGTCTACGCCGTACCGGAGTTCGCCCTCGGGGTACTGCTGGTCGCGCTCTTCGCGCTGCGCCTGGGCTGGCTGCCCCCCACCGCCCTCGGCCACGGCACCGACCTGTTGGCCCACCCCGCGGTGCTGGTACTGCCCGTCCTGGTCCTGCTGTCCCGGCCGGTGTGCTCGCTGACCCGGCTGATCCGCGCCGGCATGATCGACGCGCTGGCCTCCCCGTACGTCGCCCAGGCCCGCCGCTACGCCGTCCCCGGCGCGCGCATCCGCTATGCCCACGCGCTCCCCAACGGCCTCGCCCCCGCCGCCCAGCAGCTCGCCCGGACCGTCGACTGGCTGCTCTGCGGTGTCATCGTCGTGGAGGCGCTGTTCGCGGTCCCCGGACTCGGCACGGTCCTGATGAACGCCGTCGCGGAGCGCGACGTCCCGGTCATCCAGGGCCTGGCGGTCGTCTTCGGTCTCACCGCGGTCGTCCTCAATCTCGGCGCGGACCTGGTCACCCACCGCCTCGCACCGCGTACGGAGGTGGCCGCATGACGTCGGACACCCGGGCCGGCCGGGGACGCTTCGCCGCCGGCCTGTTCCTGGTCGCCGGGCCGCTGCTGCTCGCCCTGCTCGGGCCGCTGTGCGCCGGGGAGCCCGGACTACGGGCCGCCTCCTTCACCCTCGGCGGGGGCCACTGGGCGGGCACCGACTTCGTGGGCCGCGACGTCTGGCGGCAGGTACTGCTCGGCGGTCACCCGGTGGTCCTGACCGCCCTCGCGGCGACCGCACTGGCCTACGCGGTCGCGCTGCCGCTGGGCCTGGTCGGCGCGCTCACCCACCGCCGCTGGCTCGAAGAGCTGCTGATGCGCCCGCTGGACGTGCTGCTGGCGGTGCCGTCGCTGCTGCTCGTCCTGCTGGTCGCGGCGGTGTTCACGCCCGGTGCCGGGGGACTGGCCCTCCTGGTGGCGCTGGTCAACGTGCCCGACGCCGCCCGCACCGTACGGGCCGCGGCGGCCGAGGCGGCGGCCCGCCCGGCCGTCGAGGCGCTGCGCATGCAGGGCGAGGGCTGGTGGCGGATCGCCGTGGGCTACGTCGGCCGGGCCGCCCTGCGCCCTCTCGCGTCCGACGCCGGGGTCCGGCTGACCGGCGTGCTGTACCTCGTGGCCACCGCCGCCTTCCTCGGCGTCGGCACCGAACCCGACGCCACCGACTGGGCGGTGATGGTCGACCGCAACCGGACCGGCCTGTTCGTCCAGCCCTGGGCCGTCGCGCTGCCCGCCCTGCTGATCGCCGCCCTGACCACGGGCACCAACCTGCTCTGCGACGCCGCGCTCGGCCGGCGCGGCCGGCGCGCCCGTACCCCGCGGAGCGCCCGCGAGCCGGGCCACCACGAGAGGAGCACGCCATGACCACCGACACGGTCGCCGAGATCCAGGACCTGCGCGTCGAGGTCGACGGCCGGGCCCTCGTCGACGGGGTGTCCCTCCGTCTCGTAGCCGGCACGGTCACCGCCCTGATCGGTGCCTCCGGCAGCGGCAAGACCACCACGGGTCGCGCCCTGCTGCACGCGTATCCGCCCGGCGCCCGGGTCACCGGCACCGTACGCGTGGCCGACGGCGTCGTCGGCCACGTACCGCAGCACCCCGCCGCGGTGCTCAACCCCGCTCGGCCGGTGTCCGCCCTCCTCGCCGACATCGCCCGCGTGCAGGTGCGCCACCGGCCGTGGCGCGCCCGCCGTCCAGCCGCCCGGCGGCGGGTCCTAGAGGCCCTCGCCCGGGCCCAGGTGCCCGACGGCGCCACGCTGTTGCGCCGCTACCCCCACCAGCTCTCCGGTGGCCAACAGCAGCGCATCGTCCTCGCCCAGGCGCTGCTGACCGGTGCCAGGATCATCGTCGCGGACGAACCCACCACCGGCCAGGACGAGATGACGAAGCGTCAGATCATCCGGCAGCTGGCCGCCCTGGCGGAGCAGGGCCTCGCGATCCTCCTCCTGAGCCACGACCTGGACGTGGTACGCGCCCTGGCCGACGAGGTCCACGTCCTGCGCGCCGGCCGCATCGTCGAATCCGGCCCGGCCGCACGGCTCTGGCGGTCCCCCCGGCACTCCTGGACCCGCGACCTGCTCGCGCACCACGACCCCGCGCCCGTCGGCGACCGGCCCTCGGCCGGGACCCCCGCGACCCTCCACGTCCGGGACCTCACCGCCCGCCACCGCACCACCACCGTCCTGCACCCCACGGACCTCGTGCTCCACGCCGGCACCTGTCTGGCCGTCATGGGCCGCTCCGGCAGCGGCAAGACCACCCTCGCCCGCTGCCTCGCCGGACTGCACCGGAACCACGACGGCGAGGTCCTCCTCGACGGCACCGTCCTGCCCAAGAGCCTGCGGCACCGCAGCCGCGCGCAACTGGCCGCGGTGCAGTACGTCTTCCAGGACGCCCAGGCCGCATTCGACCCCCACCGCCCGGTCGTCGACCAGGTGGCGCGCACCGCCGTCCGCCTGCGCGGCCGCACCGGGCCGGCGGCCCGGGCCGAGGCCGAGCACGCCCTGAGCACCCTCGGCCTCACCCTCGACCTCGGACGCCGCACCCCCGACGGGCTCTCCGGCGGCGAACTCCAGCGCGCCGCCCTGGCCCGCGCCCTGCTGGCCCGCCCCAGGGTCCTGATCTGCGACGAGATCACCGCCGGCCTGGACGCCGTCACCCGCCGCGGCCTGCTCACCCTCCTCGCCGGCCTCCCCCAGACCCACCCGGACCTCTCCCTGGTCCTCATCACCCACGACCGCGACACCGCGGCCATTGCCCACCGCATCGCCGTGCTGGACGCCGGGCGCCTCGACGTGCGGCAACGAACAGCAGCAGCCACCCGGCGTGGACGGGCGCCGTCCGGATGACCCACCAACAGGCCCGCGCCGAACCCCTCCCGCGGCAAAGGACGCGCCCGCGGCACCGGAGAGCCCCGCCACGGGCGGCTCACCGGCGCGCGGTTCTCCGACGGCACGCGGATCGACGCCGACGTCGCCGTGGTCGCCCAAGGGCGCGATCCGCAACACCGAGTGGCTCGCCGACTCGGGGCTGGCGGCCGGCCCGCGCGGGGTGACCTGCGACGCCGGCTGCCGGGCCTTCGACATGTACGGGATCGCCACCGACGACGTCTTCGCGGCCGGTGATGTGGCCCGCTTCCCGCACCCGCTCTTCGAGTACCAGCTGCTGGCCCTGGAGCCCTGGGGCAACGCCGCCACCCAGGCCGAGGTCGCCGCCCACAACATGGTCGGCCCCGGGCCGCGGCGGCGCCCGCACCTGACCGTGCCGGCCTTCTGGTCCAGCCAGTTCGGCCTCAACATCAAGTCCGTCGGCGTGCCCACGTTCTCCGACCAGGTGGTCATCGCACAGGGCTCGCTCCAGGAAGCCCGGCTGGTCGCCGTCTACGGCTACCGGGGACGCGCGACCGCGGCGGTGACCGTCAACATGGCCAAGTGGCTGGAGTACTACCAGCGCCTCACACCTGGGGTTCGGCAGCGGCATCCACAGCTGCTTCGGCGCGCCGCTGGCCCGACTGGAGACCCAGATCGCGTTGACCGGGCTGATCCGGCACCTCGGCAACCCCCGTCTGGTCGAGGATCCACCGCCGTACCGGCGCAGCCCGGTGCTCCGCGGTCCGCGCCACCTGTTCAGCGAGGACGGCCGAGGCTGAGAGCGGCCTATCGGGCCGTTCCGAAGTCCTGCGTCCAGTAATCCCCGGGCTGTGCGAGGCCCACGCCGATCTCCTTGAACGAACAGTCGAGGATATTGCGCTTGTGACCCGGGCTGGACATCCAGCCCTTCATCACGCTGTCGGGAGTGGAGTAGCCGTAGGCGACGTTCTCGCCGTAGGCGCTCCAGTTGTAGCCGGCCCGGGTGATCCGGTTCCCCGGATCCGAACCGTCGGAGCCGGTGTGGGACATATTGCGGTGGGCCGCCATGTCGTTGCTGTGGTCCTGCGCGGCCTTGGTCAGCTTCGCATTGAGCGTCAGCGGTGAGCATCCGACCTTGCTGCGCTCGCTGTTGACGAGTTGCAGAATGCGGGTCGCGGTCGTGGAGGCCGCCGCGGACGATTTCGAGGCGCTCGGAGTCGGCGCCGCGGAGGGTTTGAAGGCGCTCGGAGTCGGCGCCGCGGAGGATTTCGAGGCGCTCGGAGACGGTGCCGCGGAGGATTTCGAGGCGCTCGGAGACGGTGCCGCGGCCTTCGCCGGCTGGGTCGGCGCCGCGGTCGGGCTCGGGCTCCAGGTGCCGCCCGACCAGTGGTGATGGTGGCGGTGGTGGGCGGAGTTCTTCGAGTGACCATAGCCGTGGCCGGGACCGTGGGCATAGCCGTGACCGCTCCCGTTCCCCGGCCAGTTCAGACACGCCATTGCGACGGAGGGCACCGCCACGGCGCTTATGGCGACGGCGACGATCGTTCTCTTCCGGTAGTGCCGCTGTCTTCGGTGCTTCGTCATCGATGACCTCACTGAGCTGCGGAGATGCCGTGGGGTCGTCATTCTTGGGACCGCTGCCGCACGGGGCAAGAAACGTGCATACTATGCCGCCTCGTAGCCGCGCATGCCCCTTGTCACGGGTGTTCCGGCATGCTGCCCGGAATATGGATCTTCGCGGAACGGATGGCGCCCCGTCAGAAGTCCTTATGCGCCCTATGTGCGGGCCCGTGCGCGATATTGATCGAATTCCTCCGGGCCGTCCAGGGGCTATTCCTCAATCAAGACGGACAAATCCCATATGTCATAGGCGGGCTCATCTACTATTCGGCTTAGTTGCCACGGGATACCCTATGGCGGATGTCACAGGATGCGGGATTGCGCCCTCAGGAATCCGCGTCGAAGGCCTGTGTGAGGGCCTCCGCGACGACCTGGGCGCCCGGCGACACCCACCGCCTGTGGTGTCGCACCAGCTGGACGGGGACGGGCCGGGCCTCGGGGCCGTCCACCACCGTCAACCGGCCCTCGGCGAGCTGCGACGCGACCGTGACGCGCGGGAGCAGGGTCAGGCCGAGCCCGGCGGCGACGCACGACCGGGCCGCGTCGATGCTGCCGAAGCGGGTGATCCTCGGCCGGGCACCGGGCACGCCCCGCAACCCCCGCACCAGCCGGTCGCTGTACGAGCAGCCCTCCTCGTGCACGAAGAAGCTCTCCCGGGTCAACTCGTCCCAGTCGGCCGCGCGTCCGGCGAGCGGATGGCCGGGCGCCGCCACGTAGACCAGCGGTTCACTGGCGATCATGCGGGCCAGCAGGTCGTGCTCGGCGACCTCCGGCTCCAGCAGCAACGCCAGGTCGAGCCGGCCGGTCCGCAGGCCGTCGACCGCCGCGGCCGTGCCGACCGCGTCCAGATGCACATCCAACCTGGGGTGCTCGCGCCGCAGGGCGGCGATCACCCCCGGCAGCCGGGACGCGCACAGGGAGTCGCCGGCACCGACCGCGACCTGGCCCTCGACCGCCCCGCTCGCCGGGTCGCCCTGCACCGCCGAGGCTGTCGCACGCAGCCGGGCCACCGCATCGAGCACCTCCTCTGCCTCCTCCAGCAGCCGCACTCCGGCCCGGGTGGGAACCGTCCCGGACGGCATCCGGTCGAACAGCGGGATCCCCAACTCCTTCTCCAGCGTACGGATCTGCACGGTGACGGTGGATTGTGCGAGATGGAGCGAGCGGGCCGCGGCGGTGAAGCTGCCCACCTTGGCGAGGGTCACGAACGTCCGCAGAAGTCTGGTGTCCACCGGCGCACGCTATCGCACAATTCGATGGGATCAAGCAAGAGGAATCGTTGGACTCGATCACCACTTGATGGCACGGTGAACCCATGACCAGCACACAGAGGACACCGGCCGGAACCTCCCCCCGGAACGCCGCGCAGCCCCCGCACACCGCACCGCTCCACCCGCCGGCCTCCGGCGCCACCGTGGACGTACTGCGCTACGCGGCCTTCACCGACGACCCGGCGGGCGGCAACCCCGCGGGCGTGGTCCTCGACGCCGAAGCCCTCGACGACGACCGGATGCTCGCCGTCGCCGCCCGGGTCGGCTACTCGGAGACCGCGTTCGTCACCGCACACGACCCCGCCGCCCGCCGCTACCGGCTGCGCTACTTCAGCCCCCGCGCCGAGGTCGCCTTCTGCGGACACGCCACCATCGCCACCGCGGTCGCCCTCGCCACCCGCACCGGCCCCGGGGACCTGCTCTTCGACACGCCCGTCGGCGAGATCAAGGTGGGCACCACCGCCGACGGCACGACGGTCCGCGCCACCCTCACCAGCGTGCCGGCGCACTCCCGTCCGGCCACCGACGAGCACGTGGAGCCGGTGCTGCGCGCCCTGCACTGGAGCCGGGACGACCTGGACGCCGACCTCCCGCCGCACCTCGCCTTCGGGGGCAACGAGCACCTCGTCCTGGCGGTCCACAGTCGGGCCCGACTGGCCGCCCTGGACTACGACTTCGACGCCCTGCACGACGTCATGCGGCAGTACGGCTGGACCACCGTCCACCTGGTCAACCGTGCCGCCCCCGACCGCCTCGACTTCCACGCCCGGGACCCGTTCCCGGTCGGCGGAGTCGTCGAGGACCCGGCAACCGGCGCCGCCGCCGCGGCCTTCGGCGGCTATCTGCGCACCCTGGGCCTGGTCACCGAGCCGCTGCGGGTGCACATCCGGCAGGGCGAGGACATGGGCCGTCCCAGCGACCTCTACGTCGACCTGCGCCCGGACGACGCACGGGTCCGCGTGACGGGCGAGGCCGTCCCCCTCCCGACCCCCTGACGACCCCCTCGGCCGGGGGAGGGCGCCGCCGCGCCCGCGCACGCACCGGGGCCCGCCGCATGGCGCGGCGGGCCCCGACGCCCCCTGCCTCCCCGGTCGGGGTCACTTGACCGAACCGGCCATGATCCCCTGCACGAAGTGCCGTTGGAAGGCGAAGAACACGATCAGCGGCACGACGAGGGAGAGGAACGCACCGGGCGCCAGTACGCCGATGTTGCTGCCGAACTGCCGCATCTGGGACTGGAGGGCCACCGTCAGTGGCTGCGACTCGTTGTCCGCGAAGAGCAGCGCGACCAGCATGTCGTTCCAGACCCAGAGGAACTGGAAGATGGCCAGGCTGGCGATGGCGGGTCGGCCCAGCGGCAGTACCAGTTGGGAGAAGATCCGCCACTCCCCGCCGCCGTCCATCCGCGCGGCCTCCAGCATCTCCTTGGGGATCTCCGCGAAGTAGTTGCGCAGCAGGAAGATGGCGAACGGCAGGCCGTACGCGGTGTGGAAGAGGATCACGCCCGGGATGGAGCCGAACAGGCCCAGCGCACCGAACAGCTTGGCCACCGGCAGCAGTCCGATCTGGACCGGCACCACCAGCATGGCGACCACCATCAGGAAGATCCAGTCCCGGCCGGGGAACTCCATCCAGGCGAAGGCGTAACCGGCCAGCGCGGCGATCACCACCACGGCGACGGTGGCCGGCACCGAGATCAACACCGTGTTCCAGAAGGCCTGGACGATGCCCGAATCCTTCAGCAGCGTCGTGTAGTTGTCGAAGGAGAGCTGACCGGGCGAGGTGAGCGCGGTCCACCAGCCGGTGCTGGCGTTCGCCTCCTCCGAACGGAGGGAGGAGAGGAAGAGACCGGCGGCCGGGGTGAGCCAGACCAGGCCGATGACGACCAGGAACACCTGGATCGCACCGCGGCTGAGCCACGTCACCGGACGCGCGGCCGCCCGCCGCCGGGGCGCGGCGGTTCGCTGAACGGTGGTCATGTCTGGCTCCTGCGGAAGCGTCGGATGTTGAGGGCCATGGCCGGCACCACCAGGAGCAGCAGCAGAACGCCGAGGGCGCTGCCCAGGCCCTGGTTGTTGCCGCCGCCGAAGGACACCAGCCACATCTGTAGGGCCAGCACGTTGGCGTCCTGCTGCACGGGGCCGGGGGCGATGATGTAGACGAGGTCGAAGACCTTCATCACGTTGATCACCATCGTCACGAACACCACGCCCAGGACCGGGCCGAGGAGCGGAACGGTGATCCGGCGGAAGACCTGCCACTCGTTCGCGCCGTCCATCCGCGCGGCCTCCATGACGTCCCGCGGCATCGAGGAGAGCCCCGCGCCGATGAGGACGAGCGCGAAGCCGGTCCAGATCCACATGTAGGCGCCGATGATGGCGGGGGTGATGAGGGCGGGACCGAGCCAGGAGATGCCCTCGTACGGCGGGGCGAAGTCCTTGGCGGGGAGCTGGACGGCGTAGTCGCCCGGGGCGAGTCCGGTCAGCCGGTAGGAGCCGTCCGGCCCGGTGGTGGCCGTGGCCGCCACCTTGCCGCGGGAGTCGACCGCCTCGACGGACAGTTGCGGCAGCCCCCGCTCGCCGCGGTCCACGACGCCGGGCTTGCCGCCACCGCCGGGGGTGAAGTCGAGGTAGACCACACCGCGCAGCTCGCCGTGGCCGGCCGGCGATGCGGCGGCCGGGGCGGCGGGCCGCGCGGTGTGCGGCATGTCCTGGGGGGCCACACCGACCAGACCGAGGTTGACGGTGTGGCCCGGCCCGGTGCGCTCGGCCGTGCGGTAAGCGCCGTCCTGACGCTTCATCAGATGGCGGTCGCCGAGCCGTGCCTTGGCGGTCGGGAACGAGACGGACTTCCCCTGGAAGGTGTCGTGGACGCCGACGGTGACCGCGTTGAGCACACCGCGCTGCGGATCCTGCTCGTAGGCCAGCCGGAAGATGATGCCGGCGGCGAGGAACGAGATCGCCATCGGCATGAACATCAGCAGCTTGAACGCCGTCTTCCAGCGGATCTTCTCGGTGAGCACGGCCAGGACCAGACCGAGTCCGGTCAGCAGCGCCGGGGCGAACACGACCCAGATCGCGCTGTTGCGGATGGCCCGGAGCGTGGCCGGGTCCTGGAACATCGCGGTGTAGTTGTCGACGCCGACGAAGGTGCTGCCCGAGGCGTCGTACAGGCTGCGGATGACCGAGAACACGATGGGGTACGCGACGAGCGCGCCCAGCAGCAACAGCGCGGGGAAGAGGAACACCGCGGCGATCTGGCGCCGCCGTCGCACGGCGCGTCGCGCCGGGGCGCTGGGCCGCCGCCGCGAGCCGCCGTGTGGGGGGTGGGACGGGCCGCCGCGCGTCTTCGCGGGCGGCACCGTGGGTGTGGTGACAGACATGGGTCGGGCCCTTGGTCCTTACTTTCCGTACGCCTTGGCCGCGGCGGCCTCAAGCTTGTGGGCCGTGGCCGCGGGGTCGGAGGGGTCGCGCAGGAAGTCCTGGAGCAGCTTCCACTCGCCGGCGCCCTGGGTGCCGCCGAACGCCGCGGGCGCCTGGTCGGACATGTCGAAGCGGACGGAGTTCCCGGCGTCGGTCAGCGACTTGGCGGCCTCGCGGGTGACCTCGTCGTGGTAGGCGTTCGCGGGCACCTTCTTGTTGGGGGAGATGTAGCCGCCGGCCTTGGCCCAGATGCCCGACGCCTCGGGCGAGGCCAGGTACTTCACCAGGTCCATCGCGGCCTTCTTCTCCTTGCCGGCCTTGAGCACGACCGCGGCGTCACCACCGCTGACCACCGGCGCCTTGCCGCCGTCGACCGACGGGAACGGGAAGAACTTGGCGTCCTTGCCGACCTGCTTGTGCAGTTCGTCGGTGACCAGGGCGCTGACGAAGTCGCCCTCGTAGACCATGGCCGCCTTCGGCTCGGGGCCGAAGACCTGCTGGACGGACTCGGGGAAGTCGGTGCGCAGCGCGCCCGCACCGCCGCCGGCGACCATGTTCTTGTCGCCGAACAGCTTGCCCAGGGTGGTCAGCGCCTTGACCACGCTGGGGTCGGTCCACGGGATCTTGTGGGCGGCGAGCTGGTCGTACTTCTCCTGCCCGGCCTGGGAGAGGTAGATGTTCTCGAACCAGTCGGTCAGCGGCCAGCCGGCCTCACCGGCGACGGAGAACGCCGGCAGGCCGGAGTCCGAGAGGGTGCGGCCCGTCTTGAGCAGGTCCTGGTACGACGTGGCGGGTTCGACCCCGGCCTGGGTGAAGGCCTCCGGGCTGTACCAGACGGTCGACTTGTGCGACGCCTTGAAGTACAGGCCGTAGTAGGTCTTGTCGACCGTGCCGTAGTCCTTCCACACCTGGGCGAAGTTGCTCTTGGCCTCGTCGGAGACCTCCTTCGACAGCGGCTCCAGCCAGCCCTTCTTCGCGAACTGCTGGAGCACGCCGACCTGGGGGACCATCACCACGTCGGGTGCGTTCCCGCCTTCGATCTGGCTGCCGACGACGGTCGAGACGTTGTCGCCGGTGGAGGTGAAGACCACCTTCGCCCCGGTCTTCTCGGAGAACGCGTCCAGGACCTTCTTGAAGTTCTGCTGCTCCACGCCGGTCCAGACGCCGGCCACGGTGATCGTCTGGCCGTTGAGCTCCTGCTTGCCGCCGCCGGCGGAGACACCGCCGCCACAGGCGGTGGCGCCCAGCGCCAAGCCGAGCACGGCGGCGCCGGACAGGGCGGTGCGGGTGTGTCGTGCGGAGAGTCGTGCGGATCGTCTCATCGTTCGTTCCCTTCGCGAGGAGTGAGAGGTGGGGTCTGTGGAGCGGGGAGCGGCAGCCGGGGCTGCCGGGGGAGGGGTCAACGGGGGTCGGGAGTGTCCATCCACCAGGCGGCGGTGGAACCGGGCAGTGTCCCGGTGGGGCAGTCGCCGCTCGCCAGCAGCGGGACGCCGGATACCGGCGCCGGCACCGGATCGGTGCCGAAGTTCACGGCGCACACCAGGCCGTCGCCACGGACGAACGCCAGCACCTGGGGCTCGGACTCCAGCCAGCGCAGGGTGCCCTCGCCGAGCTGGGGGAGGGTGCGGCGCAGATGCAGCCCCTCGCGGTACAGGTGCCAGAACGAGTCGGTGTCGGTCAGCGCCCGGTCCGCGGTGTGCTCGGCGAACCGCTCCGGCTGCGGCAGCCAGGTCCGCGCCGCCGCGGCGTCCGCGGTGAAGCCGAACGGGGCGGAGCGCCCGGACCAGGGCAGCGGCACCCGGCAGCCGTCGCGGATGTGCTGCCGGCTGCCCGTACGGTGGAAGATCGGGTCGGTGAGGACCCCGTCCGGCAGGTCGTCGACCTCCGGCAGGCCCAGCTCCTCGCCCTGGTAGACGTACGCCGCGCCGGGCAGCGCCAGCATCAGCAGGGCCGCGGCGCGGGCCCGGGCCGGCCCCGACGCGCCCGCGTCGCCGCCGGGTTCGGCCGCGTAGCGGGTGACGGTGCGGACCTGGTCGTGGTTGTTGAGCACCCAGGTGACGGTGGAGCCGGTGGCCGCGATGTCGGTGAGCGCCTCGGAGATCACGGTGCGGAAGGTGTCGATGTCCCAGGGCGCGGTCAGCAGGTGGAAGAAGAACGCCTGGTGCAGCTCGTCGGGCCGGACGTAGGCGGCCTGTTCGCTCGGCGTGCGGACGGAGACCTCGCCGACCAGCAGCCGGTCGTGGCCGTCGCGGGCGGTGTACTCCTCGCACAGTGCGCGCCAGTCGCGCCATATCTGGTGCACCTCGGGCTGGTTCCAGGCCAGCGGGTTGACCGAGTCGCGGGTCCGCTCGTCGGCCGACGGGTCGGGGGAGTCGGGGAGTTCGGGGTGCTTGAACAGCCCGGCGGCCACGTCGATGCGGAAGCCGTCCACGCCGCGGTCCAGCCAGAAGCGCAGCACCTTCTCGAAGTCGGCGGCGACCACCGGGTTGCGCCAGTTCAGGTCGGGCTGTTCGGGCGTGAACATGTGGAGGTACCACTGACCGTCCGCGGCGTTCCCCGCCGGGCCGGCGCCCTCGACCCGGGACCAGGCCGGACCGCCGAACATCGCCCGCCAGTTGTTGGGCGGCAGCGCGCCGCCGGGACCGCGCCCGTCCGCGAAGTGGAAGAGCTCCCGGGCCGGGCCGCCGGGCGCCTCCTCCAGGGCGGTGCGGAACCACGGGTGCTCGCTGGAGCAGTGGTTGGGGACGATGTCCAGGAGGACCTTCAGGCCCAGCCGGTGGGCGTCGGCCACCAGGAGGTCGAACTCGGCGAGGTCGCCGTAGACGGGGTCGACGCCGTAGTAGTCCGCGACGTCGTACCCGTGGTCGTGCTGCGGGGAGGGGTAGAACGGGCTGAGCCAGACGCCGTCCACCCCGAGCTTCTTGAGGTACGGCAGCCCCGTGCGGACGCCGGCCAGGTCGCCGATGCCGTCACCGTTGCTGTCCCGGAAGCTGCGGACGTAGACCTGGTAGATCACCGCGTCGCGCCACCAGCGCTGTGCGGAGCTGCGGGACACGGTCCCGGTGGCCGGCGCGGGCGCGGGGCCGGCCGGGCCGGAGAGGGAGGGGGAGGGCGCGGAGTCGGCCGGGTAGCCGTTGTCTGCGGTGGCGATGAACATCTGCCGTGATCCCGTTCTTGCATGGGCACGCTGTGCGGCCTGCGGGTCGCTGTTATGCATGCATGTTAAGTAGGGATGTCTTTTCGATGTCAACGGAACGGACGAATATCGCTTCGGGATGCCCGGATTTGAGGGGAAATAAGAAAGCGCAGCCGGTCAGGCTGTACCTAACAAGTAACTAGGAAGGGGGTGGGTGAGCTGAGTCAGCCGCGGCCGACGATGGCTCCGAGCTCACGCTTCAGACGCGCGACCGTGGCGTCCGTGCTCCGTCGGTGGACCAGCGCGTCATGCATGACCGCCTGCACCGCGAGGCTCACCTGGTCGTACCGCGGGCTCTTCAGTCGCGGCCGGGCCGTCAACACGGCCCGCTTGAGCGTCGGCAGGTACGGGAACCGCCGCACCAACTGGGGATCGGTGTACAGATCCGCCCACACCGGTGGCAGCGCGCCCTCGGTGAGCACCCGCCGCTGGACCGGCTCGCTCGTCAGGTACGAGATCAGCTCGGCGGCCGTCTTCGGGTGCCGCGACTGGGAGTTGACGGCCAGATTCGAGCCGCCCAGCGCACTGGAGCCCGGCCCGGACGGGCCCGGCAGCGGCACCGCGCCGAACTTCCCCGCCACTTCGGACGAGGGGCCGTTGGCGAGCGCGTACGCATACGGCCAGTTCCGCAGGAACAGCAGGTGGCCGTCCTGGAAGGCCTTGCGGGACTCCTCCTCCTTGTACGTCAGCGCCCGCTGCGGGATCCACCCCTGGCGCACCCCGTCGAGCAGGAAGGACAGGCCCCGACGGGCCGCGGGGGAGTCCACCGTCACCCGGGCGCCCTCACCGGCCAGCACCGAACCGCCGGCCGACTGCACGGCCTCGACGACGTTCGCGGTCAACCCCTCGTACGGCAGGAACTGGCCCGCGTAGCCGTCCAACCCGTACCTGGGTGCGACCGTCTTCGCCAGCTTCGCCAACTCGGCCCAGGTGCGTGGCGGTCGCGCACCCTCGCGCGCCAGCACGTCCTTGCGGTAGTAGAGCAACCCCGCGTTCGTCACATAGGGGACCGCGTAGAGCCGCCCCCGGAAGGTGGCGGTGTCCACCACGGGCGGCAGGAAGTGTTCCAGCGGGAACTGTTCGCCGCTCACCGGCTTGATCCAGCCCGCGGCCGCGAACTCCGACGTCCACGCCACGTCGATGTTGAGCACGTCGAAGCGGGCGCTGTGCGAGCGCAGCTCGGTGACCATCTGGGCACGCACCTCGTCGGCCGCGTCCGGCAGCTCGACCAGGGTCACCTTCTCGCGCGGATGCTCGGCGTTCCAGCCGTCCAGGACGCCGCGCAGATAGCCCGTGAGGTCCCCGCCGGTCACCAGCGTGACGGGGCCGCGTCCGGTCGAGGCGCCGGCCGGCTCCCCGGCCTGTGCGCCCGCGCTGCCCGCGAACAGCAGCGAGCAGATGAGCAGAGCCCTGCCGGCGGCACGCTTCCACCGCATGGGCTCCTCCTTGAACCAGGCGTCGACGGGACACTGGACCGACAGCCCGCCCCATGTATACCTGTTAGCCATGCGGGATACTAGATGTCGCAGGAAGATACGCCGACGGACCGGATCACACCCGGACGCGTCCAGATAACCGACAAGCAGGGCGGGGAGGGAGAGGAAGAGCGTGCGGCTGCCACTCCTGGCTCTGTTGGTCGGCGGACCCGCACACGGCTACGAACTCAAACAGGCCCTTGAGAACCTCCTGGGTGCGGCATACCCTCAGCCGAACGTCGGCCAGATCTACGTCACCCTGGGCAGGCTGGAGAAGGCGGGCCTGATCGAGGGCGAGGACGTCGAGCAGTCGGACCGTCCGAACAAGCGCATCTACCGGATCACCGAGGCGGGACGGGAGACGGTGGACGCCTGGTTCGAGGAGACCACCGTCGAACCACGGGTGCGGGACGAATTCTTCATGAAGCTCGCCCTCGCCCCCCGAGTCGGGACCGCAAACCAGATCGCCCTGATCAACAAGCAGCGCCGCCAGTACCTCAACACCATGCGTGACCTGTCGAAACTGGCGGCGGTCGAGGCCCGGGACAACCGGCTCGCCCGTCTGTTGATCGAGGGCGCGATGCTGCATCTCCAGGCGGACCTGGACTGGCTGGAGCGCTGCCAAGAGGAGTTGGAATGAACCAGGACGAGCCGTCCGGCCCGATACTGCGGGCAGCCGGCCTGGTGAAGACCCACCGGCCGGAGGGCGCCGCCCCCGTGCACGCCGTACGGGGCGTCGACCTGACCGTCGAACGCGGCGAATTCGTCGCCGTCACCGGACCTTCCGGAGCCGGCAAGTCCACCCTCCTGCACCTCCTCGGCGGCCTCGACCGCCCCGACAGCGGTTCCCTCTGGCTCGGTGGCCGCCAGGTCGACGCCTACAGCGAGGCACGCTGGGCCGAGCTGCGCCGCAGCCACATCGGCATCGTCTTCCAGTTCTTCAACCTGGTCTCCAACCTCTCCGTCGCCGACAACGTCGAACTGCCCGCGCTGCTGGCCGGCCGGTCCCCCCGGCAGGCCCGGACCGCCCGTACCGAGCTGCTCGACGAGCTGGGCCTCGCCGGCAAGGAGAACTGCACCCCCGGCGAGCTGTCCGGCGGCGAACAGCAGCGCGTCGCCCTGGCCCGCGCACTGGTCAACACCCCGAGCCTGCTCCTCGCCGACGAACCCGCCGGCAGTCTGGACAGCAAGGCCACCCGGGAGGTCCTCCGACTGCTCGCCCGCTTCCACCAGCGCGGCCAGACCATCGTCCTGGTCACCCACGACGCCAAGATCGCCAGCGCCGCGGACCGGGTGATCAGCTTCTTCGACGGCCAGGTCATCGACGACGCACGCCTCGGCGGTGCCGACGACCGCCCCACGGCCGGCGTCTCCGACGTCCTCAGGCTCCAGGGCTGACCGTGCGAGCAGCAGCCCGCTGGGCCCAGGCGCACCTGAGAGCACACCGCCCCGCCGCGGTGCTCATCGTGCTGGCCACGGCCGGGATCACCGTCTCGCTCCTGCTGGCCACGGCCCTCTTCGCCTACGCCACCGACCCCTGGCAGCGCACCTTCACCCAGTCCTCCGGCGCCCACGTCTGGATCCACACCCGGGCCGGCACCCCCGCCGGCTCCCTCGCCGACCTGGACGAGGTGCGCGCCACCTCCGGCCCCTTCGCCACCGTCCGCACCACCGCGAGCCTGCAACCCGCCGGTACCAAGGCGACGCTGGAACTCCGCGGTGTGCCCCACCTCCCCGCCGTCGCCACTCCGCAGACCGTCTCGGGCCGCTGGCTCGATCCGGCCGCTGACGCCGGCCGCACCAAGGGCATCGTCCTCGACAGCTCGGCAGCGCGGGCAATATGGGCAAAACCGGGCGATTCGCTCACCCTGAGCGGCTTCACCGCCCCCCTGCGGGTCGTGGGCATCGCCGACACCGCCGAGGTCCCCTTCCGCGCGGGCGAGACCCCGGGCGTCGGCTGGGTCCTGCCCGGCACCCTGGCCGCCGCCGGCTCCGGCCCCGACCAGCGCGGCCGCACCATCGGCCTCCAGCTCACCCACCCCCAGGACACCGACTACGTCGTCCAACGGGCGGTGACCCGGCTCGGCGCCGACCAGATCACCGACGTCTCCACCTGGCGGCAGGCCAAGTCCGAGGCCGCCGGCGACAACCGGCTGCTGGCCCGGCTGCTCGCCCTCTTCGGCCTCGGTGCCCTGCTTGCCGCCGCCCTCGCGGTGGGCGGCGCCATCGCCAGCCGCATCCGCGGCCACCTACGGGACATCTCGATCCTCAAGGCCATCGGTTTCACCCCCGGCCAGGTGGTCCGCATGTACCTCGCCCTCCACCTCGGCTTCGCCCTGCTCGGTGTCACCCTCGGCGCCCTGGCCACCCAGGTGATGGGCGCCGTGGTCCCCGGTCAGATCGGGGACGCCATGGCCGTATGGAGCCAGCTCCCCGAGCGCACCTGGCTGCTCCTCGCCATCTGTAGCGGCGTGGTGGTCTTCATCGGGTCGGCGACCTGCCTCACCGCCTGGCGGGCCGGGCGCGTCCCGCCGGTCCCGGTGGCTCGCGCGGCCGGCCCGGCCACCCTCGGCCGCACGTCGGGCATGACGCGTCGGGCCCTCGGCCTCAAGATCCCCCCGGCCCTGGTCCTGGGCTGGCGCAGCGCCTTCCACCATCCGCTGCGCTCCTCGGCGGCCGTGGCGCGGCTGGCCGCACCGCTGCTGCTGATCACCATCGCCCTGGGCGCCTGGTCCACCCTCGGCCGCTTCACCGCCCACCCCGAGACGGTCGGCCTGCCCGCGGCGCTGACCGTGCGCTCCGACTCCCTCGGCGACCGTGCGGTACAGCACCTGCTCTCCGCCGAGGGGCAGCTGACCGCCGCCTACCCCGGCGCCGAGGTCCAGGCGCTGGTGCCGGGTCAGACCGGCACGATCACCCTGCGCGGCCTGGGCACCGACGCCCACCCCTACCCCTCCGCCCTGGCGGAGGGGCGCACCGCGCACGGCCCCGACGAGGCGGTCGCCGGACAGGGCCTGCTGGAGCTCCTCGACGCGCACGTCGGAGACTGGGTCCGGATGACCGTCGCCGGCCGCCCGCACGTCCTCCACATCGTCGGCCGCACCCTCGAAACCTCCGACGCCGGCCGGGTGATCTCCACCTCCCTCGACACCTTGCGCGACGACGGCACCGCCGGACCCGGCCGGCCGGACTTCTACCACCTGGTCCTGCGCCATGGCGCCGACCCCAGCGCCGTACGCCACGCCTTGACCACGGCCTCCGCCGGCCGCCTCGAAGTGCGCCAGATCCCCAACCCCGCCGACCAGCTCTCGGCGATCCCCGGCGTCACCGCCGGCCTGATCACCGTGCTGGTCCTGATCGGCCTCGCGGAGCTGGCCACCACGGTCGGCGCGGCCGTGCGCGACCGCAGTCGCGATCTGTTGGCCCTCCGGGCGGTCGGCCTGACGCCTCGTCAGATCACCGCCGTGATCGTCTCGGCCACCGCCTTCGTCACCCTGGCCGCCGCCCTCGCCGGCACCGCACTGGGCGTGCTTGCCTCCCAGTGGCTGATCAACCTCCAGGGCAGCACCAGCGGCTGGGGCACCGGCATCGCCCAGCGCCCCGCCCTCGGCACCCTGCTCCTGGTCATCGCCCTCGCGGTGCTCACGGCCGGGGCCGTCGCGGCCCTGCCCGCCGCCCGCGCGGCACACCGGCGCCTGGCGGATTCGGCGGCGGAAGTGCTCTAGCGGGCAACGGGGAGTCCTCCAGGGAGCGACCGGCAGCGGCTCCCGGCACACCGATGCCCGTCCGACGGACCACATCGGACGGGCATGGGAGGGGCGTCGACAGGCCCTCGGCCGGACGCCGCATCGGGCGAGCATCGAACGTGTGCCGAAGGGGCCTCGGTCGGACGACGGACGGAACGCTCCGGTGACGTCAACCGCCCAGATGCAGTCGCTGGAGCGACGCCACCAGCTTGTCCACCTCCTCACGGGTGTTGTACAGCGCGAGCGAGGCGCGGGCCGCGCTCTCCAGCCCGTAGTGGGCCAGCGCCGGCTGGGCGCAGTGGTGGCCGGCCCGGATGGCGATGCCGTCCCGGTCCAGCCAGTCGGCGATCCGTGCCGGGTCGTGGCCGGCGAGGGTGAAGGTGAGGACGCCGATCCGGTCCGGCGCGGAGCCCAGCACCTCAAGTCCCGGCACTGTCGCGAGGGCCTGCTGTGCGTACGCCATCAACGAGGTCTCGTAGGCGGCGATGGCGTCCCGGTCGAAGGCGGTCAGCCAGTTGAGCGCGGACAGCAGGCCGACCACGCCGGAGATGTGCCCGGTGCCGGCCTCCAGGAGATGCGGTACCGGGGCATAGGTGGTGCGGCCGAAGTCGACCGACTCGATCATGTTGCCGCCGCCCTGCCACGGCGCCATGGTCTTCAGGACCTCCGGTTTGGCGTACAGCGCGCCGATGCCCGTCGGGGCGAACAACTTGTGCCCGGAGAACACGTAGAAGTCGGCGTCCAGGTCCTGCACGTCGACCGGGAAGTGCGCCACCGCCTGCGCCCCGTCGACCAGCACCTTGGCCCCGTAGCGGTGCGCGAGCGCGGCCATCTCGCGGACCGGAGGAACGCTGCCGAGCACGTTCGACGCATGGCTGATCGCCACCAGCTGGGTGCGCATGGAGAGCAGGTCGGCGTAGGCGTTCAGATCGGTCTGCCCGTCCGGTCGCAGGGGCACCGGCACGACCCGGGCCCGGGTCTCCTTGGCGACCAGCTGCCAGGGGACGATGTTCGAGTGGTGCTCCAGCACCGGTACGAGGATGTCGTCCCCCGGGCCGAGGTTGGCCCGCCCCCAGCTCTGCGCGACCAGGTTGATGCCTTCGGTCGTGCCGCGGACGAAGACGATGCTGTCCGGGGAGGGCGCGCCCAGGAACTGTGCGACCGCCGCCCGGCCCGCTTCGTACGCCTCGGTGGCTTCCCGCGCCATGGTGTGCGCGCCGCGATGGATGTTGGAGTTGGCCGATCCGTAGAAGCCCGCGAGCGCCTCGATGACCTGGCGGGGCTTCTGGGTCGTGGCCCCGTTGTCCAGCCAGACCAGCGGGTGACCGTTGACCGTCCGGTGCAGGATCGGGAAGTCCCGGCGCGCCAACTCCGGTGAGAAGGCGGCCGGTTGACCGGGCAGACCGGTGCCCTGGCCGGGGAGCGCGGTCGGCTCCGCGGGCTGGGCCACGGGGTAGGAGGCCGTTGCGGCTGCCGGACCCGCGGCCGCGACGGGATCCGGGACCGTGGTCGGCACACCGGCCCCACCAGCGGTCGGCACCTGATCCGGGGCGGACGCCGGCACGGGAGCGGACACCGGGATCGAGGTGGCCGATGGCATCGACGTGCCCGCCGGCACCGAGGGCGACGTCGGCATCGAAGTGGCCGCCGGCATCGACGGGGACGTCGGGGTCGAGAGGGCCGACGTCATCGAGGGGGACGTCGGAACCGGACCGGTCGGCGACGCCGACGGCGGCGTCAGCCCCAGACCCTGCGTAACGTCAGGAGTAGTCATGGTAGTTGGAGACCTCGACGTTCTGGAGCACGGCAAGCGCGTCTTCCACCAGCACCGCGGCGTTGAAGTACGCCGTCATCAGGTACGAGGTGATGCCCTTGTTGTCGACGCCCATGTTCCGCATCGACAGGCCCGGCTCCACCTCGTCCTCGATCTTCGCGGGACGCAGGCCGACCACGCCCTGCTCGGCCTCGCCCACGCGCATCAGCAGGATCTCGGTGGTGCCGACTCCCGCGCCGCCGGAGAACCGCACCTTGTCGGAGGGGAGCAGCGGCACTCCGCGCCAGGTCAGCAGCGGACTGCCGAACCGGGTGTCGATGATCGGGGGCACACCCCGGCGCGTACACTCCCGCGCGAACGCGGCGATGGCCCTGGGGTGCGCGAGGAAGTAGCCGGGCTGCTTCCACACCCGGGTCAGCAGCTCGTCCAGGTCGTCCGGCGTCGGCGATCCCGTCCGGGCCTGCACCCGCTGCCCCGGCGCCACATTGTTGAAGAGCCCGAACTCCGGGTGGTTGAGCAGTGAGGCCTCCTGCCGCTCGCGCAGGGCGTGCACCGTGAGGTTGGACTGCGCCCGGGTCTGGTCGATGGGGCCGTTGTAGAGGTCGGAGACCCTGGTGTGCACGCGCAGCACGGTCTGCGCGAGGGTCATGTGGTACTCGCGGGGGGTGTCCTCGTAATCGACGAACGTCCCGGGCAGGTCCGGTTCGCCGACGTGCCCGGCCTTGAGGTCGACCGGAACCTCGGCGCCCGGAAGGACACCGTCGGCCGCGAGGTAGGCGTCCATCGCGCCCCGCACCGCCGCGTCGCGATCGCACAGCCCGGCCAGCACGCTGCGTTCGACGCACAGGGCCACGCCGGGGGTGAGTGCCCGGACGCGGTACGGCAACGGCTCGGACCGGGTCCAGGCGTCGAGGTCGAAGAACTGGCCGTCGCCGATCACTTCGAGGACGGCGTCCTCGCCGTAGCGGCCGTTCACCCGCTTCTCGGCGCGTCCCTGCGCGATCACCCACAGCCGGTCGTGGGCGTCGCCGTCCTGGGCGAGCATCTCTCCCGCCTCGAAGGCCACTTCCGTGAAGGCACCGGCCAGTTCGGCGAGCAGGGCGTCGTCGGCCTCGCGGAGATAGGGCAGTTCCCGCAGATCGCCGGGGATGATCCGGGGCGAGCCGCCGTCGTTGTGGGTGCTGATGCGGTCGTCCCCGAGGACGTAGGTGCGGCGCCGGTTGACGCGGAAGACGCCCGCTTCGACGTCCACCCACGGCAGGGCGCGCAGCAGGTACCGCGGGGTGATGCCGCGCATCTGCGGGCTGGTCTTGGTCGTGGTCGCAAGCTGCCGTGCCGCATCCGGGCTGAGGCTCAACCGGTCGTTCACAGGACCCCTCCTTGCAGACAGGCATGCCGATCGGCCGGCGCACGGCCGACGACACGCGGGAACACCCCGATCGTGTTGTCGGAGTCCGCGGCCCCGCAACCAACCGTTCGCCGGTGCGAGGCCTGAATTGCTCGCCGCACTGAATGCCTGATTCCGCAAGGGTGTGCGACTACGTGGAGTCACACCGTCGTTACCATGCAAAGAAATCCCCGACGCATGTACGCCGAGGTCGTCCGGGCGGGTCATTCCTCGTCGCGCCACGCCGCACATCCGACCAGATTTACTCTCATAACACGGCTTTGTATTTCTTAAAGCACGACTTATGACGCTGGTCCATGACGCTCCGTCATGCCCGTGTGGCGGCGCGGGAGCCGGTGTCGGTGGCGCGGGCCCGGCACGCCTTCGCGGCACGTTCGATCTCTGTCCGCTTTGTGCCTTGTGGGGTCGGTCCGTACCCCACAGTGTCGATCTCGACAGCCGTCGATCACATCGCCCGAAGGGACCGCAGCAAGCAGTCATCGCCCGCCCCGGCCTCCTCGCCGGTGTGACCTCGTCCACGAGGCGGCAGCCGTCCCGTTGGACGGCCTGACGTCCCCCACCAGCCGACCCATTCCAGCCAAGGTCCCGCCATGACTGAACACCACAGCAACGCCGACACCACCAGGACGCTCCGAGCGGAACTGGAACGCTTCATCCACACCCACGAGTTCAGCTGCCTCGGCGCACGCGCCGCACTGAGACGCAACACCCTCACCCATCGGCACTACCGCAGCATGGGCGACGCCGCATCAGCGGCCGAAAACCACCGCGACCTCGTCGACTACGTCGGTACGGTGCGTCCGCTGCTCTCCGACCAGAGCTTCCGCACCTTCGTCGCCACCTTCGACGAACCCGGCCTGGTGGACGAGCTCGCCTTCGAAGAACGCATATGGCAGCACCTCCAGCTCATGCACGACATCGACAGCCGGACGCACGGCCTCGACCGCGGCGCCTCATCGGACCCCGGCCAGCCCAACTTCGGATTCCACACCGGCGGGCACGCCTTCTTCGTCGTGGGCATGCACCCCGGATCCTCCAGGGCCAGCCGCCGCTTCGCCGTACCGGCCATCGCCTTCAACTCCCTGGCGCAGTTCGTGCTCATGGGCGAGAAGTTCTACTCGATGCAGGGCGCCATCCGCCGCCGCGAGGCCAAGAACAACGGCTCCGTGAATCCCAGCTTCACCCGGTACGAGTACGAGCAGCCCGCGCGGCACTTCTCGGGCCGCTTCACCGAGGAGGACTGGAAGTGCCCCTACGTCTCCCGTCACGAGCCGGCCACCGAGGACTTCACCGCGGGCCTCATGCAGCACGGCGGGCCCCGGCAGCGGTGACGGCGAGCGGCCGCAGGCGCGCACCGGCCGTCGCCGGTTGCGGTCTCCGCGCTGGTCGGGGCACGCTTGCGCCATGTCGCACGTAAGGCTGGAAGCCTGGATCGGTGGGGAGTGGCTGGAGGTGGACGCCGTGAGCGTCACCGTCGGCGAGTCCGCGCTGACACTCTCCTTCGAACGTCAGCGGACCGAGGCCGGGTACCGGGGGCTCATCTGGGAGCCCCTGGAGAAGTTCCTGCGCGAGTACCATGACGAGCCGCTCGTCGTGGTACCGCTGGGGCGCAGCCTGCCGGTGATGTTCGGCCCGGGCGCCGCGGGGCCCTTCCGGCTGGCCGAGATGCCGGACGCCTGACGCTCTCGGAGGACGCGCAGGGCGGGCCGGGGACTCATTGCAGCCCGGTCTCCGCCTTGCTGAACAGCACGCCCTCGGAGTAGAAGAACACCGCGCTGCTGGTGCCGTCGGCGCCGTAACACGTCCAGGTGATCGGGTAGCCGTCGCCGGGTTGGGACTTGTCCTCCTGCTGGCATGTGCTGGCGTAGCGGAACAGGACCTTCTCGCTGCTGCCGGCCTTGATCTGCTGGTACTCGGCCAGGGTCAGCGGATCGCTGGCGACGGCGCTGCCCGCGTAGGCGCCGGCGGCCAGGAGGAGGCCGAGGCTACAGATGCCGGCTATCGCGCTCTTCGTCATGGAGGGGTGTCCTTCTGGGGCCGGGGCCGGGGCCGACCGAGGTGCTGGTCGGAAAGGGAGAGTCTATCCGCGGCGCCAGGGCCTGGTGGAGCGGCGAGGTGCGCCAAGGGCCGCCGCCCCACCAGGTTGAGCCGTCCGCCATGGGCCCGGTGGCGGGGTGTTCACCGTGCTGCTCGTCGCCGGCTGGCTATGGGGGGAGGGTTCCGATTACCCACGACGAGCCCGCTCGGCCGGGCCGAGCGGTGGTCACGAAGGTCCATGGGGGACGTGTGGTCAGCCGATCAGGGGAATCCACCGCTGGTCGTCGGCGCCGGTGCACGGTGCCAGGGCCACCGCAGAGCGGTTTCCGGCGTCGGCGATGCAGCCCCTGGCGAACTTCCGGCTGACCAGCGCGGAGCCTTCGTCTCGGTTCGCGTAGTCCCAATACTGGGCCTGCACACCGGAATTGCAGTCCTCCAGGGCGATCTGCTGCCCTATGCCCTTGGCGGTGACGCAGCGGCCGGGGAGGTGGGCGCTCTCCAGTTGGTAACCCTGGAAGCGTCCGGCCTTCAGATAGAAGTCCTGAGTCCCGCTGGAGTCCGGCGACCAGGCCTTCACGGTGTCGTTTCCGAAGGCGTCGAGGTTGCGGTCGCTGCCGACGTTCTGGAACGTGTACCGAACGTCCGGCTGGACCGTGGACAGGGTTGCCGCGTTCGCACTGCCGGTCGCCAGCAGGCCCACGCTCAACAGCGTCGATGCGGACAGAACGGCGGCCATGACCTTGCGACTTGCCACGATCTCCTCCTGCTCTCGTGACCTTTGCGCGCCTCACGCACGGCACCCGCGGGCCACCTGAAAAGGTTGAGTGTGCACTTTCCTGAGGCATGTGCCTCGGCAAGGAACTTACGGTTTCCCGGAGTGTGTCCGGAAGGTGCATTTCAGACGCCCAATCATGGGAAAGGGCGCGGTTTTTCCCGCTTTGCATTCTCGCAGGGATTGTCTCCGGACAAGTGATGATTCAGACCGGTTATGGGCTGTCCTTAAGTGATAGCGGAGGGTTCGGACGAAGTGTCGGATTTTCCGGCCACTACTCGGACGTCAGTAGGCGGGCCGGACCGGGAGTGGATAGAGGGAGTGGTCGAGTACCCCTGGGGAAGAGTGATCGGCGGTGGCCGGCAGTCGGTGGAGGCAGTGTCGGTAACCGTCCCCCGTTGGGGATCCGGACAGGCGCGAGGTGCCGTTCGCCCCGTGCCGCGGCGCGATTCCGTAAGCGGTCGGATGACCGAATCCATGCAAAGGCCGACATCGAGGTCTATGCCGCCCGTCCTTTCCTGACCCCGACGGTGCGGTCGAAAAAGATCCACACGGGTTGTACAACCCTTGACTACCGTCGCCGGTCTGGTGAGCGGAGTCAGCGGACTCCAGCCCGATCCGGGTCCCACCGGCCGTTTTCCCGTGCCGGTGGAACCCCTTTCCCATTCGAGGAACGCATGCGCATTCCTGCCACTGCCGCCGCACTGTCCGGCGCCCTGGCCCTGACCGCCCTCGTCGTCCCGGCCGCGCAGGCCGCCGACGCCGAGGGCCCCGCCGCCGCCCAGGCGCGGGTCTCGTCGTCCGCCGCCTCGTCCCCCGCCACCACCGCGCAGGACGAGACACAGGGCGACACCACGATCACGAACGTCACCGTCAACGGCGGCAAGGACATCGTGGTCGGCACCAGCCTCAAGAAGACGGTCACCCTCACGGTGACCGCCACCGACCCGTCCGGCATCTACGACGGCTACGCCTTCCTGTGGCACGGCACCGACATGAACACCGAGAGCGGTGTCGACGGCGCGATGACCCCGAGCAGCGACCACGGCACCTGCACGCCGGTCAACGCCACGACCTCCACCTGCTCGGTCACCGTCGTCGCCGACCCGAACGACAACATCTACGGCAATGTCCTCGCGGGCCGCTGGCATGTCTTCGCCTCGGCGGTGGGCAATGACGGCGACTACACCATCCACGACTCCTACAAGTCCGGGTGGGTCAAGCGCGCCGCCCAGCTGACCACCAACGCCGCGCCCGAGCCGGTGACGAAGGGCGCGACCCTCACCGTCACCGGGGCGCTGACCCGGGCCAACTGGGACACCCACACGTACCGGGCCTACGGCGTCGGTTCCGTGCAGCTCCAGTTCCGCAAGCAGGGCGCCAGCAGCTACACCACCGTCAAGACCGTGACGTCGGACAGCAGCGGCAACCTGAAGACGACCGTGCAGGCCGCCGAGGACGGCACCTGGCGCTACGTCTTCGCCGGCACGCCGACCACCTCGGTGGCGACCGCAACCGGTGACTACGTCGACGTGAAGTAGTCGCCCGGAGTGTCCTAGGCAGTCCGGAAGGGGCGGCCGGCACGGCCCGGTAACGGGCCCGCCGGCCGCCCCGTCTGCTGGTCATGAGCCACCGCCGGCAGACCATGTGTCCCGCCCGGGGAATGTCCTTCGCCGGCCCCGGCGAGCCCTTCCCGTGGCTGGCCGAGGCTCGCAGACGAGGAGTGGATGCCCGGAACACTCATCTGGAGACCACGGTCCTGCGCGAACCCCCGGCCCGGATCGCCGAAGCCCTGCGGCTGACCTCTGGGCAGGCGGTCGTGCCGCGTCATCTGATGCTGGCCTTCGACGAGGAGCCGGCGGCCTCGACGATGGAGGCGAAGGTCGGGGTGGGCAGGATGCGGGTGCGCAGCAGGCCGGCGCGGGCGAAGAGGGTGTCCAGTTCCGCCGGGCCGCGCTCCCTGCCCGTCACGATCGTCATCATCGCCACGTCCAGGGCCTTGCCCGGATGTGTCTCGTTGCCCGGCGACGGGACCGAGTCGACGACCAGGACCCGCCCGTCGGGGGCCAGGGCTCGGCGGCACGACAGCAGGATGCGGACCGCGTGGTCGTCGTCCCAGTCGTGCAGCACGTGCTTCAGGACGTAGACGTCCCCACCCGCCGGCACCGAGGTGAAGAAGTCACCCGGTGCGGTGCGCCAACGGCCGGCCAACTCCGGTTCAAGCAGGACGTGTTCACGCAGCGCGGGCTGCTGGTCGAAGAGCACCCCGGACAGATCCGGATGGTGCAGGAGCACCTGGCGCAGCAACCCGCCGCGGCCGCCGCCGACGTCGACGACCGTGCCTGTCCGGGGGAACGGGTAGGCGCCGGCGATCAGAGCGTCCATCGGCTCGGAGAACGCCGCCATACCGGTGTCGAAGAGCTCCCGGGCGCCGGCGTCCCGGTTGACGTACGTGAAGAAGGGGGCGCCGAAGATCCCGGGGAAGGCCGGTTCGCCGGTGCGTAACGTCTCGTCGAGCCCCGATGAGGTGCCGGCCGTCCGCACCCACCACGTCCGCACCACGGCGCCGGCGGCCGCACAGGACCCGCACCGGTTGCGGCTGGCCGTCTGGCGATGGTCAGCACGTCCGTCCCAGGTAGTGCGCGTCCTGGATGCGGGAAGCCGATCCCAACCACGTACGACCGGGGCCTACGCAGAGGTCATAGTCGGGGGCCAGGGCGACCCGTACCTTGATGACGACGTGCGAACCGTCGGTGGTGCAGTGACGGTAGTAGGCGTCGCTGCTCGTCTTGTAGAAACCACAGGGTTCCGAGGCCACGGCCTGGCCCGGTGTGGTCATCGTGGCACAGAGCGCGGCGGCTCCGAGCATGGCGGCGACAGTACGGCGCATGGAAACCCATCCCCCAAGGTCCAGTGGTGAGCCGTCGCCGATCGGCGAGTCGGCCCCGCATGACTCCCCGCCACGTGCGTGCCCATGCACGGCGCCACACGTGTGGGTGACGGGGGATCGGGCCATGACCGCGCGCGCTGCCGCGTGCTGGCTGTTTGAGGTGTTGTGTTGTTGGTCTGGGTGAAGGAGACCGCGGGGCGCTCGGTCACCGGCTGAGCCAGGAACGGAGTCAGGGACGGAGCCAGGGGCCCCGCGGGCTTCTCGGGAGAGGACTTCTCAGGAGGCGTACTTCATCTCCGGGAAGCGGGGCGAGGGTCCGTCGAGGAGGTGGTCGTCGTGGTGGCGCAGCCAGCGGTCGAAGAACGAGGAGACGTAGGCCCGGGTCGCCGCCACGGCACGGTCCGGCCGTACGGTCCCGATGTCGTCCGTGACGACCTGCGCGGGTATCGCGCCCTGGTCGGCGAGCTGGGGGAGCAGGGGCGCCGCGTCGGTGTACGCACCGTGGGCACCGCCCTTCAGCGTCACCTGGCGGTGCCAGCCTCGGGAGTTCTTCTCTAAGGCGGTCCATGACGCCTGGTTGTCACCGGCGCCCTGGTCGGAGCCCATGAGCAGGAACGGGCGGTCCAGACCGTCGCGGGCGACCGTGCTCAGCGCGCTGCCGTGGCCGTCCGGTGTGGTGGGGAAGTCCATCTGGCCGTCCATGTTGATCCCGGCCTTGATCCGCGGGTCGTCGTGCATGGTCTGGGCGGCCGTGAATCCGCCCGCGGAGTGACCGACCATGCCGACCCGCCGAAGGTCCAGGGCCTCCGCCAGGCCGCGCGGAAGGGAGTGCGCCTGGGTGCCCCGTCCCGCGCGGAGCGCCCCGAGCTGGTCCAGTACGAAGCGGGTGTCGTCGACCCTGGCCCGCATCGATGTGCGCAGCAGGCGGCTGATGTCGCGGTCGGGCCGTTCGGCGAGGTCGGGGAAGACCGACTCCGCGACGCGCTCGCCCGGGAACTGCACCTCGGACGCCTCGTAGGTGTGGTCGACCGTCCCCACGATGTAGCCGTGCGACGCCAACTCCTCGACCAGGCCGGTGTTCCAGGTGCGCGGGTCGCCCAGGCCCGCCGAGTAGAGCACGACCGGGCGGGGGCCGCCGCGTGCGACCGGCGCGTGCTCGCGGGCATGCGTGCGCGTCGCCGACCAGTCCGTACTGCCCGGTGGGACCTGGTAGTTGCGGTTGGCCATGCCCCGCTCGGTGCCGAAGTGGGTCGCCGCGCGGCGCTCCATGTACGGTGCCCGCCCCTCCCCACCAGGGCCGCGGCTCGCCGGGTACCACAGGCTCACCATCAGCTCCCGCGTCCGCTCCGGCCGCCACGGGTCCTTCCGTCCCGGGTCGACCAGGTGGAGGGCCGTCGTGCCCACCGCATAGGGCCCGGTGGGCCGTGGCAACTGCGCCCGCGCCCGGTGACTCGCCGATGCCGGCCCCGCGCGGCCGGCGCCCCCTTCGGCGGAGGCGACGGCAACCCCCGTACCCCATAAGGACGTTGCGGCCAGCAGCGCGACACCCGCGGTGACCCATCGCGTGCGGCGTACGCCCGCACCCGCGGTGCGGCCGCTGTACTCGAAGGACGACACCTTCGACTCCCCCTTCCGTTCTCCACCGCAGCCCGGTTCGGCGCGGCGCGTTACTGACACCGACGGTACGGATCGGGCTGCTTCTCAGGCGTCATGCCCGCGGTGTAGTCGCCCCCGAAAAGTCCCCCACTCGAGCGGTGCTCGTACCCCCAAAGGACCCCTACGTCTTCTTCTCGCTTCTTCCGCGCCCTCACACCCTCAGACCCTCAGATCTGGCTCAGATCATGTGGCGTCCGACCGTCGGCTGCATACCCTGGCAGTACCGAACCTTCGAACGGAGGACCGACGACCGATGAACGCCACGCTCAGCCGCCTGACTTCCCGCATCACGTCGTTCGTGCTGCACGGGCGCCGCCCGAGGCTCGACCACCCCGACGCGCACCGACCCGCCCTGGGCGACCAGTACGCCGGTCTGATCAACCACTACCGCCCCTCCACGCGTTCGGGGGCCGGCGTCTGAGGCCAGGGCCCCTTCTGAGCCCCGGACGTCGTCGCCGGCGGAACGGTCAGTCCGGTGCGGCGGCCAGGTGTTCGTAGCCGACCAGCCGCACACAGGTGGCCAGGCCGTCGATGGCCTGCTGGAGTTCCGTGGTGTCCGGATAGCTGGGGGCGATCCGGATGGTCCGGTCCCGGGGGTCGTCACCGTAGGGGTGGGTGGCGCCGGCGGGTGTCAGGGCGATCCCGGCGTCGGCCGCTCGACGCACCACCTCGCGGGCGCATCCGTCGAGGACGTCGAGGGTGATGAAGTAGCCGCCCTTCGGGACGGACCAGGTCGCGAGGCCGGTGCCGTCGAGGTGCTCGGTGAGGATACGGTGCGCGGCATCGAACTTCGGCCGCAGCAGCTCGCGATGCTTGCGCATGTGCTCCCGCACACCGTCGGCGTTCCGCAGCAGCAGGGCGTGACGGAGTTGGTTGATCTTGTCGGGGCCGATGGAGCGCTTGGCGTTGCAGGCGAGCCACCAGCGCAGGTTGGCCGGCGAGGAACCGAAGAACGCCACGCCCGCGCCGGCCAGGGTGACCTTCGACGTGGACCCGAAGACGAAGACCCGGTCGGGGTGGCCGCTGTCGGCGCACGCCGTGAGGATGTCGGCGACGTGGACTTCGTCGTCGGTCAGGTGGTGCACCGCGTACGCGTTGTCCCAGAAGATGCGGAAGTCCGGTGCCGCGGCCGGCAGGGCCGCGAGTCGCCGTACGACCTCGTCGCTGTAGCAGGTGCCGTCGGGGTTGCTGTACTTCGGTACGCACCAGATGCCCTTGATTCCGGCGTCGGCCCGCACCAGGCGCTCCACCTCCGCCATGTCGGGGCCCTCGGCCGTCATCGGCACCGGGATCATCTCGATGCCGAACCGCTCGCACAGCGCGAAATGCCGGTCGTAGCCGGGGACGGGACACAGGAAGGCGATCCGGTCCTCGTCCGCCCACCGGCGCGTCGCTCCGGGAAGCGTGCCGAGGAGCGCGTGCACCAGACAGTCGTGCATCAGCTCCAGACTGGAGTTCCCCGCGGCCGTCAACTGCTCGGCCGGCACCTGGAGCGGACCGCTGAAGATCTCCCTGAGCTCCGGCAGTCCTTGTGGCGCACCGTAGTTGCGGCAGTCCGTGCCGTCGACTGCGGTGTGGCGGTCACCGGGCAGCGCGAGCAGCCCGGCGGACAGGTCGAGCTGCCGCGCGGACGGCTTGCCCCGGGTCAGGTCCAGTGACAGCCCCTGTGCGACCAGGGTGGCGTAGTCACGCCGGGCCGCCTCCAGGCGGGCCGGCAGCGAGTCGGTGCTTATGTCTGTGGAGGCGGTCACAGGGGTCCTTCGACGGTGCGGAGAGGGCGGGTGGTGTGGTGGCGGACGTTACAAGGGCGTCGGGCAACCGAACAAGCGAATTCGGCGCAAGTGCATGCGGCACAAGTGAATGCGGCCAGTGCCGTGCGCTCGTGCCGCTCGCCGTGCGGGCGCGACCCTGGGCGGACGACCGTGCCTACGCCCGGGACAGACTCTGTGCGAAGTCGAAGACCCGGTTCGGGTCGTAGTCGTGCGCGACGGAGCGCAGCCGCTCCAGGTTCGCGCCGTAGTAGCACCGTGCCCAGTCGGGCAGCGCCGGGTCGATGTAGTTCACGTAACCGCCGCCGATGCCCAGGTCGGTCAGCCCGGCCACGACCTGGCCGACGCTGCGCGTCACGTCCGCTTCGGACGCCACCGTGGCCGTCGCGTAGATCTGGGCCGTGGCGAACGCCGTCCGGTGCGGGAAGGCGGTCTGCTGGGCGCCGACCTCGGCCACCGCGCCACCGAGCGGGTCGAGGATCAGTGACATGCCGGCGCGGCCGGTGAGCAGGGCGACCACCGCGCGGGGGTCGGACGCGGGCGCGCTCAGTACCCGCGACGACGCGACGAACGACTCCCGGTCGGGTCGGCCGGCGAAGAAGCGCATGGCATTGAAGTAGTCCCGGTCCTGGACCGTCCGCCGGCTCGGTAGGACGCCGGTGCGTGCGACGAGATCGTCCAGCAACGGACTGCACGCACTGCTCGGCCCGACGAAGCACCCGGACACCCGACAGCTCGGGACGCTCCCGCCCGACATGTTGAAGTTCGCCCACAGCTCCTTGGGCGCGGCCGTGATCCACGGCTGCCACGCCGTCAGCACCTCCGCCGCCTTCCCGGTGGGAAAGGCGAGCGTGAACACGGTCAGCGCCGGAGCGGGGTCGGTCGCGAAGGTGAAGCGGGTCACGATCCCGAAGTTGCCCCCGCCGCCACCGCGCAGGGCCCAGAACAGGTCGGGGGTGCGGGTGGCCGAGGCCGTCAGCGTGCGCCCGTCGGCGGTGATGAGCTCGGCGGAGACGAGGCGGTCGCAGGTGAGCCCGAACGCGCGTTGCAGCACACCGATTCCGCCGCCCAGGGTCACCCCGGAGATGCCGACGGTGAAGCAGGAACCGCCGGGCAGACAGCGGTTCGCCTGACTGAGCCCGGTGTAGACACTGCGGAGGGGCGCACCGGCACCTACGGTCGCGGTGCCGTCGTCCCGGACCGTCACGTCCGCCATGCGGCGCAGGTCGAGGACGAGACCGCGGTGCGGCGCCGAGTAGCCGACGTAGGAGTGTCCGCCGCTACGGGCGGCCAGCGACACCCGGTTCGCGGCCGCCAGTACGCATGCGCGGACGTCCTCCGCGGACTCGCACTGGGCCACCGCGGCCGGAACATGGTTGTCGTTGAGCGGGTTGAACAGCTTCCGGGCGTCCTCGAACCCGGGGTCTCCCGGTCGCAGCAGCGTTCCCTGCAACCCTCGGCGCAGGCCGTCCCAGTCCACCTTGGCCTTGAAGGGACCGACCGCCGTCGACGACTCCCGGGGCGCGTGGAACAACGGCGCCCGCGCCATGGTCACCATCTCCTCAGCAGAATGCGCAGAATTCGAGGAAGGCGGGTGCGCGCTCATACGGCGTGGATGTGGTGGATGCCTTCACGCTAACACCGTGCGACGGCCCCCTCGAATCGATCAGCCGCTGGTCCGACGGCCCGCCTCGCCGGCCCGATGGCTCGGAGGACTCTCCTTTTGCGTTTCAATTTTCGGTCCGTTCAACCGTCTTGGTTTCCGGTCTTGGTTTCCGGTCCGTCCGTCCGTTTCGGCCGAGGACGGAAATGCGCCGTGAGCTGATCTCCGACGACTCGGCGCGGCGAACCGGAATGGAACGGGTGCGACTGCGGACGGACGAGAGCAGACTGGTGAAGGGGAAGCCCCCGCAGGACCGGAAGGCGACCGCGGAGCGCCTCGGCCGCATGGACCTCGATGTTCCGGCCGAACAGAGCAGGTCGAGGACGAGGCCGGGCCGCGGCTCTTCGAGGCGAGCCGGGCTGCGGTTCCTTCAGAGAACGAAGCCGGGCTGCGGTTCTTCCTCGCTCGGGAAACCCACCGAGCCCACCCGGTCCGCACGTCCGTGCACGGCAGTGGTCCCCGGCTGGTCGACGCTGCCGGCAGGACGGGCCGTTCGACCACATCGGGATCTGGCTCGTTTCCGGGCCATGACCGACCACTGATCCGGAGGAGGACGGGAGCACCATGCCACTGAAGAACTACGGCGTACTGGCGGCCAGAGCGGCCGAGCGACGGCGTGAAGGCGCCGCCGATACGCCGCACTACCAAATCCGCCTCACCGACCACAGCGGCAATTCCTACCGCGCCGCGATCAACGTCCTGTCCCAGCAGGCGCCTTCCGAGCTCCTGTACGTGGCGCTGGACGACTTCCGGCACCCGATGACGCAACTGCTGCCACAGGAAGGCAGCGGTTGGACGCCCCTGGGGTCGCAGGCGGGCTCCGCCAGCCTGGACTTCATCCGCGGCAACCTCTTCGACCACTCCCAGATGCGGACGTTGCCGCCGGAGTTGCCCGGTGTGGACAACGATCTGGCCGACCTCCTCGACCACTCCGTCCAGCGGGCCATCGCCGATCCCACGGCGTCCCTCTACCTCTTCGGGCAGCGGTTCCGCGAACGCTCGGCCGACAAGGTGTTCCGCTTCCGGCCGACCGACGGCGTGCACGACGTGCATATGAACCAGGGGAATTCCGGAAATTTCCGCAAGGACGACGGCGTCCGGCAGGACGGCGGCATCCTCGTGCACTTCCCCGCCGAATCCCGGTGGGTGGCCGTCTTCCTGGCATTCCAGTCACAGTCGTGGCACACCGATGACACCACCGGTCACACCATCCCCGCCGTGTCGCGTGCGGCCGCCGAGGAGGAGGCGACCCTGCGCATCATCGCCGCTCTGGTCAACCCCGTCTCCGCCACGCAGGAGGAGGAGACCGTCACGCTGGTCAACACCTCCGCCGACGCGGTCGACATGAACGGCTGGCACCTCTCCGACCAGCAGCGGCACCTGCTGTCCCTGCCCGCTGAGAGCCTCGACGCGGGCGCCACGATCGTGGTGCCGGCCCATGACGGGTTCCATCTCGACGACGACGGGGGCTCGATCACCCTGCTCGATCCGGACGGGCTGAAGGTGCACGGTGTGTCCTATACGGAACAGCAGGCCGAACGGAGGGGGTTGACGCTCACGTTCTGACGGGCCGCGATGCCGGTACGGCGGTCATGTGCTGCGCCGGCCGCCGGACGAGTCGACCGCGTGGTACGCGACGGCCTGTTCCAGCAGCTGGTGCAGGGTGCGCTGCTGCTCCGAGGTCAGGCCCGCCAGGGGGGAGTCCGTACTGAGCAGCGCGAGGAGCTGCTCCCGCAGCGCCTCACCGTGCGGGGTGAGGGCCAGCTGCTTGGCGCGGCGGTCGGTGGGGTGCGGGCGGCGTTCGATCAGCTGCTGATTCTCCAGCTTGTCGACGACGAAGGTCGCGTTGGAGGGCTCACAGCCCATGCGCTCGGCGAGCTCCCGCATGGTCATCGGCCCGGTCAGCTCCCGCAGTGCGGTGGCCTGGGGGGCGGTGAGGCCGAGCTTGGCCGCGCGCTTGCGCACGTGTTCCGCGATCTGCTGGGCCATCCCGTTCACCAGGCCGCACAGCTGTCGCTCCGCGCTGGCCTGTGCTCCCGGGTTCGTCATACGGCAATCCTAGCAAGTGCACCCAACCTGAATATTGCAAGCTTGAATAGTTCTAGCTTGATGCTTATGGTGGCGGTGTCGCCCGACCCCACCGGCGGCACCGACAGTCCTTGTCGTTCTCGAAGGGATCAGCCGCCGTGTCCAACTCCGCACTCCACCAGGGCGAACGACTGCGCCGCCCGTCGCCCGTCCGCTCGCTGCACCTGGGGGAGACCAAGGTGACGTACGTGCCGGACGGAGCGGTCCAGCTCATACCGCGGAGCTGGCTGCCGGACACCACCGACGAGGTGTGGGCCGCGCACCCCGAGTACCTCGACGCAACCGGCAACCTCGTGGCGGGCATCGGCGGCCTGCTGGTGGAGCGCGGCGCTCGCGCGCTCTTGATCGATGCCGGATTCGGGCCCCAGTCGCTCCCCGCCGAACCCGGCGCTGCGTACGGCGCCATCCACGGCGGTGCGCTCCTGGACAACCTCGCGGCACTCGGCCGCGGGCCGGAGGAGATCGAGGCGGTGGCCTTCACCCATCTGCACCTCGACCACCTCGGCTGGGCGTGGCATCCGGCCCCGGGCAGCGACCGCCCCGCCTTCGCGCACGCCGACTACCTGGTGGCCGAGCCCGAGTGGTCCCAGCGCCACCTCCTCGAAGCGCACGGCACCGGCAAGGAGACCCTCGCCGCGCTGGAACCGTACGTCCGGACCGTGTCCGACGGCGAAGAGGTCTTCCCCGGCGTGCGGATGCACCTCACGCCGGGCCATACGCCCGGTCACGCCGCCTACGTCATCACCTCGGGCGGCCGGCGGCTGATCGCCTTCGGCGACGCCCTGCACTCGCCGATCCAGGTGGACCACCCGGAGTGGTCCGCGGCGCCCGACCACGACTCCGCACGCTCCGCCGACTTCCGCCGCCGGCTCGTCGCCGAACTCCAGGAGCCCGACACGATCGGCTTCGGCGTGCACTTCGCCGATGTGGTGTTCGGGCAGGTCCGCCCGGACGGAGACGGCCCGGCCTGGCGTCCTCTCGACGCGTGACCCGCCCGTCCGGGCCGTGTGCGCGACGGCTCGGACGGATGCGCCGCGGCGGCCGTGGGGGAGGGGCCGGTAAGGGGCGCGATCCCTTCGGCATCCCCGTCGGCACCGCCTTCGGACTCGTCCAACGGCCCACGGGGCGGCACCTGTTGACGGGCGGGGTGGAGTTGAATGGCCCTCCCCGCACCGTTCCGTCCGAGAGGATCGACCCGTCGTGGCCCAGCTCATCACCCGTGTCACCGACCCCGAGCTGTTCGTCGACGCCGGTCAGATCGACATCGTCGACGAGGGCCTGGAGTGCTACGTCGCCGACGAGTCCGCGACCGGAATCGTCGACGCCCGGCCCGGGGGCTCCGGGGCGGCGGTGATCTGCGCCACCGAGATCGGCCACGTCGTGATGACCGCCGAACTGTGGGACGGCCCACCGCCGTTGTGCACGGACGGTTGGCAGGACGTCGCGGACATGCCGCTGCACTGGCTCCGTGACGAGGCCATGGAGATCGGGGGCGAGGGTACCTCGCTCACGGAGCCGCCGACGTTCGCCTTGCGGGCGGGGCTCCACATGATCAGGGTGGCGGGCAGGCACCGCGACGAGCCCGACCCCCGGGACGACCGCGCCCCGGCCGAGGAGTACCTCATCCAGGTCTGGCCCGCCCACCCCGGGGCGGCCACGGCCGGCCCCGTCCTGCACAAGCGGACCAGTGCCCTCGCCGCCCGCCGTACCGCACTCCGAGCCGGTCTCCCGAGGGCGGGACGGGGCGGGACGCCTGGCTAGTGCCCGGCTCCACCGTCATCCGGCGTCCCCCACCCCTCCCAACACGAGCCGAAATCAGGGGAGTTGACGTGACTCCCGGGTCCGCCGCGCCGGTGCGGAGCGCCCCCCGCCCTGGAAGATCCGGTCCAGGTGGTGGTCCAGGACGTCGGCCGCGGACTCCGGGCTGCGCTGGCCGACCAGGACGCTGGTGCCGAGGCCGGCCGACATGGCGAGCAGGCCGACGGCTTCCGCCTGCGGGTCGGTGTCCGGCGCGACGAGATCCGCGTCCCGTGCCTGCCGCAGCAGTTCGGTCACGGTGTGCTCGGCGGCATCGGGGTCCTTGATGAAGGGCTGCGCTGCGAGCCCCTGGTCCGTCACGGCCAGCATCGCGTACGCGGTGTGGAGGAGGTGGAAGACCCGACTCTCCTCATCGGTCGGCAGCGCGGCCATCAGCAGCGCCTCGATCATCGCGCGCGGCGCCGGTGCGTCCCCGGCGGCCCGCACCCGGGCCGCGACCCGTTCCTCGAATCGCCTGGTCAGGTGCTGCAACCCGTAGTGCAGCAACTTCTCCTTGGTCTCGAAGTAGTACTGCACCAGCCGCAGTGACACGCCGGCCTCCGCGGCCACGTCGCGCATCCCCACGGCGTGCAGCCCGCGCCGCCCCGCGACCCGGACGAGTGCCTCGGCGATCTGTGTGCGTCGCTCTGCGTGGTCCACGCGCTTGGGCATCGGCCGCTACTCCGCTCGTTGTCTGCGCTGGTCTGAGCCCTGGTGGGCACCTTGATGATACAGCCGTACCAACATCATGGTACGTTCGTATCACGAAAACCCGATGCCCCCCGGAGGTGGCCGTGTCCGACACCACGACCCGAACTCAGGCCGAGGTCGGCCGCTATGTGAGCGATGCCTTGCGGGACCGCTACTTCGCGGCCTGCGACGCGGTCTACGCCCTGGGGGTGCCCGCGCTCGACGAGACGGATGTGGAGACCTCGTTCGGCACCACGCGCGTCTACCGGTACGGCCCTGCGGACCCGGCCGCCCGGTCCCGTACGCCGGTCGTCCTGGTGCACGGCGCCGGCTCGTGCTCGGCCATGTGGTACCCGAACACCGCCGCCCTCAGCGCCGACCGCCCGGTCTATGCGATCGACACCCCGGGCGATCCCGGGCGCAGTGTGCAGCGGGCACCCATCCACGAACCCGCCCATGCCGCACAGTGGTTGGACGAGACGCTCGCCGGGCTCGGCCTCGACCGCGTGCACCTCGTCGGCTCCTCCTACGGCGGATGGCTCGTCCTGAACCAGGCGCACCGCAGGCCCGGGCGCCTCGCCTCGGTCACGCCGCTCGACCCCGGCGGGCTGGAGAAGGTGGGGCTGCGCTTCTTCGTCTGGATCTTCGTCAGCCTCTTCGCGACCTTCGCGCCCAAGGTGTTCCGCCCGCGGCTGGCGGCCTGGTTGGAGCAGCCGGTCCTCGTCGTGCCGGAGCTCCGCGCCATGATCAGGTCGGGCGTTCGCGCCTACCGCATCCGCCGGCCGGCTCCGTTGCCGCTGTCCGAGGACGAACTGCGCACCATCCGCACCCCGCTGTACCTGGTGCTCGGCAAGCGAAGCCTCCTCGTGCACCCGCAGCGGCAGGTGGAACGCGTTCCGCGCCTGGTACCGGGAGCTCGCGCCGAGATCGTGTCGGAGACCGGGCACGGACCGCAGATCGACCATGCGGACATGGTCAACGACCGGATCCGGGGCTTCCTGAACTCCGTCGATTGACGGCTGTCGACGCCGGCGGACCGCGTTGCTCCGTCCGGCCGCTACGGACGCGTCGGCCCCGGGTGGGCCAGGGCGTCGACGAGCGCCCGGACCGGTCGGAGCGCACGGTCGCCGTCGCCGATGATCGTGAGGAGGGTCGGCAGCGGCTGCACGACACGCACCAGGCGCCCGGCCCGGACGTAGGAGCCGGGGTCGTGCAGAGCGGCATCGACCGCGTCGCGGGTCCAGTAGGTCCGGGCGAGGCCGTGTGCCCAGCGGTGCTCCTCCTCGTACGGCAGCCATCGGCCCGCGGCGTAGTCGTCGGCGAGGCGGGTCGCCCGCCGTGTCATCGCCCGCCAGGTGAAGTCCTCGGCGAGGAGGTCGGGGTGGCTCCGGCCGGGGCGGTCATCGCCGCACGGCGCGCACAGTAAGGCCCGCCGACCGGGCGTGATCGCCGATTGTGCGGTCGCCTCGGGTGCGGCGGCCGGGCGGCGGTCATGGCAGAGGTCGCAGGTCGCCGCGGTGTCGTAGGGGTGTCGGGGGATGGCAGTCACGCCAGCTCAACGATCCGGCCGTCAGAAGGTCCCTGCCCGCTCCGTGGCCCCCTCCCCGGCGTGCGACCCGGCCGGTGGCGGCGCGGAGTGCGGGGGGCGGGTGAGGATACGGCGCAGGATCACTCCGTGGCGCGCCCCTTCACAGGGCAGCCTTGGGGGCCGAGTGGCGGTCCAGGACGGCCTCGACGATCCTCATGAGCCGCTCACCCGCGTGCTCGATGCTTCCGTTCTGGGCGCTCACCTGGGCTCCTTCAAGGACGAAGGTGATCTCCGCGGCCGCCTCGTCCGGATCGGCCAGCCCGGCCCGTGCGCACAGGTCGGCGAGCCGGCGCACCTGGCCGGCCTTGTGGGCTTCGATCAGCCGACGCGCCGGGTGGGTGCGGTCGGGTAGTTCCGCGATGGAGTTGATGAACGGACAGCCCCGGTGGGAAATCTCGGGAAGTCCGTCGGCGATGAACCGGGCCATCCCCACGATCTGTGCCCGGGGCTCGTCGGGGTGTGCGTCCTCCAACCGGTCGAACACAGCGGTGTAGTCGGCTGCGACGATGCGGAGCCACTCCTCGACCAGCGCGTCCTTGGTCGCGAAGTGGCGGTACAGCGCCATCTTGGTGGTCTCGGCCCGGCTGGCGATCGCCTGGACACCCACCGCCTTGATCCCCTCACGCGAGAAGAGCTCCTCCGCCGCGTCGAGGATCCGCTCCCGGGGCGGCAACGTGGCCACCCTGCTCTGTCTGCTGGCCCTGTCCATGTTCGCCCTACGACCCCTCATCGGTCCGGTGGGGCGGTGCACCGCCCTGGCCGCAATGTTACGGTACCGATCAGTCCCACACGATACCGATCGGTCTCTTGAGGTACCGATCGGTATCGCTGATCGGTATCGATTCTCGTGAACGGACGAACATGAAGCTCTCCGAGTACGTGAGCTACGACGGCGTCGGCCTGGCCGACCTGGTGGCTCGCGGCCAAGTGACTGCCGCGGAACTCGCCTCGACCGCCCAGCTGGCGTCCGACCTGGTGAATCCGCAGATCAACGCCGTCGTCGAGACCTGGCCCGCACAGGACACGCCGGCTCCGGGTAGTACGCCACTGGCGGGGGTGCCCTTCCTGATCAAGGACCTCGCCGTCGCGATGGCCGGCAAGCGGGTGGAGCTGGGCAGCCGTATCGCCGCCGGAAACGTCGCCGGGGCCGACTCATCGCTCATGGCGCGCTTCCGTCGCGCCGGGCTGGTGACGCTCGGACGCACGGCGACTCCGGAGTTCGCATACAGCACCACCACGGAAGGCGTCCTGTACGGCGCCACCCGTAACCCCTGGGACCCGACCCGTAGCCCTGGCGGCTCCAGCGGCGGCTCGGGAGCCGCCGTCGCCGCGGGCATCGTCCCGATCGCGCATGCCACCGACGCGGCGGGCTCCATCCGTGTCCCCGCCGCCAGCAACGGTCTGTTCGGGCTGAAGCCGACCCGCGGTCGGATCTCCATGGGCCCCGACGCGGACGAGGTCTTCAACGGGCTCGCCGTCCACGGCGTCCTCAGCCGCTCGATACGCGACAGCGCCGCGCTGCTGGACCTCGTCCACGGCCCCGAGGCCGGTGACCCCTATGTCGCCCAGCGGCCGGAGCGGCCCTATGCGCAGGAGATCACCCGCTCCCCGGACAACCTGAGGATCGGCCTCCTCACGCGGCCCTGGGGCGGTCGGGCTGTCGACGGCGCCGTCGTCGACGCCACACTCCGCTCCGCACGGCTCGCCGAGTCACTGGGGCACCGGGTGGCAGAGGTCCAGGTCGACCTCGGCGTCGGCTGGGAGGAATTCATCCTGGCCAATGCCCGTCTCTGGAGCACCAATCTGGTGACGTGGATCGACGGCTTCGCCGCGGCCTTCGGGCGACCCGTCGACTCCACCACTGTCGAACCCGAGATGCTGGCCAGTTACGCCTACGGACGGCAGGTCAGCGGGGCCGAGTTCGTCCACGCGCTCGCGATGCGCAACCGCGTCGCGCGTGCGATCGGCCAGTACTTCACCGACTACGACCTGCTGCTCACCCCGACCCTGCCCGAACTGCCGCTCCCCTTGGGCACGTACGCCGAGGGTGCCGAGGGCGCCGACGGTCTCGGCTGGCTCAGGCAACTCTTCCACCGCTCGCCCTTCACCGCCGCGTTCAATGTCGCGGGCACGCCCGCCATGTCCGTCCCCCTGGAGACCGACCTTGCCACCGGACTCCCCATCGGCATCCAGTTCGCCGCGGGATACGGGCGCGAGGACGTCCTCTTCCGTCTCGCCGGACAGCTGGAACAGGCCGCTCCCTGGGCACAGCGGACCCCCGCCGTGTGGGCGGGCAGTCACCACAACGCCTGACCGCGCTCCCACTTGTCCTTCTTGTCCTTCTGTCGTGGCTACCCGAGCGCAAGGCCTTCTGGTGTGAGAAGAGCTCTCGCACACGGACGCCCATCACTCCAGGATCAACCGGCCCCTCGGATCACGCCTCTGCCGGAGTGCTCGGCGCGTCCTCGGCCCGGTCGGGGCGCTGCTCCACCAAGCGGGTGCGGAGCAGGTCGAGCACCGCGTCCAGGGCCCCGCGGGTCGGTTGGCCGGCCTCGTCGACGAGGTGCTCGGTCAGCACGGAATGCACCGGCGTCACGGCGTCGGGGTTGGCGAACGAGTCGTCCAGTTCGACGGCGGTGAAGGCCTCGCCGAGTTCGCGGCGCAGAAAGGCGAACCGGTCGCCCGGCACCAGCCGGTCCCCGCGGAACCGCAGCCCGGTGACGCGAAGGCCCTCGCGCTCGCAGCGGCCGCGGACGGTGGCGAGGTCCGCGGCGGAAATGTCGATGGTGGCGGCCCGGCGCTTGGTGAGCGGCACCGGCAGCGACGGCTGGGACAGGACGGGGACGAGGAGGCGCTCATCGGCGGCCATGGCCAGGGCGAAGCCGCCGGTGACACACATGCCGACGGCCCCGACGCCCGGGCCGCCGCAGCGCCGGTGCTCGTCCGCGGCCAGCGCCCGCAGCCAGGTCACCACGGGGGAGGACTTCCCGGTGGCCAGCAGGGTGAACTCCCGGCTCACGCACACCTTCCACAGCGACGAGGCCATGTAGAGCCGGGACTTCAGCCGGCCGTGGGCCGACGGGTGGGGGTCGCGCCCGGGCGTGCCGAAGAGGACCGGGAGCACGGCGGTGCAGCCGAGGGCGGCGACCCGTTCCGCGAACTCGAGGACCTTGGGCGTGATGCCCGGGATCTCGGCCAGCACGATCACCGCGGGCCCGGTGCCGCGCCGCAGGATCCGGCGGGTGGCGCCGTCGTGGGTGAAGGTGTCACGGTCGAAGCCGGTCAGGTCGTGATCTGCCATGGAGTGCCCCCGCCTCGTTGGTCGTTGCTCGCCCGCTGCTGTCCGGAGCGAGGCGCCTCTCCCCCGCCCGGCGCGGTGCACGATGAGACTACCCGTCAGTAGTCCGCCGCGGGGGCGGTCGGCTCTCGGAGTCCCTTGTCCACCTTATGGACGACGACGCATGCGCCCCTGGCCATGGACGAGATCGAGCTGTGCGGTGACCTGATGCCGGCCGCGCGCACCGGCGGTCGCCGTCAGCTGGCCGGAGACGCCGGCGGCACGTCGACCTCGACGAGGGGCCTGGTCGTTCTCCTCCGGCGCGGGGTGGTGGACCGATGTGTCAGCGCAGGGCGTCGCGGAGCGCCTGGTTGAAGCGCGCGGCCTGGTCCTGCTGGGACATGTGGCCGGCGCCTTCGACGACCGTCAGCCGGGCGCCGGGGATCAGGCCTGCGCACTCCTCGGGGACGTCGAGCGGGACCTCGGTGTCCAGTTCGCCGTGCAGGAAGTGGGTGGGCACCCGGACCTGGTCGAGGCGGGCGCGCGGGTCGTAGCCGGCCTGGTCGGTGATGAGTTCGTCGATGCGGAAGGT
Organism: Streptomyces sp. NPDC048506; assembly: GCF_040651315.1. Classification (NCBI taxonomy): domain Bacteria; kingdom Bacillati; phylum Actinomycetota; class Actinomycetes; order Kitasatosporales; family Streptomycetaceae; genus Streptomyces; species Streptomyces sp. NPDC048506. The sequence continues at coordinate 82,779 of NZ_JBEZIX010000032.1, forward strand.
CGAGTCCAGCAGTTGACGTAGCGTCCAGTCGATCAGGGCGGTGCCGGCACCGGGCCGGTACCAGTGCGGGACGAAGTCGGCGAGCGCGCCCGCCCGGTCCGCGCGCAGGTCCGCCAGGAGCTGGTCCATCTGCTCCTGCATTCCTCGGGAGAAGTGGTGGACGCCGGCGTCGACGGGGATGATGGCGCCGATCTTCTCGGGTGCGGCCAGTGCGGCCTCGATGGTGAACGCGCCGGCGATCGACGATCCGATCAGTACCGGCCGCTCCAGTGCGAGGGCGTCGACGAACTCCAGGACGTCATGGGTGATGTCGGCGATGGTGTAGCCGGTGGTGGGCCGGTCGGAGCGGCCGCAGCCCCGCCAGTCGACGGTGATGACCCGATGGTCGCTCATCAGGTCCGCCGCCTGGGCGTCCCAGACCCGGCCACTGGTGCCCCATCCGTGCAGGAACACCAGGGGGCGGCCGGTGCCGTGGTCTTCGTAGTGGAGCCGGGCGCCGTTGACGATCGTGTGGGCCATGGCCGTCCCCTGCCTTCCGCGGACTCCCGCTGCCGGGGCCGCCGTCGTGGTCGAGCTGCGTTGACGTGCGCAATTCCAACGCAGGGGCCGGTGCCGACCAAGGGGCAGTTCGCTCCTACTCTGATCAAGGATCGTGATCAATGGAGGGGTGGTCGTGGAACTGCGTCAGGTGCGCTACTTCATGGCCGTGGCCGAAGAGCTGCACTTCGGACGTGCCGCGGAACGGCTGCACATCGTGCAGCCGACGGTCAGCCAGCAAATCCGGCGGCTGGAGCGCGAGTTCGGGCTGGAACTGTTCCACCGCACCACCCGCACGGTGACGCTGACCGCCGCGGGCCGGGCCTTCCTGCCGCACGCCCACGCCATCCTGCGCACCGAGCGTGCGGCCACCGAGGCGATGGCCGCGGTGCGGGCCGAGCAGGAGGCGACGCTGCGGCTCGGCACCAGCGTCGGGTTGGGCACCCGCCTGGACGACCTGCTCACCGCGCTGGGCGAACGGGCCCCACGGCTGATGGTGGAGCTGATCAGTGCACCCTCGGCCGTCCGGCTCCAGCGGGTTCGCGACGGGGAGCTGGACGCCGCCTTCGTCCGCGGCGTCGAGCACGGTCCCGGGCTGGAGTTCATCCCCCTCTGGCAGGACGTCCTGGTCGCGGCGCTGCCTGCCGGGCACCCGCTGGCCGCCCAGCCGGACGTGGCCCTCGCCGACCTGTCCGACCTCCCGTTGCGCATCGCGCCCAGGGACACCAATCCGCACCTGGTCGACACCCTCGTCGGCGCCTGCCGGGCGGCCGGATTCGAGCCGGTCATGGGCCCGGCCTTCACCACCGACCAGGACACCATGGCCGCCATCGCCACCGGCCGGCCGAGCTGGACGGTCTACTACGCACACCAGGCCGCGATCCAGCCGGCCCCGCGCGTCGTCTTCCGCCCCTTCGCCGAACCCGCCCCGAGCCTCCGCACCTACCTGGCCGTGCGTCCCGATCCGCCGTCCCGGGAGCTCGCCGCCCTGCTCGATGCCTGCGACCAACGGGAGCCGGCCGGGCCCACCGCACGCCCGTAGCGTGCAGGGCGCCGCCGGGCCACCACGGCCCGGTCGGTCACCGAGGCCGTCACGGCCCTGTTCTCGTATAGCTACGGCCAGGTGGTGTGTGGCCCTGCGTAACGCTCGGGGCTGCGGTCGTATAGCTCGGCTACGCTGGCGAGGCTGTCGCTGTCTGCTCGTCGTGCTCGCGGAGCATCCGCATCACGGTGGCGGGCGAGGGGTGCTGGCCCTTCTTCGCGCCGGTGGTGATGACAAGCCGCTTGGCGACGTCGCCCGCCTTCAGCTCCTCGGCGAGCATGGCCAGTTCGATGCCGCGGCCGAGCCGCTTGTGCTCGTGGACAACGATGGTGAGGTGCACACCGGAGGAGCGGATCTCCCCGGCGAGCTTCACGGTGGCCTCCAGCTCGGGGCGCCGGGTGGCACGAGTGGAGATCTTCTCCGAGAAGACACGGGTCACCCCGGCCTCGGCGAGGGAGTCGAGCTGTGCGTCGAGAGAATGCCGGGCGGTCGAGGCGCGGACGTGCCCGACTGGCTCGGCGCCGGCGGTTGCGGGCCGGGGCAGCTCGGTCCAGAGCGAGCCCGGCTTGCGTACGGCGGGGGTTGACACGCTGAGCGCCTTAGCGAGTTGGGGCACGAGGCGGAAGCGGGCGGTGTGGTACTGAATGGCCACCTTGCCCCTGTCGGTCCGGCAGGGCGACCCGGCCGGGGCAGCACAGGTGGACATCGGGCAGGCGTGCCATCGCCGCAGGTGGACTGCCGGATGTCCGGGTGTTTCACGAGCGACCACCTATGAAACACAGCCTACTCGACAGCAGCCCCGCTACCGGGGCCTCTGTACGCAGAACTCGTTGCCGTCGGGGTCGAGCATCAGCACCCGGCCGCCGTCACCCTCGCCGGTGTCAGTGCGCGTCGCGCCGAGCGAGATCAGGCGGTCGAACTCCGCCTCCCAGTCGGCGTCGGCGGGGAGCGCCAGCTCGAAGTACAGCCTGTTCGTGCCCGTCTTCGGCGACACCGGAGGACCACCCCACGTGATCTTCGTACCGCCGTTCGGCGATTGGATCGCGGTCTCCTGGCCCTGGTCCCAGACCAGCGGCCACCGCAGCGCCTCGCTCCAGAAGTAGCCGACCTCCTGCGTACCGTCGCAGGCCAGCGCTCCGATGGAACCGGTGTCGGCGAGGAACTTGTTGCCCGCCTCGATGACGCAGAACTCGTTGCCGTCGGGATCGGCGAGCACCACATGCCCCTCTTCCGGGAGTTGGCCCACGTCGATGTGTTTCCCGCCGAATTCCAGCGCCCTGGCCACCGTCTGCCGCTGATACTCCGGGGAGGTGCTCGTCAGGTCGAAGTGCGCCCGGTTCTGGCCGATCTTCGGCTCCTGGCTCGGCAGGAATCGAATGCGGAACCCGGCGGCATCAGGGGGCAGGATCGCGACGTCGTCGTCCGGACCGTCGGCCAACTCCCAGCCCAGGACCCCGGACCAGAACCGCGCCAGGCCCGACGGCCGGGTCGCATTGAAGCAGATCGCGAACAGTTGACTGGTCATACCCCGTGCATCTCCTATCCACTGACGGTCGATACGGCGCCTCGCCCTCCCGGCGAGCGCAGCCTAGGGGTGACCGTGCGGCACCTGCATCCGAGTTTCCGTCGTGGGGGAGCCCGGTCCCCCACAAGATGACGATGGTGCGGAACAGTACCGTCGTCCACGGCACCGGCTGAGCCAGCCCGTCACGCCGGCGCGGCAGCCGGTTCGCCCTCGGGGGTGCGCGGCGCGGGCACGGCGGCGGCGCGGGCGGTCAGGTCCAGGTCGAGGCGCCGGTTCATATCCAGCTCGAACCGGCCGTAAGGGTTCACGTGCGTCCAGAACAACGGTGACAGTGCCCGCCGGTCCGCGTCGGTGAGGGGGTTGGCCCACTTCGGATCGGCGAGGACCTGCTGCATCAGCAGCGTGTTGACGTAGACCAGGGCGGACTGGAGCAGGTGGAGCGCGAGCATGGACACCTCCTGGGACTCCTTGTCCTGACCGGCCAGGTCGCCGTCCTTTCCGTAGAAGAGGTCCTTGTTCGCGGAGTTCCAGTTCTCCACGACCTGAAGGCCCTCGTGGATCTCCCGGCGCAGTTCGACGTCTGCGAGGTAGTCGCAGATGAACGCCGTGCGCACGGCCCGGCCCAGCTCCTCGATCGCCTGGTAAGTGGGGTGCTTGGGGCCGCCGCGGGTGAAGCGGCGCAGGACCTGCTCGGCTTCGGCGGTGCCCAGGCGTAGGGCGGTGGTGTACTTCACGATCACCCAGCGTTACTCGCCACCTGGCCGTAGCTATACGAGAACAGGGCCGTCACCTCCGAGCGTCCCGTCGCGGACCGGTACCCCCGACCCGAGAACTGGTCCCGCCGCCTCGGTGCAGGCCGCGCCGCCCACCGCGTGGCGAGCCGGTGAGCGTCAGGACGACGTTCCTCCGGCGCGGTCGATGAGTGCCTGGACGCCGTCGAGGATGCGGTCGAGACCGAAGCCGAGCGGGTCGAGGGTGGTCGGTTCGAATGCGCCCTCGGCGGTGGCCCTGGTCAGCGCGGGGAAGCGGTCGGCGTGGCGGTCGAGCAGTTCGCCGGTGAGGAGGTTCCACTCCCGGTCGTGCTCCTCGTCGAAGTCCAGGAGCTGTTGGGCGAGGTTGCGCACCAGTCCGACGAGGAGCAGGAAGACCTGGTGCCGTTGGGCCGCGGTCAGGCCGGTGGGTTCCAGGGCGGCGAGTGCGGCGTCCAGCCAGGCGAGTTGGTTGGGCCCCATGATCTGACGGCGCATCGCGGTGGCGGCGAGCAGCCAGGGATGGGTGCGGTACACCTCCCAGCACTGGTGGGCCCATTCCGTGAGCCGCGCGCGCCAGTCGGGGGCCGCGGCCGAGAGGTCGGGCCCGCCGTCGACGACGGCCTCGACCATCAACTCGACGAGTTCGCTCTTGCCGGGCACATAGCGGTACAGAGCCATCGCCGAGACGCCGAACTCGGCGGCGACCTTGTTCATGGAGACGGCGTCCAGGCCCTCGGCGTCGGCCAGGGCGACGGCCGCCGCGGCGATGGCGCGGGGGGTGAGACTGGGTTTGGGGCCGCGGGTGGGCTGTTCCTGCTCGCCCCACAACAGCGCGATGCCCGCGCGCAGATCGCGCTCCTTCCTCTCCCTGGTCTCCTTCTTCTCCGTCGGTTTGGCGGATCGAGCCACGGCGGTCCTCCCGGTAGGCGGTGCTCGGCGGGCGATTGACACCCACCTCCAACTGTATATAGCTTAAGCAGAGCAAAAACTGCTGATGGCCTAAACAGTTTAGGGGGATCACTCATGCTCGGTGTCATCGCAACCGCCGCCGCCGTCCTCGCGGGCCCTGCCGCGGGCGTGCTGGGCTACCGTCAGATCAAGCGGACCGTCCTCGCCAAGAGGCTGCGGATCACCACTCCGAACGGGATCGACGAGTCCGGCTACGTCCGGATCGGCGGCATCGACCAGTGGATATCGATCCGTGGCGAGGACCGCCGCAACCCGGTGATCGTGGAGGTCCACGGCGGCCCCGGCGCGTCCAACCTCATCTTCGTTCCCCGCACCCGGGAGTGGGAGCGGCACTTCACCGTCGTGCGCTGGGACATGCGCGGCGCCGGCAAGACCTTCGCCCGCAGCGGCCCCGACGGGCAGGGCGAGTTGAGCCTGGACCGGCTGTACCGCGATGCGCTCGACGTGACCGAGCACGCCCGCACCCGGCTCGGCGTCGACCGGGTCCTCCTGGTCGCCAACTCCTTCGGCACCGTGATCGGCCTCCGCCTGGCCCGCAACCACCCGGAGTTGTACTCGGCCTACGTCGGCACCGACCAGAACATCAACGCGGGCGGACGCGAACGCGCCGCCCACCACGCCCTGTTGGAGCGCCTGGAGACGGCCGGCAAGCGCAAGGAACTGGCCCGCGTCACCGCGATGAGCGCCGACCCGTCGGCCTGGACCGCGCACCAGTGGACCGACTACAGCAAGCTCGTGATCACCTCCGACCCGCTGTCCTACGACACCATGAAGACCGTGGTGATCCGCTCGCTGTGGTTCTCGCCCCTGCACAACCTCCGCGGACTGCGGCAGTACCTCAAGGGCATGACCTTCTCGGAACGGATCGCACCCGAGGCCGTGACCATCGACGAATGGGCCGAGGGCACCGCGTTCCGCATCCCGTTCTTCGTCTTCCAGGGCGAGAGCGACGTGCTCACCCCGCCCGGGCCGGCCCTGCGGTTCTTCGACGACGTCTCCGCACCGGTCAAGGACTCCGCGCTCATCCACGACGCGAGCCACTTCGCCTCGTTCCGCCACCCCGGCCGCTTCCTCGATCTGCTGCTCGCGAAGGTCCGACCGGCGATCACCGGCGAGACGACCACACGGTGAGCCGGCACCCGGCGGCGACCGCACCGACCTGACCGGCCGGGCGACACGCCCTGGAGGAGTGCGTCCGCGCCGCTACGACGCGCGTCGGGTGCTGTGGAACTCCCGGACCGGGTGGGGCCCCGGGTAGCCGTGCGCGGAGCGCCCGCGGGGTGCGACGGCGTCGGGTGTGAGCTCGCGGGACGGGTACTCCACACAGGCGGTCTGCGGTTCGGTCGTGCTCCGACCGAACCGGCAGGCGACGGCCATGAGCTTCATGGTGACGAAGTCGGCGATCTGGGCGCCGAACTCGATGGGTCTGCCGTTGATGGTGATGTCGCCGACGGTGAAGTTCCGGTCCGCGGGGACCTCGTAGACCGCGCGCAGCGGGTGGTCGTGGTCGCCGCGCCGGTAGCTCCAGTAGCCCTTGGGGTCGGAGCCGTCCGGCGCACGCCAGCCGTCGGTGGCGAGGTCGTCGAAGTAGATCCCCACGGGGTCGCTCAGCGCGACATCGGCCTGTTGCCGGGCGATGCCGTTGACCACCTCACCGATGTGCGGGTCGCTGTTGCGCTCGGCCACGCCGTACCTGCTGCACGCGATGAGCTCCTGTGCGCCGGTGAGTTCCCGGCCGCCGACGACCCGCCGGATCGTGGCGGCGGCAGCGAGCTCGATCTCCGCGCCCAGCGTGTTGGACTCCTGGACGAGGTGCATCGCCCCGTGTGTGGGGGAGTCGTTCCACTTGTTGCGTCGGAGGTAGCGGCCGTCCGGGCCGACGAGGTCACTGTGCTGGACGTCCGTCCCGATGTGGCGGCGGTAGAGCTCCAGCGCCGTGTCCGGGCTGCTCTGCGCCAGCACGTCCCAGTACTCGGGGCCCTCACAGGTGAACGTGACGCGGGTGATCGCCCCGGCGCCGTTGCGGGTCACGCTCCATTCGCAGTACTCGTCCTGCACGTCCCGGCTGGCGTCGGCGCGCTGCCAGCGCTGCCGGTCGGAGACCGCGAGCCGCAGTCGGTTGGGGAACGCGGTCCAGGTGACGGTTGCCTCGACCGCGTCCGGCGCGGTCTCGGTCTTCGTGAGGTCGACGAACTGCGACCGGGGGCCGTCGTGCAGCGCCTGGCCGGGGTCGGGGCCCCGGATCGCCTGGTCGACGCCGTCGGTGATGAAGTCGTTCCACGCCTTCAGCCCCACGTCGTCCAGGTCGGTGAGCCCGCCAGGGGGGCCGTATGCGGTGAGTGTGGTCATGTGGAGGTCCTCCGTGTCAGGTCGCGACGGTGACGGTGGCGTCCTCGTTCATGCGGAGCCGCGGTGCGTCGAGGGGGATGTCGGTCACCGGGAGGGTGAGTTCGAATTCGTTGAGCCTCATCTCCTTGAACGCGCGACGGCGCGACTCGGCCAGCCTGACGCAGTCCTCGAAACCCGCAGCCGTACGGATCCGTGCCGCGACGTGTCGGAGGTAGGCGTCCACGCGGTGTGCGAAGGCGGCCTGCCACGCGGTGTCCGGCACCGACCAGTTCCGGGTGAACCGGCCTTCCGGGCTGTCGGCGGGCAGCGTCGCGGCGGCGGCTCCGATCGCCGCGGCGATGTCCGTGCACCAGGTGGCGGCGGAGACGGTCCCGGTGGGCACGTACCGCATCAAGTGGGCGCGGGCCGCGCTGAAGACCGGATTGGGGAAGTCCACCATCAGGGCGCAGGCGGCGAACTTCGCCGGGACGAGGCCCTTGTCCACCAGCTGCCGCACCACGTCGTTGTCCTCGTGCGCGGCCTCCGGTACGGGGAACGCGAAGAAGCCGTCGCCCTGCCGGGAGAAGCCGCTCGTCCGGTCCACGAGCCGGAAGCCGAAGGCGGCGAGGCTGTCGACGTAGAGCGCTGCGGGTGCCGCCGGCGCGGCCTCCACGCCCACCGGCAGCCCGAGGCCGTCGATCAGCGCATCGGCGTTCAGCCAGAAGCCCATGGGGAGGACGAGATCCCGGCTGTCGGGGGTGACGGTCGTGCTCTGGGTCGAGGTACTGGCCAGGTTGACGGTGGTGCTGGTGAACAACTGGCGCAACAGACGGTCGGGGTGCTCCACCGCGCCGTTACCGGCCACGGCGGCGAGGCGCGCCGTGGTCCACCGGCTCACCAGGCCCCGCACGCTGAGTTCCAGCCGCTCGGCACCGATGACGTCGGGGAACAGCGGGCTGGTGCGCACCGGGTCGTCCGGCGCGAGCTGGATCGACGCCGCCATCGACTGCCAGTTGCTCCACGGCTGCTTCAACTCCTTCATCACCACGCTGCCGTTGACATGGCTGTCGAAGCAGCCCTGTCCCCGCGACTCGGGTGCCAGCGCGGACCACGAGTTGCCGGTCCAGACCCACGTCCGGGAGATCCGCATGTAGTAGTTGAAGACCTCGGCCACCGGGTCCCAGGCGGCGACCTGGAGGAAGGCCGAGCCGGGATCGGAGCTGATCAGCAGGTCCGGGTCCTTGCCAGGGTCGGCACGGGTGACCGCGAAGCGTATGTCGCGCGGCAGTTCGGGGGCCTCGTCCGGCGGGATCTGCCCGGACTCGCCGACCATGTACACGGCTTGCGTCGGCACGGCGCCCGCCTGTGTGAGCCCGGCCAGCACCTCCTCCAGCGTCATGGGCCAACGCCCCTGGTGGAAGAAGACCACCGCCATCGGATCCCGGAGGCCGGCCACCTCCTCCTCGGCCATCGGCCGGGGCCGCCGGTCGACGCCGCTGACGCCGCGGTGCAGCGTCCCCTGGTCGAGCGCATCGCCCTCGGCCGCGGCCCCCTCGACGTCGGCCCCGCCGCCGGGAGCCTCCCTGGCCGCCGCCATCCACGCGGTCGCCCTCCGCCCCTCAGCGGTGCGTTCCCACAAGGACATGCTCCCTCCTGTGCTCCTCCGCTCCCACGGAACCGGCAGCCCTTGAGGACTGGCCGTGCACGGTCGACGCCCCCGTCAGTGCGCCGTACCTCCGGCGGTGTGCCACGGCACGAAGGCGTTCGTCAGCCCCGCGAGGGCGGTACGCAGCTCCGGGTGGTGGCGCAGCAGCACCGTCACCATGGAGTTGTCGTCGATCCAGGCCATGCCGGCCTTGGAGTACACCTCGGGGGTGTAGTACTCGGTGAAGAACCGGTCGCTGTTCAGCCGGCGTGACGCCATCAGGATGAAGATGCGGAACGCGGTGTCGCTGAAGGCGAATCCGGCCGGGAGCTTCTCCGCGTACATCCCCACCATCAGGTCGACCTTCTCGATGTCGCCGTCGTAGAGCCGCTCGATCTCCCGGGCCCAGCCCGGGTTGTCCGTCAGTTCCTCGAAGCTCTCGGCGGGCTTCAGCCGCAGCAGCCGCCGGAAGGCGTTGTAGCGGGGGACGCCCAGTTCCCGCGTGCGCAGGATGTCGGTGGCGGCGAGGTCCTGGAGATGCCCGTCCGGACGCTCGAACTCCTGGAGGAACTTGGGGAAGTTGTGCAGGGTGACCAGGCCGGGGTGGAGCGTGCCGAAGCTGTAGAGCAGATCGGCCATCTCGGTGGTCTCCAGGACCTTCAGCGCCCCGGGGCCCGCGATGTCGCGGAGGGTGTGGTGGCGCAGGGTCGCGTCGTCGGCGACGGAGCGCAGGTGCCACTCGTCACGGATGAGCGGATGCATGCGGTAGACGGCCACGAACTCCTCGGTGAGGGCGTACGGGACGCCGTAGTGGTCCGTTTCGCCGCCGGGGATGCCGCTGATGACCTCGCTCCCGCTGATCCGGCCGACCAGGTCGTGGACGCGCTCGCCCGCGATGCCCCACCAGTTGGCCCGCAGCGCCTTCACGGTGGTGGGGTGGCTGATCACGGCCGGTGTCCACTCCACGGTGTGGATCTTGGCCAGCAGCGCGGCGTTGACCAGCCGGGCGCGTTGGAACAGCTCCTCGTCGCCCCAGGACGGGTACGCGGCGTGCAGATGGTCGCAGATCGCGTTGTGCTCCCGGGCGAACAGGTTCTGCATCATGGCGAGGCCGAGCCAGAAGCCGGGGACACGTGACGGATCGCGCGAGGGGTCCGAGGGGAACGGGGACTGCTCGTCGTCCCAGAGGTGCAGCATGCCCAGCTCGCCGGTGCGCATCAGCCGCTGCTCCGCGTCGTTCGACCCGTAGATCTGGGACGCGTCCCACCAGTGGGAGGAGACGTTGACGCGGGTGTCGGGCGTCCCGGCGGGCGCCTGGGGGTCACGGGTCGGGTCGTCCGGTGTCCGCATGATCCGCATCGGGTGCTCCGGCCACGGATCGTCGTCCACGAGCGGGACCTCCCAAGGCCGTTCGGTGGGGCTCGTACCGTGGCTGAACCAGTCGCGGATCATGAACTGGAGCCAGGCCGACACCAGGGCGTTGACCGACTCGGCGGGGACCAGCTCGCCGCGGGTCAGCAGGGCGCGGCTGACCGCGCGCGGGTTCGGCCCGGACAGCACGTCCTCGGGGGCCGCCGGGGCGATCCGGTCCAGCGGGATGTTCCGGCCGAAGCGGGTGCCCGCCATGCCCATCCGCGGGTCGCCGAGGTCGTTGTGGCTGCCGTCGGCGGTCCGGTTGACCTTCTGGTTCGCGGCGGGCGGAGCGGGATCGGGGAGGTTGACCGACGGCAGCTGGCCGGTGTCGTGGAGGTTCTTCTGCCGGAGTCTGACGCGCAGTCCGAGGAGCGTCAGCAGGCCGGGAATGACCGGCAGCCGGTCCCAGCCGATGCGCCGGTCGAGATATTCGGCGACGTCGGTGACGATCCGCCAGGGGAGGGACGTACGGTACCCGGCTCCCGAAGTGTGTGCGGCGCGTCGTTGCGTGCTCATTGCGGTACTCCTTGGGTAGCTCCTGTTCGGTTCGCGGAAGGGGGCGACGAGGCCGTAGCGGCTTCAGGCGCGGACCCTGTCACCGAGGATCACGTCGCTCGCCTTCTCGCTGATCATGTAGATGGGGGTGGCGACGAAGAACCCGGGAATGCGGGGGAACACCGAGGCGTCCACGATCCGCAGGCGGTCCACGCCGCGCACCCGGAAGCTGCTGTCGACCACTGCCGAGGGATCGTCCGCCCGGCCCATCCGGCAGGTGCAGGACGCGTGGTGGCCCCACGCCTCGTTCTGTACGAAACGGCGGATGTCGGCGCGGCCACCGACCTCCTCGCCGGGCCACAGCTCCTTGAGGATCACCGAACCGGCCCGGCGGTTCATCCCGCGCACGAACTCCACGGCGCCGACCATCGCTTCGAGGTCCACGCCCGCCTCGTCCGTGCCCTCGGAGAAGTAGTGGAAGTTCACCAGCGGGGTGTCACGGGGATCGGCGGAGCGCAGCCGCACCCGACCCCCGGTGTTGTGGGTGCGGCTCTTGAGGATGGCCCAGGTGAAGCGGTCCCGGTGGCGGGTCAGGTCGAGCGAGTAGCCGGGTGCGTAGCCCCGGAAGTCGAACGGGCCGCCGAAGACGAACAGGTCCGGCGCGTCCAGCTCCGGCCGGGACTTGCGGGTCACACCGACGACGGCGCCGTTGGTCGTGTACAGGCCCTCGCCGCGCTGCCAGGCCCGGTAGCAGCGGTCCGGTTCGGATCCGGGCCCGGGCGGGTGGAAGTCGCAGTCCTTGATCAGTGGGAACTCGCGGTCCATCTGGCTCACCACGCCGACCTCGTAACGGTCCTGGAGATTGGCGCCCACGCCCGGCAGGTCCATCCGCACCGGGATGCCGTGCCGCTCCAGCTCCGCTCGCGGTCCGATGCCCGAAAGCATCAGCAGCTGGGGCGTGTTGAAGGCCCCCGCCGCCAGGATCACCTCACGGGAGGCGAGGACCCGGCGCAGGGCCGGCGCGCCGCCGGTAGGCGCTCGGTTGCCGGGGTCGGCCCGGTAGGCGTGCGCCTCGTCCAGATAGTCGACGCCGGTCGCCGCACCGCTCGCGTCCAGCACGACCCGGACCGCCAGGACGTGCGTCCGCACCACCAGGTCGTCCGGACGGCTGCGCTGCACCGCCTGGACGCGCTCGCGGACCGCGCTGCGCCGCCCCTTCGCCGTGGAGATCGGGATCTGCCACAACCCTTGCAGCGCATGGGTCTGCACCCGCCAGTCGTTGGGGTCGACGAAGGAGCCGAAACCCTCCAGCGGGGACAGCGGCCGGCCGAGGAAGTCGGCGAGCTCGTCCTGCCCGGCGGAGAGGATGACCTCCAACAACTGCTTGTCCTGGACCGCCAGTCCGGGGTCGGCGAGGGCCGTCGGCAGCCAGCCGTCGAACCCGTGCCGTGCGTCGTTCCGGTACCGGGCGGCCGTGGAGGGCAGGACCTTCAGCAGCGCGGCAAGCAGCGGGTTGCCGGGCGGCGCCTTGGGCCTCGGCCGGTACGTACAGCGCTCCAGCCGCTCGAAGTACCGGCGCATCGCCGCGCTGCGCCACGTGGCGTCGCCGGTCTCCTCCGCGATCGCGTCCCAGTCCCGGTTGTACGGATAGACGGTGATCAGCGCGTGGTGCGCGGTGCAGCCGCCGACCGCCCCCGCACGCGGGTAGAGGATGCCCCGGCCCGGCACGAGCTTGCTGTCGCGCTGGTGCTGCTGCTCGTCGGCGTAGTGCCGTACGTAGTAGTTCCAGCACTGGACGGGATCCTCGGAGGCGTCCGCGTGGAAGGCGGGCACCAGGTAGGCGTCGTTCCCCTCGGCGCCGCCCGCGTCGAGCAGCAGGACACGGGCGCCCGCGGTGGCGAGGTTGGCGGCGAGCGGTCCGCCGCCCGCTCCGGCGCCGACGACCACGTAGTCGAACCCCGTCTCGGCCGGGGGAGCATTACTCCGCTCTTCGCTCATTCCGCTCCCCCTCGGTCACTTCCGCTTCCCCCTCGCGGAGTTGGCGAGGGAGGTGGTCGCGCTGGCGGCCAGCACCGTGTTCGTGGCCGAGATGACGGTCGTCAGCGCCGCGGTGCGCGGCGGAAGCTGCCCGCGGACGCCGAGCATGGCCGCCGTGACCGTGTCGCTGCCGTGGATCAGCACCCCCTCGCGCAGGTCTTCCTGTAGCCGCTGGCCCCGGTTGGTCAGCAGGTCGAGGCCGAGCAGGATGGTACGGATCCCGAAGAGCCGAAAGGCGTAGACGGCCGCCGGACTGAGCGGCTCACGGTCGGGGTCGAGCCGGCGGATGAGCAGGGCCGGCGTCAACAACCCGGTGACCCCGTTGAAGAGCCGGACTCCGGCGAGTGCGTAGACCGAGACAGGACGGCGGCCGGGACGCTGCGTGGCCATCACGTCTCCTCAACGTGCGGTGACTCGTGTGGTGCGGTGACGGAACTACCGCCGCATCCCCGACAGGGGAGAGGGGACCCTCGACGGGGGAAGAGTGAGCGCGGACAGGGGGAGAGGAGACTCTCGGCGTCTCCTGTCGGAGACCTCAAGAGAGACCGCAGGAACACCTTCTCAACAGAGACCCTCTGGAGTAAGGACCCGCTGAGCCGCCCTCTGAAAACTCTGGAAACTCTGGAACAAAGCCCCTCTGAAAAAGTCCAAATAACAATCAAACACTCCACATAACATTCTATGGGCCCCGCCACCCACCCGCATTTCGACGGTGCGGGCCGTCACCGATGGCCCAGCGGGGCCCTTTTCCCGGTGCGGGCTCAGGGCGCGGCGAAGAAGGCGCTCATGCCGTCAACGTCCGACAGATAGCTGTCGATCGCGGTGATGCGGCCATGGTGGACGGTCAGCACGGTCGCGAGGTGTTCGTCGAGCCTGCGGCCGTCGGGGGCGGTCGCCGTGTTGCGGAGCGAGAGGGCGGCACCGTGCGCGCCGAGAAGGATGTGCAGCAACTCCGTGCGCACTCCACGGCCCGCGATCTGCCGGGCCCGGTCCACCGCCGCGTCCGCGCCGTGGACGGTGCCGGAGATGGTTCCGGCGCCCGGCATGGTCCAGGCGATGTCGTCCGCCAGCAGACCGCGCAACGTCTCCCACTCCCGGTCCCGGAACGCGGCGAGGAAGCGTTCCGCGATCGTGGGATCGAAGGGTTCGGTGACCGTGGGGTCGGGGCCGTTCGTGGACATGGGTTTCTCTTTCTTCACCGACTGTCGTCAATTCCCCGTCGAGCCTAGGCGGTTCACTCCGACCGCAGGACCCGCCAGCCAGGTGCGCTCACCACCTGGTCCGCTCTCACCGTCGGCCGCGGGGCACCGCCTGGCGAGGAGCGGACCTCCGCGGTGACACCTGTAAGCGGATGTGATCCAGATCATCCGCTTACGACGGATGAATCGGTTCTTTGTTCCCGATGTCCGTGACACGATCTTGAGAATCGCTACCCGTCGGTAGCGACGACCGCCGGGGCGCCGACTCTCTCGGTCGTCCTGTGGTCCACCCCCACTTCACCTCTTCAGGACCCAACCTTGCGCAGATCCACCAGGATTGCTCCTGTATTGGCCATCACCGCTGCGTCACTGCTCGTCGCAGGGTGCTCGACCGCGGGGTCCCCGTCCGCCGGCACGTCCGACGGCGGCAAGGAGTCGGCGGCCGCCGCCGGTTCCACGGCCTCGCCGCAGTTGAGCGTCCGGGGCACCGACGACGGCAAGGGCGACGGTGCCCAGAGCGCCGTGGCCAGGCCGGGCGGCAGCCGCCAGGGACGTCTCGCCGAGAAGTCCGCGCTCAAGGTCGCCTCCTTCGACCGGAACAGTGGACGGGCCGTCATCACCGCCCCGGCGGTGCGGCCTTCGCCGAGCACGCCGGGTGCCCCGTCGAAGTCGCCGTCGTCCGGCAGTCCGTCCGCCACACCCTCCGCCCCCTCGTCCGCGACGCCCTCCGGATCGCCCTCCGGATCGCCGTCCGTCGACCCGTCCGGCGCCCCCTCGAAGGGTGCGCCCGCGCCGAAGCAGGCTGTGGCCGTCGGCGACGTCATCGCCAGTGCACCCGCGCCCGGTGCGCCCCAGGGCGTCCTCGCGAAGGTCACCGAGGTCGTCGGCAAGACCGACCGGGGGACCGAGGTCAAGACCGCCCCCGCCACGCTCGACGCGCTGCTCGGCAACTCCACGGCCCACGGCACGGTGCCCGTCGACCCGTCGTCCGTCAAGGTCGAGCCCATCGCCCCCAAGGTCAAGGTCTCCTGGGCCCGGACCGGGGGCCTCCACTTCGGCCCCGAAGGCGCCAAGCTGCCCCTCGGCCGCCTGCGCCTGGACGTCGGCGCCTCGCTTCCCACGCCCCCCGGCGGGCCCGTCTCCGCCGAGGCGTCGGCCACCGGCTATGTGCAGCTCGCTCCCGAAGTCGACTTCTCCTACGAGGGCGGCAAGGGCGGCGGCGTCGGCGGCGCTTCGCTGACCCTGTCCGGCAACTGGTCCTCGCAGTGGGAACTCAAGGGTCGGGCGGCCGTCTCCACCGAGGCCCAGCCGCTGCGCGTGCCCTTCGCCAAGCTGCACGCCGACCCCGTCATCCAGGTCGGTCCGGTGCCGGTCGTGGTCAACCTCGACCTCACCTGCTACCTCCAGGTCGACGCGGACGGAAAGGCGAGCGTCGACGTCAAGCAGGACCTCAAGGGCGACTTCACGGTCGGCGGCACCTACCAGCACGCCAAGGGCTGGGCCCCGGTGGCCAAGGCCTCGATGCACAGCACGCCGGTGCGGGCCACCGCGGCCGCCGCCGGCAACGTCAAGGCCGCCCTCGGCGCGGAGGCCAGCGTCGGCCTCTACGGCAGTGTCGGCGTGACCGCCAACGTCTCCCCGTACCTGCGCGCCGAAGTCGCCGGCACCGCCTCGGCCGCCACCGACGGCTCCGCCTCCGCCAGCGGTAGCTGGTCCGCGTACGGCGGTGTCGACCTGTCGGGTGCGCTCCGTGCCCACCTCGACATCTTCGGCACGCCCATCTTCGAGCGCCGGATCCCGCTGGGGCCGGTCAACCGTGAGTGGAAGCTGGCCAGCGGCACGGGCACGTGGAGCCGCAAGCCCGCTGGGACACGGCACTGACGGAGCCTCGGCTCCCCCTCCCGAGAGGCTGACGCCGACCACGTCCGCCTTCCGCGATCGAGCGCTCCAGCCGGCATCCTCGCCGGCTGGAGCGCTCGCTTCGTGTCAGAGGTCGAGTTCCGTCCGGGTGCTCCCGGGCGGGGAGAGTGCGGGATCCCGTCCTTCGTCGATGGCGAACTCGTCTTCAGGCCAAGGGAGTTCATCGATCGGGGGAGTGGTCGGGCCGTCGCCGTGTCCGCCGTCGTTCGGCTACGGTGCCAACCACGCCGCACTGGTGATCACGGCCGACGAAGGGGAGCGGCCGAGATCGGGGTAGAACCGAGAACGGGGTACGGCCGAGGTCGAGGCAGGGCCGAGAGCGGGGGAGGGGCATGTTCAACGAGAAGGACGTTCTGGAGGCGGTGCGGCGGCACCTCGCCGAGCGCGGTGACACACCGGGCACGCACTGCGGCAACGGCAAGGTCGCCTGCTCGCGCTGCCAAGGCCGAGGTGACCTGCCCTGTGAGGCATGGACAACGTGTGCCGACTGCCGCGGCATCGACGCCTGTCTGCGCTGCGACGGTACCGGGCGCCGAAGCGGAAAGACGTCGGATGCCCATGGACGCACAGAGGACGAACGCGTCACCTGTACACAGTGCGGCGCGGCCGAGGCCGCCTGCTCCACGTGCCGTGGCCGGGGACGCATCACCTGTGCGACCTGCCGGGGCAGCGGCGTACGAACAGCCTTGGCAGTCCTCTACGTGCTCTCCCGACTCGTTGCGTAGAGCCATCTCGTAGGGCCATCTCGTAGAGCCGTCGCATCGCACGCAGATCGCGGTGTACTGACGCCCGGCCCACGGAACGGGATCCAGGGTGGAGAGGCCCCGACGGGCGGGCCTGCGGAGGGCGTTGTCAGTGGTCGGGTGCATCATCGTTCCCATGACACAGAGCACCACCACGACCCCCTCCGCGAGCACGGCGGCGAACACGGCGGCGAGTGCCTCCGCGAGCACGACCGCGGGCGCCTCCGCGAGCACGACCGACACGCTGCACACGCTCGCGCGCGAGCACCTGCCCGGCGACATCGCCGAGCGGTGGATCGGCCTGCTGCGGCCGAGCCTGCGCCTGGAGAAGGCCACGGACACGGGTACGGATCCGGTCGTCGGCCGGCTCGGTGGCATACCGGAGCTACCGGAGAACGAGCAGTGGCCCTTGTGGGACGGGCACGGCCCGCTCTCCTTCGTCGGTGCGCTCGACTGTGCCGTACTCCCCTCCACCGCCCTCGACATCGACCTGCCGACTGACGGCACGCTGGCCTTCTTCTACTTCGACGGGCAACTGGACGACGGTTGTGCGCTGGTCGCACCCGATGAGCCCGACAGCTGGGCGGGAGCCCGCGTGCTGTACATACCGGCGGGCGTCCCCGTCGCCGAGCGGGCGGCACCGGAGGGGATTCGGCCGTACCCCGAGGTGCCGCTGACGGCTCGCCTGGAGACGACGGCACCGTACCTCTGGCACCCGGTGGTCCACCGCGAGTTCGCGCCGATGCCCGACGACCATCCACTGTGGGGCGACGACTTCCAGGAGGCCCTGTGGGACCACATGGAGGGCACGGAGCACCGCATCGGCGGGCACGCGAACCCGGTGCAGGACGAGGTGGAGTCCGAGGTCGCCCGCGGTGCCCTGGGCAGCCCGCCGTGGGACGACCCCCGGATCAAGGAGGAGGCCCTCCGCTGGGTGCTGCTGGCCCAGTTCGACACGGATGACGACGCCGACATGATGTGGGGCGACTGCGGTGCCCTCTACTGGCTCATACGCCCCGAAGACCTGGCGGAACGCCGTTTCGACCGCGCGATGTTCACCTGGCAGTGCAGCTGACGGGAGGCGATCGAACGGCCCTGGGACGAACGGCGATGCTCGCCGGTCCTCCCGTAGGGCCTGCTCCTGCTGCGACGAGGAGATCGACGGTTTCGGGATGGGGGACGTCGATCGCCCGACAAGGGGAGCCAGGGGCCAGCCAATGTAGGGAGGCGGTAGGCGCGAGGAGCGAGGCGCGAGGAGAGCGAGGTGCGCAAGCCCCGTCCCACGCCCATCAGCCCTCCCACGCCCACCAGCCCTCCCAGCCCCGTCACCCGCACCATCCCCACCCCCCCCGTATCGTCCGGCTCAGGCTTCGAAAGCGCGGCGTAGCGCGGCGGCGAAGTCCGCCGGGTGCGTGAGGAAGCCCACGTGCCCGCCCGGGAACTCCGCGATCCCGGTGCCGATCTGGTCGGCCAGGGCCTGTGTCGTGCGGTGCAGGAGCGTCGCCGGGCCCGCACCGCCGATCACGAGGGTGAACCGCGCCGAGCGCAGCGCGTCGAGGTCCGGCCGGAAGCGGACGAACGTGCGCAGCTCGTAGGCGAGGCACGTCTCCAGGTTTACACGGATGCGGGCCAGCATCTCCCGCACGGGCGCCGGTAGGCTATAGGTCGGTTCCGGCGGTCCGTCCACGCCGATCGCCTCGCTGAACGTCCGCAACGCGCTGTCCACGCCCTCGCGTTCGTACAGCTCGTAGACCTCCTGGAACAGCGCGTGCCAGCGGTTCGCATCGGGCAGCAGGTCGATCACGAACGGTTCATGCGCCACCAGCGCCCGCACCTGGCCGGGGTGCCGGGCCACGACGTCCATGCCGATCATGCCGCCGTAACTGGTGCCGAAGACACACGCCGGTTCCTCGGCGGCGACCGCCCTCAGCAGCAGGTGGGCGTCGTGGCCGTGCTCCTCGATCCACTGCGCCTCGGGTGAACCCGTAAGGCGGCTGCGGGAGTTGCCGCGCAGGTCGTAGGTGATGACGGTGTGGCTCTCCGCGAGCAGGCCGGCCAGTGGCCCGAACATGGCCGCGTCGCCGTCACCGCCGTTGATGAGCAGCAGGGGTGGGCCCGATCCGCGCACTTCGTAGTGGATCTCGGCGCCGGGCACGGTCAACATACCTGTCTTCATAGGACGTTCAGGGTGCACCGGCGACGGGTCGCCGGGCAATGGCGTCAGCCAGGAGGGGAATGACGCCCGCACGCATCGGCACGGACGCTACCCTGCACGCCTCAGAGGTCCTGGGTGGCGGCGGGCTGGTAAGGGCTGTGCATGGTGAGGAAGCGAATGTCGAGGTCGGACCGGAGATAGTCCATGCGCCGCTCCCAGAAGGCCCGCATATGGGGGAGAGCCAGGTGGGCGTCGAGGTCGGCCTGGGAGCGCCAGGCCTCGTAGAAGACGAAGACGCCGGGTTCGTCGCGGTCCTCGTGGAAGTGGTACTCCAGGCAGCCGGGCTCCTGTCGGGTCGGCTCGACGAACGAGAGCAGCAGCCGCTTCAGCTCTGCGGCGCGTTCGGGCTTGGGGCGGGCGGTGCCGACGAGCGTCAACGGTTGGACCATGGGGTTCTCTCCTCGGTAGGTACTATTGATCTCGTACCTATCGAACGTAAGCGAGGGTATAGGTACGATGCAAGTCGTACCTGTGGGGTCTGAAGGGAGTCGTGCGGATGCCCGATGCTGAAGGTCACCCGGCCGTAGCGGAGATCGAACTCGGCTCGGTGCTCGCCGCGCTGGCGGATCCGTTGCGCCGCGGGGTGGTGCGTGCGCTGGCGGCCGAGCCCGACGGGACGGCGCGGACGTGCAGCTCGTTCGCGCTGCCGGTGTCGAAGGCGACCGTCACGCACCACTTCCGCACGCTGCGCGAGGCGGGGCTGATCCGGCAGGTCGACCGGGGCAACAGCCGGATGGCCAGCCTGCGCCGGGCCGACATCGAGCGGCGGTTCCCCGGACTGCTGGACATCGTGGCGGCCGAGCCGGAGGAGTGACCGGGGCCCGTACGGCCGGCGGAGGCGTGGAGTGGCCGGGGCCCGTACGGCCGGCGGCGTGGCAGGGTGGAGGCATGTGCGGCAGATACGTCTCCACCCGGCGCCCACAGGATCTCGTGGACCTGTTCGACGTCACGCGCTGGGATCCTGACCAGGCGCTGGACCCGAGTTGGAACGTGGCCCCGACCGACACCGTGTGGTCGGTGCTGGAGCGGGTCGCGCGCGACACCGGGGAGATCACCCGGCAGCTCCGCCCGCTGCGCTGGGGCTTGGTGCCGTCGTGGGCGAAGAGCCTGAACGTCGGCGCGAAGATGATCAATGCCCGGGTGGAGACGGTGGCGGAGAAGCCGGCCTACCGTCGGGCGTTCGCCAAGCGCCGGTGCCTGCTGCCGGCGGACGGCTTCTACGAATGGCAGGCCATCGCGGCGACCGAGACCGCCAAGGCCCGCAAGCAGCCGTACTTCATCAGCCCCGAGGGCGGGCAGGTGATGGCGCTCGCCGGGCTGTACGAGTTCTGGCGCGACCCGGCGGTGGTCGAGGACGACGCCCCGGGGGCGTGGTGGACCACCTGCACGATCATCACCACCGAGGCCATCGACGCCGCCGGCCGCGTCCACCCCCGCATGCCCCTGGCCATCGCCCCTACCGACTGGAGCGCCTGGCTCGACCCCGCCCACCAGGACCCGGGCGAGCTGCGCGGCCTGCTGGGTGCACCCGCCGCCGGACACCTGGACGCCCGTGCGGTGTCCACCGCGGTCAACGACGTGCGCAACAACGGCCCGCAGCTCCTGGACCGTGCCCCCGACGGCCGGATCGACGGCTGAGCCGTCGGCCTGCCGCTCCTCACCGGACAGGGCACCCACCGGCGGCTGGATGGGCGGGAAATGGCGCGGCACGCCCGCTGGCGCCTCGGTAGCGTGACCAGGTGACTGCCCAAGAGAACTTCTGCCGCCGGTCCGCACGCGTCGTACTGATCGACGAGGCCGATCGTGTACTTCTGTTCCGCTTTCACGTCGATCCGGAGCATCCCGAGGGCGGGCACGCCTGGTGCACTCCCGGAGGGGGCGTCGAGGACGGCGAGTCCCTGGTGGAAGCGGCAGCCAGGGAACTGCACGAGGAGACGGGCCTGTCCGTCGAACCGGACGTACTGGGCGCCAAGGTCGCGGAGACGTCCGGGTACGCCGATCTCGGCTGGGCGAAGGGCATGTTCCAGGACGTCTTCTTCCATTGCCGGATCGCGACGCACCGAGTGGACATCGACGGCCAGGGCGCCGACGAGCTCCGGTACCACGCGGGGTATCGCTGGTGGCCGCTTGACGAGCTGGCTGCCAGCAGCGAGACCATCTACCCGCTCGGCCTGGCCGAGTTGGCCGCCGGACTGGCCGCCGGCCGTACCCCCTCGGAACCGGTTCGACTGCCCTGGCACCACTGACGAGGGCCGGACGACCGGCCCGCCTGACGGGCCGTTGTCGGCTCAGGCCGGAGTGTAGGCGCGGGCCCGGACGAGGTCGTGGGCGAGGCGGGTGAAGGCCTGGGCGGCGGCGCTCTGGTAGGCGTCGGCGCGGCGGAGGAGGGTGACGGTGCGGGTGGGGAGGGTGGGGTCGAGCGGGACCGGGGTGAGGTGCGGGTGATCGTGGGTGATGGCGTCGGGAAGCACGGTGATGAGCGGGGTGCGCTGGACGATTTCGGTCAGCGCCTGGAGGGAGTTGGCCTCGACGGCGATGTGCGGGCGGATGCGATGCCGGGCGAAGTAGCCGTCGACATGGCCGCGGGTGGCGAAGTCGCCGCTGAGCAGGGCGAGATGATGCCGCGCCAGGTCGCGGACGGGTAGCGGGCGGCTCTCGGGGGCGACCGGGTGGTGGGCGCCGGTGACGAGGCCGAGGGGTTCGGTGAACAGGGCGGTCGCCTCGATGCCGGGCAGGTGGTCGCCCGCGAAGGCGATGCCGAGGTCGAGGTCGTCGGCGAGCAGGTCGGCCTCGATCCGGTTCTGGCTCATCTCCTGGATGGTCAGGGTGATGCTGGGGTGCCGGGCGTGGAGGTCGGCGATCAGAGGGCCGACGAGGTAGGCGGTGAAGGTGGGGGTGACCGCGAGCCTGAGATGGCCGCGGGAGAGGTCCTGCA
This sequence comes from Streptomyces sp. NPDC048506, assembly GCF_040651315.1. Lineage (NCBI taxonomy): Bacteria > Bacillati > Actinomycetota > Actinomycetes > Kitasatosporales > Streptomycetaceae > Streptomyces > Streptomyces sp. NPDC048506. The sequence continues at coordinate 104,534 of NZ_JBEZIX010000032.1, forward strand.
CGTCATGGAGGGCGCGTTCCGCGGAAGCCAGCTCGCGCAAGGCGCGCCGGGCGTGGTGCGCATAGGTCTCACCGGCGTCGGTGAGGCGTACGGCCCGGCCGGTGCGGTCCAGTAGCTGCACGCCCAGAGTGCGTTCCAGCTGTCTGACCTGCTGCGACAGGGTGGGTTGGGAGATGTGCAGGTCCTCCGCGGCGCGGGTGAAGTTGCCGTGGTCGGCCACAGCGAGCAGGTAGCGCAGATGACGCAGTTCCAGAGCCATGCGCGCGACTATAGATGTCGTCGATAGCAATCATGGGTATTGCGTCTTGGACGCTATAGACGCAGGTGGTGCAGGGTGGAGGGACCCGACCCGCCCTGTGGGCGGCAGCACCGAAGGGAGTGACCCATGCACGACCTCACCGAGGGCCTCACCCGCTTCCAGCGGGACGTCTTCCCGGCCAGGGCGGACCTGTTCGCCCATCTGGCCACGCACCACATGCCCCACACGCTGTTCATCAGCTGCTCCGACGCCCGCGTCGTCCCGGAGCTGATCTGCGGCAGCGAGCCGGGTGAGCTGTTCGTCATCCGCACTGCCGGCAACCTCGTCCCCGCCTACGGCACCGGCGCCGACGCCGTGGCGGCGAGCATCGAGTACGCCGTCGCCGTGCTGGGCGTGACGGCGATCGTCGTGTGCGGGCACTCGTCCTGTGGCGCGATGACCGCGCTGGTCGAGGGGCGCGACCTGTCCGATGCTCCCGCCGTCGCGGACTGGCTGCGGTACGCGGACGCCTCCCGGGCGCGCACCACCGTCCCCGACGACGTTCCGGCGCTCGTCCGCGCGAACGTGCTCGCCCAGCTGGCGAACCTGGCCACCCACCCGTCGGTCGCCCGTGCCATGACGGAGCATCAGATGACCCTGCACGGCTGGGTCTTCGACATCGCATCCGGCCATGTCGACGAACTCGACGCCGCCGGGTCAACCGCCGCTCCCGCCGAATCCACCGCCGTTTCCGCCGGCTCAACCGCCGTTTCCGCACGCTGACCGGCGTCCCTCGCCCCGATCCCTGCCGCAGCGCCGCGGCGTGGGATCACCCCACCCACCCGTGAACTCGCCGTCCCGCCCCGGAGCGCGGGCCGGCACAAAAACCGGCACAAACACCGGCACAAACACCGGCACAGACGCCGGCACAGACATCCGAAAGGAACACCCTTCCATGGCACACGCACAGTTCGACCCCACCGCCCGCCAGGCCCTGGCCACCCGGGCGGTGGAGGCCAAGACCAGCAAGGACCTCACCTGGCAGCAGCTCGCGGACGCCTCCGGCCTGTCGGTGGCCTTCACCACCGCCGCCGTGCTCGGCCAACACGCCCTGCCCGAGGCGTCCGCGAGGGCCGTCGCGGAACTGCTCGGCCTGGGTGCGGACGCGGCGATGCTGCTCCAGACGATCCCGACGCGCGGTTCGATCCCCGGCGGCATCCCGACCGACCCGACGATCTACCGCTTCCACGAAATGCTCCAGGTCTACGGCACCACGCTCAAGGCCCTGGTCCACGAGCAGTTCGGCGACGGCATCATCTCCGCGATCAACTTCAGGCTGGACGTGCGGAAGGTCGCCGACCCCGAGGGCGGTGAGCGCGCGGTGATCACCTTGGACGGCAAGTACCTGCCCACCAAGCCCTTCTGACCCTCACTCAGACGCGGACGCGCCACGCTGAGGAACCGGGCCAGGACAGGCACACGTTGTTCTGACGGCGCCGGCCGGCGCGCCGGCGGCGGCCCTGTTACGGCCCTTCCTCAGCGGGGCCACTTCTCCGGAGTGCTGCTGGTGATCACGTGGCAGACGGCGGGCTTCCCGGGGCCGGGGGACTTTCCTGAGGCGACGACGCGGATGCCGTCCAACAGGATGCGGCAGGAGACGACCCCGTCCCCGGTCGGGGTGACCTCCACACGAGCCTCCTTGCCGGTGTTGACGACGACATGCGTGCGCCAGGGCAGCTTGGTGGTGCCCAGTCGCTGGTCCTTGTGGCCGGGCTTGAAGGTGTCCGGGTTGTACTGGTAGCTCAGGGCGGCGGCCTGTGCCGCGCCGTCGGGGGACGTGGCCTCGTACGTGAGGGACCAGGCGTTTCCGCCTCGCCACTTCTTGATCTCGGACACGTTGTTCTTGGCCCACAACATCCCGCCGAGGATGAGGGCTCCGACCGCCACGAAGGCGATCACGAAGAGGACGTCGCCCCGGAATCGGCGGGACGACTGTTTCGCGGGTGCCATGGTGACCTCGGCCCGTTTCTGTGCCTTGCCCGTGCCGCGTGGTGCGGTCTGCGGTGTCGCGGTGGTGCACGCGGCGTCTTCTTCTCTGTCCGCGCTACCGTACCCGCGGTGACCACGGTGGGTGGTCGACCCGCTGGCCGATCTGCGCCTCCGCCTCCGGTCGCATCCTTGCCATACGGAGGGTGACCCAAAGGATGACCGACGAGGGGGGTGAACAGGGATGAAAGGGGCGAACGGCCCGAGGGGAAGCGGCGGTGGCGCGCGGTGGGACGTTGCGGCGGAGCGCTGTGTCGGCAGAGGCAGGGGCAGCGGCAGAGGCAGGGCAGGCTTGACGCCGCGTGGGCCATCGTGACCGTCCGTGACATCGGCAGTGGGTCTGTTGCCGGGCCGCAGCGGGCCGGGCGCGGGCGGTACCGCCGGTGCTCGGTGCTCGGGCCACTACGGGGGAGGCCCTCAGCTCGTCCCTTCCCCTCGCTCTCCCTTCGCTCTCCCTTCGGCTTCCCTTCCGCGCGCGCGATCGGGGTCGAGCTGGTCTGCTGGATTACGGGGGCCGTCGTGCCCGTTTCGGGGAGAGGTCCAGATGACTACCTATCGAGTTGCACAGGTCACCGCCGCCGGCGGGCCCTTCGAGATCGTCGAGCGCGAGGTGCCGCAGCCGGGCCCCGGCCACGTACGGATTGCCGTGGAGGCCTGCGGGGTCTGCCACAGCGATGTCGTCTTCGTGGACGCCGCGGTACCAGGCGTCCGCTTTCCGCTGGTCCCCGGCCATGAGATCGCCGGGCGCATCGAGGCACTGGGCGAGGGCGCACAGGACGGCGGCTGGCAGGTCGGCGACCGCGTGGCCGTCGGCTGGTTCGGCGGCAGTTGCGGCCATTGCACCCCCTGCCGGCAGGGCGACTTCATCGTGTGCGAGAACCTCAAGGTCCCGGGGTGGGCCTACGACGGGGGCTTCGCCGAGGAGGTGATCGCACCGGTCGATGCACTGGCCCGGATTCCCGAGGCGCTGGTGGCGACCGATGCGGCACCCATGGCCTGCGCGGGGGTGACCACGTACAACGGGCTGCGACGCAGTCCGGCCCGGCCGGGTGACCTCGTCGCCGTGCTCGGGATCGGCGGGCTCGGCCACCTGGCGGTGAAGTACGCGGCCGCGATGGGCTTCGAGACCGTGGCCATCGCCCGCGGTGCCGACAAGGCCGACTTCGCCAAGCAACTCGGCGCCCACCACTACATCGACAGCACCGCGGACACCGCCGTCGCAGACGCCCTACAGTCCCTCGGCGGCGCCAAGGTCGTCCTGGCCACCGCTGCCAACTCCGAGGCCATCACGGCGACCGTGGACGGGCTGTCGCACCGCGGCGAGTTGGTGGTGATCGGCGCGGTTCCCGACCCGATGGGAATCAGCCCGGTCCAGTTGATCATGCGCGCGACGACCGCCCGCGGCCACCCCTCCGGCACTGCGCAGGACGTGCAGGACACCATGGCGTTCAGCGCCCTGCACGGGATCCGTCCGACGGTCGAGATCGTGCCGTTGAGCCAGGTCACCGAGGCGTACCAGAAGATGCTCTCGGGCGCCGCCCGCTTCCGGATGGTGCTCACCAACGGCTGAGCCGCATCAGCCCTTCCCCGCCCGGGCCAGCGCCTCCTCGGCCTGTGCGGCGAGGGTGCCGACGAGGGCGGTTGCCGAGGGCAGGTCGTCGATGAGGTCGATGGCCTCGCCGGCCCACACCGGCAGCGGCGGGAGCTGACCTTGCGTCACGCCCTCCTGGTAGGCCCGGGCGGCCCGTGCGTCGGCGGCGAGTTCGGCCTCACGCCCCCGCCACTCGTCGAGGAAGGGGTGCCCGAGGGTACGGGCGGTGTACTTCGACGGCCACCGAGCGCCCCGGGCGATGTCCAGCACGCGGCTGCGCTCGGTGTCCTGCCCGCTTCCCTCGACGATCGCCTTCGCGGCCGAGGGGTCGACGAGGGCCTCGGCCGTGGCCTGGAACCGGGTGCCGACCAGTGCCCCGGCCGCTCCCAGGGCGAGGGCGGCGGCCACGCCGCGGCCGTCGGCGATACCGCCGGCCGCCAACACCGGCACCGGCGCCACCAGATCCACCACCACGGGCACGAACGGCAGGGTGGACCGCCCACGCCGGGCGCCGTGCCCGCCGCTCTCGGTGCCCTGCGCCACGATGACGTCCGCACCCAGGTCCGCCGCCCGCCGGGCCTCCTCCAGATCGGTGACCTGAATGATCAGCGCCGCCCCCGCCCGGCGGATGCGCTCGGTGAACGGGCTCGGGTCCCCGAAGGACAGCATCACCGCTCTGGGCTCGTGCTCCAGTGCATGCTCGACGGCGCGGTCGTCGATCGCCCAGGTCAGGAATCCGATGCCCCATGGGGTTCGGGTGCGGTCGCCGAGGAGGGGCAACTCGCGGGCCAGCCACTCCCGATCGCCGTCGCCGCTGCCCAGCAGCCCGAGCCCGCCGCCGCGGGAAACGGCTGCCGTCAGTGCACCACCGGCCGGTCCCCCCATCGGCGCCAGGGCGATCGGGTGCTGCACACCGAACAACTTCGTGAATGCCGTCGATAATCCCATGCCCGCATCATGCCCCGTCGGCGGTCCGGAACCGAGGCGTCGGGCATCCGCAACTGGTCAGCCGTGGCTGGTGTCGATGACGCAGAAGCGGTTTCCGTCCGGATCGGCCAGTACGACGAAATCGGGATCCTCGGGATAGCGGTCCCAGTCGACGTGCTGGGCGCCGAGCGACACCAGCCGCTCGATTTCAGCGGCTTGATCTGCCGCGTCCGCCGCATAGAGATCCAGGTGCACCCGGGGGTGTTGCTGCACCGGCGTCTCGCTGAGTCCCAGGGACAGTTGGACGCCCGTTCCCTCGGCCGGCACCAGGACCACCCAGTCGTCCTCCATCTCTTCGCGCGGGACGTAGCCCAGCGCTTCCCTCCAGAACGCCGCCGCACGCGGCACGTCCGACACACCCAGCACGACGGATCCGATCGTCACCATGCGCTCTGCTGTTCCTCCCACGCCGGACACCACACCCGTCGACCCTATGACCTGACCCTGGCCTCAGCCATGCCGCCAGGTGCGACCTCCTGTTCATCCTCATCGACCCCGACGACGCACGGGGCGGCCGCGGCTACCCGCCGAACATTCCGCGACACAGCTGGAGCAGGTCCGGGCGCACCTCGCCGGACGCCATACGGCACATGATGCGCGGGTCCACCGGCGGCCGCGGCCGGGGACGCGGGCGTCGCCCGGCCGCCGGGCGCTTCGGCGTGTCCGCGCGGTGTGCCGGTCGCACCGCCCGCCGCGGAGTCGCGGCCGGCGTGGTCCCCTGCTGCTGGGGCGCATGCGCCTGCAGGGGGTACCCGGACGGCGACGGGTGCCCGCTGTGGAGGGGCTTCAGGTGAGGGCGCTTGTGCGGCCGGGCGACGACCAGCCGCTCGCGCGGACGCTGTTGCGCCGGTGTCGTCAGGGCCCCGGTTCCGGGCGGTGCCTGCGCTGCGGCAGTCGCGGCGCGCGGGTGTGCCGCGCCGGCCGGGTCGGGGTGGGTGGCGGGGACGGCGACGCAGCCGGTGGCGAGCAACAGGAGCGCGGCGGCGGTGATCAGGCGATGGTGGGGCACGTCGACACCGTCTCGAAGCGCGGCGGGGGAGACAACTCGCCGCACCACACACCACGCGGATGAGGGAGGGCGGTGTTACGGCACCTCCCCACGGACGCCCGCGGGGAGGTGCGTACGGGGCGTTTCAGGGGCGTCCCAACAGGTGGGTTCCGGCGGTGGTATCGGTGCGTGCGGTGAAGTACTCGGTGAAGGCGCATACGAATTCGTCTTCGGTGATCCGTCCGTCGCCGTCGGCGTCGAGCTGGCGGAAGCCGTGGTTCAGTTCGGCCGGGTGGACGCGGGAGCTGCCGAAGACGACGCGGTACTCGTCCGGGCCCAGGTGTCCGCTGTGGTCGGTGTCCGCGGCGCGGAAGAGGGCGCGCAGGGCCGTGTGCAGACCCCTGTGGAGGTAGTCGGGGTCACGGTCGATGCCGGCGAGGGTGGCGGCGGTGAACTCGGCGAGACTGACGCGGTCGTCGCCGTCGGTGTCCATGGTGGTGCGGATGTGCTCCCACCATGTGGCGAAGCCGGCGTACACCTCGGCCTCGCGCTGTTCGTCGAGATCGAGCTGCCAGCAGACGTTGTGTGCCATGGCCTGTAGGTCGGCGGCGTTGACGTATCCGTCGCCGGTCTGGTCGAGGACCTGGCGGAAGAAGGCCTCCACCCGCGCTCGCCGTGTGTCCTTGCCGCGGTGGTGGCGGGGCCGGGGCAGACGGCCGGTTGCCCCGGCCCCGTCCGTCGTGCCGTCACTGGGGGGTGCGGCGGACGGCCGGGTGGCGGGGATGCCGGTCAGGGGAACGCGGTAGCGCAGCCGGTCGGGGAGGCGCGTCATGAGCTGGCGCATGCCGCGGTGCAGCGCCCAGGACAAGCCGGCGGCGCTGCGGGTGCGGCGCAGGTCGAACCGCTCGCGGAAGGCGGGAGGAAGGTCGGCGAGGGTCAGCGCGGTGACGAAACGGGCGACGACCCGACGCAGCAGTGGCCAGGCGGGCCGGAGGCGTCCCAGCCGGTGGGGGGCCGGGGCCTGGCGCAGCATCTGGAACAGCAGGTCGTGCACGGCCTCGCTGTACTCCAGGCGTTCGCGGATGGTGCGTTCCACATAGCCGGGCACGTCTGCGGCGGTCGCCGGGAACAGCTCGTCCGGCACCGCGAACTCTGCGCACACGGCGCGGAACTCGGCGTACAGCCGGTCGAGTTCGGAGGCGCTCATGGGGTCACCGGACAGTTCGCGCATCGCCGTCATCGACTCGTACAGCGTCACCAGCACCCACGTCTGCACGGCCGGATCCTGTGCGGTGAACGACCGGCCCTGGTCGTCGGTGCCCTGGATGCGGCGGTGGGTGCGTTCCAGCCGGGCGATCTCCCGGCGCAGACCCTCGGGGTCGGAGAAGAACAGGCGATCGCCGCTCTCCATGGTGTGTTCCATCCGACGCCAGGGATGGGCCCGGTAGGTGGAGAACTGCGCGGCGCCGGCGGCGACGGCCGGATCGGCGTTCTGAAGTACCAGCAGCCGCCACGCCACCAGCGCGATGCGCCAATCGCCGAGGGTGCGGCGCAGCAGGGATTCCGTTTCGGGCAGGGCAGTGCGGGGCACTCGCGGCTCCTGAGAGGAGTGAGGGGACCGGGCATGTACGGATATCCGGATATCCGTATGGCGGTACACGTAGCGTGCGCGCGGTGGTCCGCAGAAGGCGTCGGCAGGCAAACCACCCGTCCGGGCGGACCGGTGAGCCGGCCGGTTACCACAGGCCAGGCTGTTGTGCCGCCGATTTCGGCCCAGGTCGAAGAGATGGTGCGAGCGCGGCATTTCGTGCAAAATTCCTGTCGCGACTGTGGTCGCGCCCCTCGCGCCCCTCGCGCCGCCGGTTACGGCCGGGGGCCCTCCGCACGTCGTGTCACCAGACCACAAGGGGGAGAACCATGCGAAAGATCACCAAGGCCGCCGCGCTGGCGCTTGCCGTCGGCGCCCTGACCACGGTCGGCGCGACCGGTGCCAACGCCGCCCAGGCCGCGGGCAGCCTGCACGGCTGTCCGTCCGGAGCCGTCTGCGTCTACCCGCAGAACGCCGGGTGGAACGGCGACCGTCCGTCGCTCGCCTTCTACAGCTACGGAGCCCACAACCTCAGCAACCAGGTGGGGCAGCACTACGTTCTCAACAACCAGACCGGAGGTGCGACGGCCCGCACCTGCACGGGCTACAACGGCACGGGGGACTGCCAGGGCTACCTCCAGCCCGGCTACTACGTGGACAAGGACCTGACGCCGATCAACTCCATCCTCCTCGTCCGGCCGTAACAACCGCCGGACCCCGCACGACGGTTCACTCGGGCCGGCCCCTCCAGGGGGCCGGCCCGAGTGCCGTGTCACGAGGCCGGGACATCGCGCGAAAGTGGGAGCCCTGCCCAGGTGGGCGCCCCTTTCGTCGCAGGGGTAGCCTTTCTTGTAGAGGGCGATTCACACCCAGCGGGCGGCTCGTGCCACGGCGGCGACGCAGACCCTCGCCGCATCCCTGGACTGGCCAGGGCAGGGCCGCACGATCCGTTGCACGCCCTCCTCGATCCACGCCTCACGTCGATGCGCACGTCATATCGATGCGCACCTCACGTCGATGCACGCCGCATATCGATGCAGGTCCTTGCTTCCGGAATTCCGGGATCCCAGACGGAGACCACCATGAACAACGCGTCAGGGACACACGCCGCAGCGGTACACACCGAGCACGAAGACCACCCATGGACCATTTCCGTGGCGGACCACCCACCGCGCACCGAGAGCCCGCAGTACCAGGCGAGCCGAAAGCTGATGCGGGAACTCGTCGGAACCACCAGTGACTGGACGTTCGCACCGGGGCCGTACCAGGACCACCACGGCGGGGGAGTGTGGGTGAAGGACCAGGATGGCTGGCTGTGCCTGTTCCTGCCGCTCGGCGTCGAGTGGTCGGCGCAGTTCTGCGCGGACCCCGCGAAGGTGGACCGCGTCCGCCTCTGCGCCGCCCGTGTGGTCGCAGCGTTCCCGGACACCCTGCCCGGATACGCTGGTTTCGGTTACGGGGACGGCGAACGGCTTCTGCGCACCCCGATACGGACCCCCGAGCAAGTGGCCGAGTGGACGGACTCGATATTCAACGCTTCGGTGCCGCTGCCTGCCGGTACCCACTCCGGAGTGCTCCCGACGGCGGCCGGCTACCACCACTACCCCAAGCCGATCGTGGACATCGACCACTTCCGCTACGACGACTTCGCGCTGTTCGTGACCGACCAGAAGGGCTTCTCGGTCGCGGTCGTCCCGGTGGCTCCGCGCGGCTCGGGTGACGGTCGGGTGCGCGTGCTCGCTGCCCACCCCAGCTCGCCTTACGCCAAACACCTCGTCACACCCGTTCGCGACGAGCACGCCGCGGACGAGCACGCCGAGCGGGCCCTGGGTGCCGAAGGACATGCCGAAGCGCCCGCCGACGCATGGGCGGGTGCGATTCTTCCCTCCCACGACCTGCTGGCCCAGCAGGCGTTCCGGCTCCAGCAGCCCTGAACCCGTCGCTGGACGAGAAGACCCGTCGCTGGACGAGACGAAACCGTCTCCGGACGAGATCTCCGGACGAGAATCCGTCAGGGCGACGCGGTGTGAGATGGCCCGCCACCGGTCCAGCCCACTTGACCAGCACCACCCCGGTGGCCCAACCGGCTCGCGGTCGCATCCTTCTGAATGCCCCCGCGCTCCGCCCCAGGCGCACGACACTGGGGTTAGCTCACTGCCAAGACGTTGAGCGTGGGGTCGGGAGTCTGATGTTGTGGGGATTCTTGCGGCCGTGGGCCGTACTGATCGGAGTGGCTGCTGCGGCAGCCTTGGCGGGAGCGGTGTGGTTGCCGGGTTGGGCGACGGCCGTCATCACGGCAGTTGGTGCGGCCTTGACCGGAGTGTTCACCGCCGAAGTCCAAAGCACCCTGGCTCTTCGCCGCCGCTTGGCGCGCCGGACGGAGGACCCGTGCCGTGTGCGTGACGTGTCGGACCCCATCGCTCTCGGTGTCCACCCCGCCGCGGTGCGCGGCGGCTTACAAACGGGCACAGATCGCCTGCCCGACTTCGTACGCAGAGATCGGTTCGACGACGTGCGACGTCGCATCGTCTCGTGTGCTGCGCCACCCAGTCGGCGACGCCGTCGTCCTTGTGTACCCATGCGTCCATCTCGGCGACGGCCGGCCGTAGCGCCTTTGCGGGCGCGCCGGCGGCGAACGCCTTCAGGAACGGTCCCAGGACGGCCCGCGCGCTGGAGCGTGTCGGACGGAGCCGCGTAACCGGGGAGCGGCGTTCCCTGGATCAGGGGATAGCGGTGCGGCTGCGCGACGGCCCAGCTCCGGTAGGCGCCGGCGAGGGCGTGCAGGGTGGACCGCGGGTCCTCGGCGGAGTCACTGTCGGCCTGTGCGATGGCCTGCGCCACATCGTCGTAGGCGTCCCGGATCAGCTCGCCCAGTAGATCGTCCCGGCCCGCGAAGTAGCGGTAG